>JAFAKN010000333.1 GCA_019235415.1 Alphaproteobacteria bacterium
TATTCCGACCGCGCCGGCCGCAAGGCCGGGCTGACGCTGTCGATCGGGCTGATGCTGCTCGGCACCATCCTGATGCTCATAACGCCGGGCTATGCCACGATCGGCGTTGCCGCGCCGATCCTCATCACCGTCGCGCGCATCCTGCAGGGCTTCTCGGTCGGCGGCGAGTTCGGCAGCGCGGTCGCCTTCCTGGTCGAGCACGGCGGCGCGCGCAAGGGCTACAGCGCCAGCTGGCAATGGGCGACCACCGGCATCGTCTCGGTCATCGTCTCGCTGTTCGGCCTGGGGCTCACCACGCTGCTGACGCACGAGCAGCTGGTCGACTGGGGCTGGCGCGTGCCCTACGTCTTCGGCCTGCTGGTCGGCCCTGCCGGGCTCTACATCCGCGCGCGCATCGCCGAGACCGCCGACTTCCTCGCGGCCGAAAAGCCGCGCGCCCTACCGCTCGGCGACCTGTTGCGCCGCCATCCGGCCGCCCTGCTGCTGGCGCTGGGCGCCGCCATCGTCTCGAACAGCTCGTACTATCTGCTGCTCTACGTGCCGACCTACGGGGTCAAGACGCTGCACCTGCCGGCCTATACCGGCTTTGCCGCCACGCTGCTGGGCGGCGTCATCCTCGCCGTCTTCTCGGTGGTGGCCGGCTACTGGTCGGACCGCATCGTGCCGCGCACCCGCATCATGCTGATCGCCGCCTGGCTGTTCCTGCTCGCGGCCTACCCCTGCTTCTGGCTGATGGATGCCTTTCCGTCGCTTGCGACCGCGATGTTTGCCGTGGGCTTCCTCAACCTGATCAAGGCGGGCTACAGCGGCGTGCTGCCGTCGGTGATGTCGGAGCAGTTCCCGGTCGAGACGCGCGCGGTCGGCGTCTCGCTGAGCTTCAGCATCTCGGTGACGATCTTCGGCGGCTTCGCCCCGTTCGTCGCGACCTGGCTGATCGCCAACACCGGCGATCCGCTGTCGCCCAGCTATTACCTGATGGCAACGGCGGTGCTCAGCATTATCGCCCTGATGGCGATCCACCGTCGCCTGCCCGTGCCGATGCGCTGACGGCGCTGCGCCGGCCGATCGCAATAGTCTTCCATGGAAGACTATTGACGCAAATGATCTTCCGTGGAAGGTTGTCGCGGCGGCGCCAGCCCGGGAGGAACGCCATGCTGACCAAGGAGAACAACGACTTGATCTGCCGGGTCGGTGCCGGGACGCCGATGGGCACCGCGTTCCGCAGGTTTTGGCTGCCGGCGCTGCTGTCGTCGGAATTGCCAGCGCCGGACTGCGATCCGCGGCGCGTGCAGCTCTTGGGCGAGGACTTCGTCGCCTTCCGCGACAGCGACGGCGAGGTCGGCCTGCTCGACGAATATTGCTGTCATCGCAGCGCCTCGCTGGCGCTGGGCCGCGTCGAGCAGGGCGGCATCCGCTGCATCTATCACGGCTGGAAGTTCGCGGTCGACGGCACGGTGCTCGAGACGCCCAACGTCGCCGATCCGGCGTTCAAGCAGCGGTTCAAGGCCCGCGCCTACCCGGTCCGCGAGGCCGGCGGACTGGTCTGGGTGTACCTCGGCCCGGCGGCGCAGGCGCCGCCGTTCCCGCGGTGGCCGTTCTTCGCGCTTTCGTCCTCTCATCTTTTGCCGGTCTATGCCGTGGTGAACTGCAACTACGTGCAGGTCATGGAGGGCCTGGTCGATTCCTCGCACCTCACGGTGCTGCACACGGCGCCGCTCAAGACCACCGGCGGATCGGAGCTCGACTTCGCCAAGAAGACGGCGCACATGCAGTTCAACGCTGCGGCGCGCATCGAGGCCGAAGAAACTGAATTCGGCTTCCATTACGTCGCCATGCGGCCGATCTCGGACGATCCCGACGCCGGCGTGATGGCGCGCATCGCCGCGTGCGTGCCGCCCTGCTTCATCCTCAACCCCAACGGCGACCTGTTCTTCGCCCTGGTGCCGGTGAGCGACACGCGGACGCTGTTCTTCCATGTTTGGTGGGATGCCGAGAAGAAGATCGGCGAGGAGCCGTTGCGCAGCCGGCAGCTCGAGTTCGTGGGTCTGGACCAGGCCGCGCTCGACGCCTACGGGCTGAGCCTCGCCACCTGCGATGCGCCGCACGCCGCCTGCCGCGCCAACAATTTCCTGCAAGATCGCCCGGCGCAGCGGCGCGGCCATTTCACCGGCCTGCCGAGCTTCACTCAGGAAGACGCCGCTGTCAGCATGTCCGCCGGGCCGATCCGCGACCGCTCCAAGGAGATCCTGAGCGTGGCCGACGTGGCCCTGCCCAGGCTCTATCGCGCGCTGATGACCTGCGCCAAGCAGGCGGCGGAGGGGCGCGATCCGCTCGGCCTGCACGCCGACACGACGAACATCGTGGGCGTCTCGGGCAAGCTCGAGCCGGGCGCCCATTGGCGCACGCTCGCGGCCCAGCACAAGGTGATCGCGACCGCCGCGTAACTTTTTCATATTCCTCTCCCCCTCGCGGGGAGAGGCGAGGAGAGGGGGCGACGACGGGTGTAACCCCCTCTTCCAGCCTCTCCCCCTAGCGGGACCCTAGCGGGGGAGAGGCGTTGACGGGCACACTCTGCTACGAAGAAGCGGGCTGGCCGAACTTCAGGACCGGCAGGGCGGCTTGGTTGGCGGTGCCGCCATCGACGGCCAGAACCTGACCGGTGATGTGCGAGCTGAGCTCGGACGCGAAAAAAAGCAGCGGCGCGGCGATCTCGCAGGGTTGCGCGGCGCGGCCGAGCGGGATGGTCTCCTCGATCAGGCGCCATTGGTCGGGGCTGAGAAGCTGCTCCAGGCGCGGCGTGCGGATGAAGCCCGGCGCCACGGCATTGACCCGAATGCGATCGCGTGCGAGCTCGGCGGCACCGGCGCGCACGAGGTGATGCAGGGCGGCCTTGGCGGTGCCGTAGGCGACCTGGTCGCGCACCGCGCGTAAGCCCGCCATCGAGCCCACGAAGGTGATGGTGCCGCCGCCCGCCTCCTTCACCGCAGCCGCGCCGATTTGCAGGGTGAGAAACGCATGCCGCAAAACCTGGTCGAACTGCTCGGACCAGGCGGTGTCGTCGAAGGCGGCCAGCGACTTCAGGCGGGCGATGCCCACGATGTCGACGATGCCGGTCACGGCACCGAGTTTTTCGCGTGCCCCGCGGAAGACACGCTCCATGTCGGCCCGCCGGGTGACGTCGGCACGGCAGGCATGCCCGCCGACGGCGCGCGCGATCCGCTCGCCGCGATCCCGGTCGTTGTCGACGCAAAGCACCGTGGCGCCGGCCTGGGCCAGCGCATGGGCGGTTTGCTCGCCGATGCCCTGGCCGGCGCCCAGCACGACAAAGCCGCGGCCGCCGAGGTCGAGCAATTTCAAGTACTGGGGGATCGAGGCCGTCATGCTTTCGCCGGTGCGGCCGGCGGGCGGCGCGGCTTGCTGCGGCGCGTCGGGTCCGGTGCCGCCGGGGCTTCCCTGTCAGCTTCCAGGAGCGCAATCATCTTCAGGCAGAAACGGGCCGCCGCGTCGCGCTCGCCCTTGTCGAGCTGCGCGGTGGCCGGCTTGATGGGCGATGACGTGGCGAGCAGCTCGACGGCCGAGTCGACCATCTCCAGACCGCGCGGCGTCAGCTGCACGCGCGAGCCACCGCCGTGCGCGGGGTCGGGCAGGCGCTTGACCAGCCGGCGCCGCTCGAGCCGGTCGACCTGCTTGGTGACGGCGCCCGAGGTCACCAGCAGAGCTTCGAACAGGTCGGTAGGCCTGAGCGCATACGGCGGACCAACGCGCCGCAGCGCCAGCAGAACGCGCATGTCGTGCGCGCTCATGCCGAACCGCGCCTGGCACATGTGGTCGTATTCGCTTTCGATGACGTGGCCCAGCCGTCGCAGGTAGATGGCGAGTAGGAAATCGCCCAGCTCGAGGTCGGGCCGCTCGCGCCGCCATTGCCGCGCGATCTGTTCAATGACGCTGTCGCCGGTCCCGGCTTTCACCAAAGGGGCTCCTCCCGCGCGCGGCTTATAGCATCGGCGGCCGAGTCCGTCCGCTTGCCTTCCGCGGAAGGGGAATGGTTTTATGGGGCGATGAGCTGGCAGCTTCGATACGCCTCGCACCTCGGCTACCGTTCCGCCGAGCAGCCGCTGTTTCCCGCCAGCGTCGGCAGCCTCGATGCCGTCGCCCATGTCGAATTTGCCGCCGGCATCGGCTTTGCCGGCGTGCAGTACGTGCTGGCGCGCAGCCGGCCGCTGGCCGAGCAGGAGGGTTTCGCCGCAGCGATGGCACGGCGCGGGCTGGAAACCGGCTGTGTGCTCTACACGACCTCCGACAACGCCCGTCGGCCGCTGTGGTCGACGTCGGACCGCGAGGCACGTGCGGTGCTGGCGCGCGAGCTCGACCTCGGCATCGCGACCGCGCGCCGCGTCGGCGGCCGGCATCTTGTCGTGCTGGCCGGCCTCGATCCGGACCGGGCGCCCGAGCCGCAGCGTGCGGCGTTCGTCGAGAATCTGCGCTGGGCGGCCGAGCGTGCGGAAAAGGCCGGCATAGTCCTGCTGCTGGAATCGATCGACCGCAATCGACTGCCGGACATGCTGTTGCACCATATCGGTGAGGCTCATGCGGTCGTGACCTCGGTCGCCAGCCCGGCCGTCCGGCTGATCTTCGATACCGGTCACATCCAGGCGATGGATGGCAACCTCGTCGGCCATCTCGAGTCGACGTTCGACGCGATCGCTATCGTGCAGCTTGCCGACACGCCGGGCCGCCTCGAGCCCGGCACCGGCGAGGTCGATTTTGCGGGCGTGCTGGGCGTCCTGAAGCGGCAGCGATTCGCCGGCCTAGTCGAGCTCGAGTTCGGCTGGTCGACACCAGGGCGCGAGGCCGAACAGGCGGGCCTCGAGCGGTTGCGCCAGCTCGATGCCACGGCCTGAAGCGAGCTAGGACGCAAGCTTCAGCAGCTCCCGCACGGTCTGCCCCTTGGTGATGGGAATGCCGTGGTGCGGCACCAGCGTGCGCCAGTTCGTGTCCTGCGCCACGTTCACGTCGGGCGCGCCCACGTCGGAGAGGTCGACGCCGACGCCAACCGGGTCACCGCCTTTCTCGACAACGCGCGTCGCCTCCAGGAGGCGCTGCCGCACGCGCACCACGGCGCGGTCGGCGGGGACGAGATGCTCCTTGCTGCGGTCGAAGATCGGCCCCATCGAGAGCGCGATGACGGCGTCCTCCTGCTCGACGCCGTTCAGCCCGCTCCAGCTGTCGCGCATGCGGGCGCGGTCCTGCCCGAACCGGTCGGCCCAGGTCGGCTTGAACGCGCAATCGTGCTCCGACCAGCAGCGCGGATCGTCGAGTCCGAGAAGGGCGATTGCCCGCGCCCGGTCGACCGGGGCCTTGCCGTGAATCACCAGGAAGGTGCTGGTGCTCTCGTCGTCGGCTGGCGTCTCGAAGACGGTGAAGTGCTGCGACGGCGCCGGGATGATCCGGGTCGAAGGCAGGATGAACGGCACGACCCGCACGTTGATGGCGCCGGCGGCGTCGGCGGCCTGGCGGAAGGCGGCGTAGTAGAAGCCGAAATCGGTGTTCTCCGGATCGAGCGTGGGCGCGTTGTCGTCGATCGAGAGGTTGGCCGGGTTGGTCTCGTCGGTGCTGCGCGTCACCGCATTGTCGATCCAGCCGGGGCGGGCGACGTTGCTGTGCAGGATGCCGACATGCGAGCTGTCGAAGCCGCCCTCGAGCAGTTGTAGGTAGTTCGCTTTGACGTTCACCCGCAGGACGGTGCGGTGCTCGTCGGGGACGTCCATGAAGGCGTAGCGCGTGAAGGCCGGCAACTTGGCTGCCGGTCCGAGATAGGCCCACACCAGGCCACCTTCTTCGCGCACCGGATACGACGTGGCCTTGACGCGCTTCTTGAAGGCCTCGTCGCGGTTGTTGGGGGTGTCGAGGATGGTGCCGTCCACCGCGAACTTCCAGCCGTGGTACAGGCAGCGGATGCCGCATTCCTCGACGCGGCCCAAGGCCAGTGAGGCGCCGCGATGCGGGCAAAGCTCGTCGAGGACGCCGACCTTGCCGTTGCTGTCGCGGAAGACGACCAGCCGCTCGCCGAGCAGCGACACCCGCAGGGGATCGCTGTCGGGGGCGGCGATCTGCGTCGAGACGCAGACCGGAAGCCAATAGCGGCGGAAAACCTCGCCCATGGGCGTGCCCGGGCCGACCCGGCAAACCCGCTCGTTGTCGTCGCGTGGAAGCATGGTTCGACCTCCGCAGCCTTATATCTTCCATGGAAGAATAACCGGCGGGCAGAGTCAAGCGCCGGACCGGCAACAAGGCCAGCCGGCGCCAAGCTGTTGCGCACCGGTCTACGCCGCCAGGGCGGATCCTTGCGTCCGCCGCGGCACGCCTTCGAGCAACGGGCCCAAGCCCTCCGCGACCGTGAGATGGGCGATGACGGCGTCGCGCAGCTTGGGATACGGCAGCTCGGCGAGCATTGCGGCCTGGACCGCCGCCATCACCTCGCCGGCCTCGGCCCCGATCATCGTGAAGCCCAGGATGCGGTCGTCGTCGGCCGCGACCAGCACCTTCATGAAGCCCTCGGCCTCGTCGGTCGCCTCGGTGCGCAGGACCCGGCGCATCGCCAGCTTGGCGACGCGGACCGGGATGCCGCGGCGCCGCGCCTCGACCTCGGACAGGCCGACGTGCGCCAATGGCGGGTCGGTGAACATCACGTAGGGCACCAGGCGATCGCTGGTCGCGCGGTTGCCGCCCGCCATGTTGTCGCGGACGATGCGGAAATCGTCGACCGAGACGTGGGTGAACTGCGGGCTGCCGGCGCATTCGCCGATCGCCCACACGCCGGGCGCGCTGGTGCGCAGCCGCTCGTCGACCTCGATGAAGCCGCGCGCGTCGAGCGCGATGCCGGCCTTGTCGAGGCCGATGTCGGCCGTGTTGGCGATCCGGCCGACGGCAACCAGGATGTCGCTGCCCTCGATCGTCCGTTCGCCGGCCTGGGTCGCGACCTTCACGCTCACGGCGTCGCCGGACAGGCCCTGGACGGTGACCGGCTTGGCGTTCAGCGCGATCTCGATGCCTTCGCCGCGCATCAGCCGCGCGATCTCGTCGGCCACGTCCTCGTCCTCGCGCCCCATGATGTGGCCGCCGGGCTCGATGATGGTCACCCGGCTGCCGAACCGGCGATAGGCCTGCGCCAGCTCGATGCCGGTGTATCCGCCGCCCAGTACGATCAGGTGCGGCGGCACCGTGTCGAGCTCGAGCGCCTCGATGTGGGTCAGCGCGCGCGCTTGCTCGAGCCCGGGAATGTCCGGGATGGCGGCGTGCGAGCCGACGTTGACGACGGCCTCGTTGCCGACGAGGCGACGTGTGCCGCCGGCGTTCAGTGCGACCTCGAGGGTTTTCGGGCCGATGAAACGGCCGCTGCCCATGACCAGCTCGGCGCCGCTCTGCTTGTAGGCGTCGAGGTGCAGGGCGATCTCGCGATCGATCATGTCCTGCTTGCGGCGACGCACCTGGCGCATGTCGGTCGTGGCGCCCTCGACCAGCGTGCCGAACGGCTTGGCGGTGCGCACGACGTGCGCGACGTGCGCGCTCCACAGCTCGTTCTTGGACGGCATGCAGGCGACGGCCGGACAGGAGCCGCCGACCCAGCGGCGCTCGACGACGGCCACCTTCTTGCCCGACCGGGCGAGATGCCAGGCCAGCTGCTTTCCGCCCTGGCCACTGCCGAGGACGACGAGGTCGAAGTTTTCCAGCTCGGGCATGTCGGCTCCTACCTGATGTTCAGTCGCGGGCCACGACGATATTGCCGTCCGCTCGTTGGCTTCCATGACGCGATAGACCTCTCTAGCTCACGCGTTGAGGATCACTTCGTGCTTTCACCAGCCCCAGCGTTTTCATCCAGCCCGCGATGCCCCGTCCGATCTCGTCCGGCGAGTCCTCCTGCACGAAATGGACGCCCTTCACCGTCATCTCGGCCTGCGCCGGCAACTTGCGGGCAAATTCGAGATCCTTGCCCGCGAGGATCCCGCCGGGCTCCGACATGATGAGCAGCTTGGGCACATTGCTCGTCGCCAGCCACTCTCCATAGGCCTTCACGATCGCGGTCACGTCCGCGGGGTCGCCGTCGATAGGGATTTGGCGGGGCCACGTCAGCGTCGGCCGCCGCCCCTCTCCTGGCTCGGCGAATGGCCGGCGGTATTCAGCCATCTCATCGGCAGAAAGGGCGCGCAGAATAGCTCCTGGAAGAATCTTCTCGATGAAGTAGTTGTCTCGCAGGACCATCTCCTCGCCCTTCTCCGAACGCAGCCCCTGCAAGGCCGGACGCATGTTGAACTTGTCCCAGTGGTCCCAGCGCTGCGGCACCACGATCGCCTCCATGTAGGCGATACCCTTCACGGCCGTGCGATGACGGTTGGCCCAATCGAAGCCGAGGGCCGATCCCCAGTCATGGAGGACGAGGATGACCCGTTCGCGCACATCCAGGCCCTCGAGCAGGGCGTCGAGGTAGCGGCGGTGCTCTACGAAGCGGTACGAGTTGGGGCCACTGTCGGGTAGCTTGTCGGAATCGCCCATGCCGATCAGGTCAGGGGCGATGCATCGGCCGAGTGGCTGCAGGTGTGGCAACACGTTGCGCCAGAGGTAGGACGAGGTGGGATTGCCATGCAGCAGCACGATCGGGTCGCCCGCTCCAACCTCCACGTACGCCATCTCGTGTCCGAGGACCCGCTGCCGTTTCTTTTGGAATGGAAACGCCGCTGAGATCATGGTCGCTTCTCCTTTAGTTGCGGACGAAGAATTCTTTGAGCGTCGTTGATGCGATGGCTGCGCTAATCGGCGAGAAATTCGCGCATCGCGGCGGCGATCTCGCGGGCGTGGGTTTCCAGGGCGAAGTGGCCCGTGTCGTAGAAGCGGACGGTCGCATCGGGCATGTCGCGCCTAAAAGCTTCGGCGCCGGCCGGCAGGAAGAAGGGATCGTTCCTGCCCCAGGCGGCGAGGAAGCGCGGCTTGTGGGTGCGGAAATACTTCTGGAAGGTCGGGTAGAGGGCGACGTTGCTCTTGTAGTCGCCGAACAGGTCGAGCTGGATCTCATCGGCGCCGGGGCGGGCGAGGTAGAAATTGTCGAGCGACGGGCCGTCCGGCGAGACGGTCGCAGCGTCTGCCACGCCGTGCGTGTACTGCCAATGCGTCGTTTGCGGTGTCAGGAAGGCGCGCAAGGCGTCGCGGTTGGCCTGCGAGGGTTCCTGCCAGTAGGCGCGGATGGGGTTCCAGCCGTCGCTCAAGCCTTCTTCGTAGGCGTTGCCGTTCTGCGAGACGATCGCCGCGATGCGGTCGGGATGCTGGGCGGCGATGCGAAACCCGGTCGGCGCGCCGTAGTCGAAGACGTAGAGCGCAAAGCGGTTCAAGCCGACGATCTCGGTGAAGCGATCGATGACCTGGGCGATGCGGTCGAAGCTGTAGGCGAAGCCGATGCGCGGTGGCATGTCGGACTGGCCGAAGCCCGGCAAGTCGGGTGCCACGACATGGAAACGGTCGGCGAGCAGCGGAATGAGATCGCGGAACATGTGCCCGGCGCTGGGGAATCCGTGCAGCAGCAGCAACGCCGGCGCCGCGCGCGGGCCGGCCTCGCGGTAGAAGATCTTCAGGCCGTCGACGTCGGCCTTGCGATAGCTGATCGCGGTCATGAGCTGCTCCTTTCGCGGGATCGATCGCGTGCGGTGTGCCGAGCGATGAGCCGGCGGGCGACGTCGTCCAGGTCGTCGCCGACGATCTGCGGCTGGGGGCCGACGCCCAGGAGGTCGTTGCCGGGCCGCTTGATCAGCGCCGCGTGCCAGCCGGCCGCCACGGCGCCGAGCGTGTCCCAGGTATGGCAGGCGATGAGGCAGAGCTGCGCGGGCTCGACCCCGAGCTCGCGCTCGACATAGGCGTAGGCCTGACGCGACGGCTTGTGATGCTTCACGCCATCGGCGCTGAACCGCCGCTCGAACAGATCGACGATGCCGCCGTGCTCGAGCTGGCGGGTCTGCACCTCAAGCAGGTTGTCGGTCAGCGTGAAAAGGCGAAACCCGGCCTCGCGCAGCTTGCGCAGCGCCGCGGGCACCTCGGGGTGAGGCGGCATGGTCGAGAACTTTTCGGCAAGCTCGCGCCGATCCGCATCGTCGATTTTGATGCCGCGCGTGTTGGCCAGCATGGTCATGACGGCCGCGCCGATGTCGGTGAACGGCACGTAGCGACCGGCCACGGTCAAGGCCGCAGAATAGAGGATGAAGTTGGCGAACCACAGACGCATGGCGCTTCGCTCGCCGAAGATGCGCTCGAAGGTCGGCGCCATGGTCTCGAGATCGAGCAGCGTCTCGTTGACGTCGAAAACGATGAGCGGGAGGCGGGCCATGCCGTTGGACTCCGGTCTGCCAAGCTTTGTCATCCCGAGCGAAGCGAGGGATCTTTGGGGCAATTGGAAGGATCCCTCGCTTCGCTCGGGATGACAGAGGCTTCGCTCGGGATGACAGAGGCAAGAATCGTTTCGACGACCAGGTCCGGCGCGGTGACCAGGGGCATGTGGTCGACCTTTGCCGAGCGAATCTCGGCCGCCATGCGTTGCGCCAGGAACAACTGAGTGGCCGGATTGATCATGCGATCGTCCTGGGCGACGAGGTACCACGACGGCTTTGTCCTCCACGTCGGGGTCGGCGCTCTTTCCTGAATGCACGCGAGATTGATCGGGCGTTGGGTTGCGGCAAGAAGTGCCGCCTGTTGCGGCGACGCGTGCTGGCAGAAGGCCACGTCAAAAGCGTCGACGGGCAACCAGACGAAGCCGTGCGTATCGGGCGCAAGTTGCGGCGCCTGCGGATGCGGTTTATCGCGATAGAAGACCTCGGCCACCGTCTCGCCTTGGTCCGGCGTGAGCGCAGCGACGAAGACCAGTGCCTGCACGCGTTCGTTGCGGCTCGCGCCGATCACGGCGCCGGCATAGGCGTGCGCCACCAGGACGATCGGCCCCGCGATGCGCGCCAGCGTGCGCTCCAGCGCTGCGACGTCGTCCGCCAGCGAGGTGAGCGGCAGCGGCGCCGCCACGACCTCGAGGGTGCGGGACTGCAGGCGCGCGATGACGGCGGCCCAGCTGGAGCCGTCGGCCCACGCGCCGTGGGCGAGCACGATAGCGGCGGTCATGGCACATCTCCGTGAGGGTGAAGCAACGCCCTCGCGCCGAGGGCCGCCGTGGCGAGTTCCTTCGGCATGGCTAGACGAGCCGGAGGGCGACATCGATGTTGCCGCGAGTCGCCTTGGAGTAGGGGCACGCCGCGTGCGCGCTCTCGAGCAGGGCGGCGGCGAGCGTGCCGTCGAGGCCGGGCAGGCTGACTTCGAGCCGAACGCTGAGGAAGTAGCCGCCGTCGCCGAAGTTCAAGTCGACCTCGGCGGCGATGGCCAGGCCCATCGGAAGCGTGACGTTCCTGTTGCGGGCCGCAACAGCCATGGCGCTTTCGAAGCAGGCCGACCAGCCAGCTGCCAGAAGCTGCTCCGGATTGGTGCCCAGGCCCGGGCCGCCGGGGACCGAGAGCTTGACGTCGAGACGGCCGTCGCTGCTGCGCGAGGCACCTTTTTCGCGGCCACCGGTGGTATGCGTCCTGGCCGTGTACAAGAGCCGAGTGTCGAGGGTCATGGCCTGCGGCATGTACGCCCTGGTCACAGCAGAGGCCCGTTAGCTTCTGTTAGGAGTTGCGAGGAGCATCCGAGAATTGGCGACATGACCGGGCCGGCAGCGAAAAGCAGGAGCGTCGTCTCGTTCGGGCCCTTCAGCCTGGATGTGAACCGCCGCCTGCTGGCGAAGGACGGCGTGCCGGTGGTCCTGGGGGCACGCGCACTCGACACGCTGATTGCCCTCGTGACGCATCCCAACCAGCCGATCAGCAAGCGAGAGCTGATGGCCGCGGTGTGGCCCGACGTCGTCGTCGAGGAGGGCAGCCTGCGGTTCCACGTCGCCGCCTTGCGCAAGGCGCTGGGCGACGGCCGCGACGGCAATCGATACATCGCAACGCTGGCGGGGCGGGGCTACAGCTTCGTGGCGCCCGTCGCGCGCTGGGACGAAGTGGCCGACGCGCGCATGGGGGCTGCGGCAAGCATCTCGCAAGCGAACCTGCCCAGCCGATTGACCCGCATGGTCGGGCGCGACGACGACGTGGCGCGCCTGGCGGGCCAGCTCGGCACCGTCCGCTTCGTCAGCGTCGTCGGCGCGGGCGGCGTCGGCAAGACCACGGTCGCGGTCGCCGTGGCGCATCAGCTGATGGAGGAGTTCGCCGGCGCCGTGCTGTTCATCGATCTCGGCATGCTGGCCAATCCGGACCTGGTGGCGACCGCGGTCGCTTCCTTGCTCGGACTGTCGGTGCGCTCCGACGATGCGACGCCCAACCTGATCGCTTACTTGCGCGAAAAGCGCCTGCTGATGATCCTCGACACCTGCGAGCATCTGATCGCGACAGTGGCCGACCTCGCCACCCAGATCTTCAAGGCCGCGCCGCGCGTCCATCTCCTGGCGACCAGCCGCGAGCCCTTGCAGGCCGAGGACGAGCACGTCTACCGGCTCGATCCGCTGGCCTATCCGCCGGACGAGCCGGGGCTCACCGCCGCTGCCGCGCAGACCTTTCCCGCGACCCAGCTGTTCCTCGAGCGCGCTGCGGCGAGCGGCGCCCGCTTGGAGTTCGGTGACGCCGAAGCGCCGATCGTGGGCAATATCTGCCGCAAGCTCGACGGCGTGGCGCTCGCCATCGAGCTGGCGGCGAGGCGCGTCGAGTCCTACGGCCTGCAGCAGACCGCGTCGCTGCTCGACCAGCGCCTCAAGCTCGTCTGGCAAGGGCCGCGCACCGCGCCGCCGCGCCAAAGGACCCTGCAGGCGACGCTCGATTGGAGCTATCGGCTTCTGTCCGACCTCGAGCGCCTGGTGCTGCGCCGACTGGCAGTGTTTGTCGGGCATTTCACGCTAGACGCGGCCATGGAGGTCGTAACCAGCCCGGCAGTCGACCAATCGCTGTTCCTGGGCGCCATGGACAGCCTGGTCGCCAAGTCGATGATCGCGACGCGGCCGATCGGGGCGATGA
Source organism: Alphaproteobacteria bacterium (assembly GCA_019235415.1). Lineage (GTDB taxonomy): Bacteria > Pseudomonadota > Alphaproteobacteria > Reyranellales > Reyranellaceae > Reyranella. The sequence continues at coordinate 13,068 of JAFAKN010000333.1, forward strand.
TGCGCTATCGCCTGCTCGACACCACGCGCGCCTATGTCCTCGAGCTCGGCGACGGTGACGGCACGAGCGACACGGAGCTCGGCGACGTGGCGGCACGCCACGCCGGGTACTACTGCCGATGGCTGGAACAGGCGGGTGCCGAATGGTCGACCGTGTCGACCGGCCTCGACTCCTCGGCCCAGTTCGCCGGCCTGAACAATGTGCGTGCGGCCCTCGAATGGTGCTTTGGTCCGAACGGCAACAGCGAGATCGGCGTTGCGCTGGCCGCCGCCGCGGCGCCCGTCTTCCTGGCGCGATCGCTGCTGCCGGAATGCCATCGCTGGTCCGAGCGCGCCCTGCGCGCATTAAGCGAGCAGGCGGTCGGCAGCGCCGAGGAGATGCATCTGCAGGCGAGCCTGGGTGCGTCTTCGACCTACATGCACGGGCAAAGCGAGGCGGCGCATGCGGCGCTGGCCAAGAGCCTGGCCATTGCCGTAGCGCGCGGCGAGGTCCTTCACCAGGTCGGGCTGCTCGGCATGCTGTCGATGTTTCACACCCGCGACGGCGACTTCAAGGCGGCGCTCGACTACGCCAGGCGCAGCCGGAGCGCGGCCACAAGTGTGGAACAGCCGGCCGGCTTGGCCTTGGCGCAATCCACCCTGGGCCGGTCGCTGCATTTCGTCGGCGACCATGCCGGCGCGCGCGTCGAGCTTGCCGCGTCGTTCGAGTATTGGTCGCGCGCGCCGCAGACCGGTGAGATCTATCTCGGGCTCGACCATCACATCCTGGTGGGCATCGGGCTGGCGCGCACCTTTTGGCTGCAGGGCCATCCTGCACAGGCCGAGGAGCGCGTCCGCGGAACGATCACGGATGCCGAGCGCAAGAACCATCCCGCGACGCTCGGCCTGGCGCTCGGCTGGGCGCCCGGGATCTTTCTCTGGGTCGGCGATCTCGAGGCGGCCGAAGCCTATGCCGACCGCCTGATCACGCACGCCGAATCCCATTCTCTCGGACCGTACCTCGCCGTCGGCCGCGCCTACAAAGGCGCCGTCGCCCTACGTCGCGGCGCCGCGCGAGCGGGCGTCGAGATCTTGCACGGGGCGCTGCACGAGCTGCAGACGCAGCGGTTCGAGATGCACACCGAATTCAGGCTCGCCCTGGTCGAAGGGCTGACGGCGATCGGGCGTGCGGGCGATGGCCTGGCTTCGATCGACGAGACCATCGCCCTCATCGAAACGAGGGGCGACCTCTTGCACCTGCCGGAGGCGCTGCGACTCAAAGGCTGCGTCTATCTCGCGATGCAGCGCGCCGATGCCGGCGCCGAGTGGCTCGAGCAGTCGCTCAACTGGAGTCGCAAGCAGGGTGCACGCTCCTGGGAGCTGCGAGCCGCCATCGATCTTGCCGCGCTGTGGCAGCGGAACGGCCAGGCCGACGAAGCGCGGGCGCTGCTGCAGCCGGTGGCCGCGCACTTCGTGGAGGGCGGCGAGACCGCCGACGTGAAGGCGGCGAAGCAGCTCCTGGCGGCATCGCGGTAGAGCCGACAAGACCCAGATGGCCCTCACCCGGAATTCGTCGTGCGAATCGCGAGCGTCCTGAGAAAGACCGGCAGGTCGGTCGCCGGATTGCCGGCGGGGACCTGGAAGAACATCTCGGCGACCCACCCACGGTGGTAGGTCGCGTGGTTGACGACATGCAGGAGGATGTCGCTGCGGCGCATCGCGCTCGGCTCGCCGCCGATGAACCGGAAGTACACGACCTCGTCGAGCGATTCGGGGGTCTGCGCGTCGCTCCAGTCGATGTACCAGCGGTCGATCGCCTGCTGCGCCTGCCACAGCTCGGCGAGGTCCTCGTGCAGCACGATGTTGCGTGCCTGGAAGCCGTGGTCGCGGCCTTCGAGATGCGCCTGCCAGACCAGGTCGATCAGGTAGTTGTGGTTGAGCGTGCCGATCATCGTCTTGAAAAGCGTCGGGTGCGGCTTGCTGGCCTCGCCCGGCGGCAGGGCCGCGACGGCGTCGTAGGTGAGCTCGTCGGCCCACAGGCGATACCTCGCCAGCAGGCACACATTGTTGTGCTGGATCATCGTGGGGCTCCGATTGTCGGCCCACTATGCCGCAGACCGCCGGCGCCCGGCAGCCCGTTCGACGCGGGTGCAGCAAACGCGTCATCGAACGGCGCTATTGGTGTCACATGGACGTCCTTCGCGGCCTTGGTGTGGCCTGCGCCGGCCTTGCCGGGCTGTTCCTGGCGATGCTCGCCGACGCGGCGGCGGGCGCCGAGCCGGACCCGCCGCCGCCGCTGCGTGTCGCGGTCTACGATGTCGAGCCGTATGGCGGGCGGAGCCGCGACGGCTTGTACGAGGGGGCGAGCGTCGAGCTCTGGCGCCGCGTCGCCGAGGATCTCAAGTGGCCGTATCGGCTGATCTTGGTCGGACGGATGGACGACGTGCTGTCGGGGCTGCAGGACGGCGTCTACGACGTGGGGATCGGCGCCATCACGATCACGCCGGATCGCCTGGCGCGGGTCGACTTCTCCTATCCGGCCCATCGCTCCGGCGTCGCCGTCGCCTTCGCCAAGCGATCGGACACCCAATCCGCCTTCCATGAGTATGCCGCGGCCGTCGCCGAGCTTGGTCCGCTGGTCGTCGTCATCGTTGTCCTGCTGAGCGTGAGCGGCGTGCTGATGTGGTGGTTCGAGCGCGCCCGTCCGAACGCGGCCGGCGACGCCGAATCGCAATCGACCGTGACGTCGTGGCACGAAGGCGTCTACTGGGCCGTCGTCACGATGACCACGGTCGGCTATGGCGACAAGACGCCCAAGACGCTCGTTGGCCGCGCCCTCGCCGCCGGCTGGATGGTCGGCAGCTTGGTGATGGTCTCCCTGCTGACCACCAATCTGGTGGCGCGCATCACCGCCAACCGGGTCGAGGGCAGCGTGGTGCCGCACACCGGCGACCTGGCGGGCAAGCGGCTCGCCGCCGTCTCCGATTCCTCGGGTGCGGAATATCTCGACGATCAGCGGCTTCAGTACCAGAAGTTCGCCACGCTCGCCGATGCCCTCGACGCGGTCACGACCGGCAAGGCGGACGCCGTCGTCAACAGCGTCGGCGCGCTGCAGTATCTGGTGAATACGCGCTTTGCCGACACCGTCGCGCCGCCGCACGGCCTGCTGGCGCCGGCCTACATGGCCTTCGCGCTACCAGCGAACTCGCCAATCAAGAAGCCGCTCGACCGGGCGCTGGCGGTGGTCACCGCCAGCCCGGAGTGGCGGGCCGTCGAGGAAACCTACTTCGGGCGCTAGC
>JAFAKN010000391.1 GCA_019235415.1 Alphaproteobacteria bacterium
CCCGTCCACGGCGTCGACCCGTTCGAGGTCGAGTTCATCGCCGCCATGGACCGACAGATGAAAGCGCAAGGGAAGAGCAACATCGGCGACCTGCCGGAGCTGCAGCTTCTGGCGATTTCCGGCGGCGGCGAGAACGGCGCCTTCGGCGCCGGCCTGTTGTGCGGCTGGAGCGCCGAGGGCAGCCGGCCGACCTTCGATCTGGTGACCGGGGTCAGCACCGGCGCGCTGACAGCGCCGTTCGCCTTCCTGGGCTCGGCCTACGATGCGCAGCTGCGTGCCGTCTACACCGAAACGCCGGCCGACCAGATCCTGAGCCAGCGTTTCATCACCGCGGCGCTGTTCAGCGACGCGATGGCCGACAACGAGCCCCTGTACCGGACCATCTCGCGCTTCGTCGACGAGCGGATGCTGGCCGCCATCGCCGCGGCCTACGACCAGGGACGCCTGCTGCTGATCGGCACCACCGACCTCGACGCCCAGCTGCCGGTGGTGTGGAACGTCGGCGCCATCGCCAAGAGCGGCCACCCCAAGGCCGCTGCCACGATCCGCAAGATCCTGCTGGCGTCGGCGGCGATTCCCGGTGCTTTTCCGCCTTCGATGATCGACGTGACGCTCGACGGCCGCTCGTACCAGGAGATGCATGTCGACGGCGGCGCCTTCGTCCAGACCTTTCTTTATCCTTCACAGCTCACGCGCAACCGCGCCGAGCGCCGTCGCAGGGGCGAGCCGCTCATCGATGCGCGCGCTTTCATCATCCGCAACGGCCGCCTCGATCCCGAGTGGGCGACCGTCGAACGCCGAACGCTGGGCATCGCCGGCCGCGCCATCTCCACCATGATCTCCGCCTCGGGCGTCAACGACGTGATCCGCATCTACAACGTCACCCAGCGCGACGGCATCGACTACAACCTTGCCTTCATAGGCCGCGACTTCAACGAAACCCTGCCCGCGCCGTTCGACAACCGTTACATGCGCGCGTTGTTCGACTATGCCTACCGGCAGGCACGCGCCGGCTATCCCTGGGCCAAGCGACCGCCGCTCGTCTGAGCGGACGCGGATTGAACTATCAAATTCCTCTCCCCCGATAGGGCAGGGCAATCGCCTATGGCCAATTTCCCCGTCATCTCGAGCGGAGCCGCCCCCCTCGACTTCGCTCGGGGCAGGCTCCGCGTGGCATAGTCGAGGGACCTGTTTTGTTGATGCAGCAACAAAACAGGTCCCTCCGCTTCGCCTTGCTGCGCAAGGCTCCGGTCGGGATGACGGGATTTTGGCGTTATATGCGAATGCCCTGCCCGAGCGGGGGAGAGGAATTGATTGAGTCGCCCAAGGTATCGCGCGCACCCAGCCCCCCGCCACATTTCCACCGACCTTGCGGTGCAAATGAATTAAGTTACCTTGCCGGCGTCAGGCGGGACCCAGGATAGAGCATGAGTGATCGTGAAGCGCCGGAGAGGCTGCCGACGGCGGGTGCGCAGCGCCGCCGCCGGCTGCCCTTGGTGTGGATCGTGCCGCTGGTGACCGGCGTGATCGCCGCGTGGCTCGCCTGGGACACCTTCTCCAAGCGCGGCCCCACCATCACCGTCACCTTCGAGACTGCAGCCGGCCTCACCGCCGGCCAGTCGCAGCTGAAATACAAGAACGTCGTGATGGGCACGGTGAAGAGCATCGCCGTGGCCCCCGATCTCGCCAACGTGATCGTGACCATCGAGACGACGCACGAGGCCGAGCCGCTGCTGACCGACCAGACGATCTTCTGGGTGGTCCGCCCGCAGCTCTTCGCCGGCAACATCACCGGCCTCGATACGCTGTTCTCCGGCTCCTACATCGGCATGCGGCCGCCCAACGAGAAGGGCGGCAAGTCCAAGCGGCATTTCGTCGGCGAGCAGGAGCCGCCGATCCTGCAGGCGTGGGCCAAGGGCACGGTCTACAAGCTGCAGAGCAAGCGGCTGGGCTCGATCAGCCTCGGCTCGCCCATCTTCTTCCGCGATCTCGATGTCGGCACGGTGCTCGGCTGGGACCTCGGCGACCTGGCCAACAGCGTCACCATCCACGCCTTCGTGCGCGCGCCGTTCGATCAGTACGTGCGCGACGACAGCTCCTTCTGGAACGCCTCGGGCCTGTCGGTGAAGCTGAGCGGCGATGGCATATCGGTCCAGATGGAATCGCTGCGCGCCCTGCTGCTGGGCGGCATCGCCTTCGACACGGCTCGCGATTCCGGATCGCCGCTCCCCGAAGCCAACAAGGTCTTCCAGCTCTATCCCAGCCTCGAAGCGGCAAAATCGGCCGGCTTCGGCCATCAGCTGCAGCTTCTGTCCTACTTCCCGGGATCGGTGGCCGGCTTGTCGGTCGGCGCCGATGTCACGCTCTACGGCCTCAAGATCGGCGAGGTCACCGATGTCGGCCTGGTGTTCGACCGCGAGAAGGACCGCATCCTGGCGCCGGTGCACTATCGCGTCGAGGCCGATCGGGTCACCGGCATCGCCGCGGCGCAAGGGCTGGAGCCCGGCACGGTCGCAGCCGACATGGTGCGCCACGGCCTGCGCGCCACGCTGCAGTCGCCGAGCCTGATCACCAGCAACAAGATCGTCGCCCTGGAGATGGTGCCCGACGCGGTGCCGGAGGCCATGAAGCGCGAGGGCGACGTGTTCGTCGTGCCCACGTCCGAGGTCGGCGGCTTCGACAGCATCGCGCGCTCGGCCAACGAGCTTTTGTCCAAGATCAACCGCATCGATTTCGACAAGATCGGCAAGAGCCTGGAAGGCGCCGCCGCCGGGCTCGACGAGACGATCAACGGACCGCAGCTCAAGGCCACGCTTACCTCGCTGCAGCAGGCGATGGCCGAGGTGCAGAGCTTGGCGCGCACCCTCGACCGCGACAGCGGGCCGGCACTCCAACGCCTGCCGGCGATCGCACAGCAGCTGCAGGACGCGCTCACCAACGCCAACAAGCTGTTCGGCTCGCTCAATGCCGGCTACGGCGAGGATTCGCGCTTCCGGCGCGATCTCGATCGCCTGATGCCGCAGCTCACCGACACGGTGCGCTCGCTCCGCGCGCTCACCGACCTGCTGGCCCGCCATCCCGAGGCGTTGATCCAGGGTCGCCCAAACACGGGCAAGGAATGAAGGGCCGAGCCATGGAAACCAAGCCATGAAGGCCATGCTGCTCGGCCGCCGCCGCTTCGCCGTGCTCACGGTGCCGCTTGCGGCAGGCGCGGCAGCGGCCGCCTGCTCCTCGCCCGATCCGCGCTACTATTCGATCGTCGCGCGCAGCGGTCCCGCCCTTCCGGCCGGGCCGAAGGTCGTGCGCGTGAAGGACATCGGTCTCGCGAGCTATCTCGACCGGCGCGAGATCGTGCGCTCGTCCGAAGGCTATCGACTCGACATCATGGCCAACGACTGGTGGGGCGAGCCGCTCGCCAGCATGCTGAACCGCGTGCTGGTGCTGGAGCTGTCGCAGCGCCTGACCGGCAGCTCGGTCTACGGCGAGAGCGGCGCCATCAATGTCGACGAGAACGCCACCGTCGGCGTCAACATCCAGCGCCTTGACGGCGACAAGGCCGGCGCGCTCATCTTGATCGCGCAGGTCGCCATCGACTTCAACCGGCCGCGCCGCACGGCGGCTCGCAACTTCAACATTTCCAGGCCGCTGGCGACGCCCGACATCGCCGGCCTGGTGGCGGCGATCAGCGATGCCATCGGCGAGCTGGCCGACGGCATTGTCGGAATGCTTCAGCCATGAGCCGCGCGCCAGTCGTCGAGCCGGCTCCTGCTTCCGTCGTCGAGCCGGTCACCGAGCCGCAGCTGCATGAATGCCCGGCCTGCGGCCAGTTCCAGATGGTGCCGGCGCTCGGGCCCAACATGCGATCGACCTGCGTTCGCTGCGGCACGTTTTTGCGGGCAACCCGCAGCGATCCGATCGCCCGTCACCTGGCGCTGACCTTCGCCGCGCTGGTGCTGTTCGGAATCGTCTGGCTCGGCATGCTGATGAAGGTGTCGGCGGTCGGCATCGTGCACGAAACGACGCTCGATTCCGGCCCGATCGAGCTGGTCAATCGCGGGCTATGGCCATTGGCGCTCGCGGTGTCGTTCACCACGCTTTTCGCGTCGGCGACCAAGTTCCTCGGCACCATCTACGTGCTGGGTGGCCTCAGGATCGGCTGGCTGCCGCCCAACCTGCGCGGCGTGTTCCGTGTCGCGCGCAAGGTCGGCACCTGGTCGATGCTCGAGGTGCTGCTGCTCGGCGTGTTCGTGGCCTACATCAAGCTTGGCGACCTGGTCACCATCGAGCTCGGCCCGGCCGTCTATGCGCTGGGCGTGCTCACGGTCGTGCTGGTGTGGGCCGAGGTCGCGTTCGACCCGCAGGCGGTGTGGGAGGAGATCGAGCGCCGCGGCCAGACGCATGCACCGACGCCCATCCCGCGGTTGCAGGAGCACCGGCCGGGCGCCGCCGGCTGCGAGACCTGCGGCCTGGTGTGCGTGCCGGCCGAGAACGACGGTCGCTGCCCGCGCTGCGGCGCGCGCGTCCACGAGCGCAAGCCCGACAGCTTCAATCGCACCTGGGCCTTCGTGATTGCCGCCGCCGTGCTCTACGTCCCGGCCAACGTCTACCCGGTGCTGACGGTGATCCAGCTCGGCGCCGGTTCGCCCAGCACGATCCTTGGCGGCGTCGAGGAGCTGCTGGCGGCTGAGCAGTATCCCTTGGCCGTGCTGGTGTTCTTCGCCAGCATTCTGGTGCCGCTGTTCAAGCTGGTGGGCCTCGGCCTCATGCTGGGCACCGTTCAGCTCGCCAAGCCCGGGAGGGGCGGCGGCTTCCTGCTGCGCCAGCGCACCGCGCTGTACCATGTCGTGGCCTGGATCGGCCGCTGGTCGATGATCGACATCTTCATGGAATCGCTGCTCGGCGCCTTGGTCCAGTTCGGCGCCTTCGTTACCATCGACCCGGGCTTCGGTGCGCTCGCGTTCTGCGCGGTCGTGTTCATCACCATTCTCGCCGCGGACGCCTTCGACCCGCGGCTGATGTGGGATGCCGCCGGCCGCAATCCCCATCGGTTGCCGCCAGGGCCAGCGCTGGCGGCTCCGGTTCCCGGTTTGGCGTCATAACGACTGCAGGCCTTCCGGAATGCTTCTTGCTCTCGCTGGCCCGGAAAGCAGGAGGAAGCGCAAATGGCCAAGGAAATCCTTTGCGGCTTCGGCATCGATGTCGATGCCGTGGCGGGCTGGTTGGGCAGCTACGGCGGCGAGGATTCGCCTGACGACATTTCGCGCGGCCTGTTCGCCGGTGAGGTCGGCAGCCCGCGCCTGCTCAAGATGTTCGAGCGGCTCGCGATCAAGACCACGTGGTTCATCCCCGGCCATTCGATCGAGACCTTCCCCAAGGAGATGAAGGCGGTGGCCGACGCCGGCCACGAGATCGGCATCCACGGCTACAGCCACGAGAACCCGATCGCCATGACGCGCGAGCAGGAGACCGAGATCCTCGACAAGTGCATCGATCTCGTCACCAAGCTCGCGGGCAAGCGGCCGACCGGCTACGTGGCGCCCTGGTGGGAGTTCTCACCGGTGACCAACGAGCTCCTGCTCGAGCGCGGCATCAAGTACGACCATTCGCTGATGCACAACGACCACCAGCCCTACTACGTGCGGGTGGGCGATCGCTGGACCAAGATCGACTACGCCAAGAAGCCCAGCGAATGGATGGTCCCTTTGCAGCGCGGCCAGGAGACCGATCTGATCGAGATTCCCGCCAGCTGGTATCTCGACGACCTGCCGCCGATGATGTTCATCAAGAAGTCGCCCAACAGTCACGGCTTCGTCAATCCGCGCGACATCGAGCAGATGTGGCGCGACCAGTTCGACTGGGTGTATCGCGAGTACGACTATGCAGTGTTCCCCATGACCATCCATCCCGACGTCTCGGGCCGCCCGCACGTCCTGATGATGCTGGAGCGGCTCTACCACCACATGATCGGCCATCGCGGCGTGCGCTTCGTCACCATGAACGAGATGGCCGACGACTTCGCGCGGCGGTCTCCGAGGAAGAAGTGATGGTCTGCGCGGCGCAAAAGCTGTCATCCCGAGCGGCAGCGAGGGACCTTTCCTGCAGCCTCAAAGGTCCCTCGGCCTTGGCCTCGGGATGACATGACATGTGCGCGCTGTGCGGCGTGCTGGGGGGACCTGGCCACTGGACCGAAGCGACGCCACGTCCGGGCGTGCTCACGGCCAGCGCCGACGCCGTCCATCGCCGCCGCGAGCGCGCCCATCGCATCGCCAGCGCCAGCCGCATCCTCAGGCACTATGGCCTCACGCTCAGCGACTGGCAGGCCAACTCCTATGTGCTGTCGACCGCGACCGGCAAGACCGAGCTTTTGGACACGCTCGGCCATCTCTGGCCGGCCGCGGAGAAGCTGCTGGGCCGGCCGTACGATCCGCTCGATCCCGACCTGATCGTGAGGCTGCAGGATGGCTGAGCCCGTCTTTACGCCGGTCA
>JAFAKN010000416.1 GCA_019235415.1 Alphaproteobacteria bacterium
GCGAAGGTGCCGATCAGCGACAGCGGCACGGTCACCGCCGGGATCAGCGTCGCGCGCCAGTTGCGCAGGAACATGAAGATCACCGCGACGACCAGCGCCACCGTGAGCAGCAAGGTGAACTGCACGTCGTCGACCGAGGCGCGGATGGTCTCGGTGCGGTCGGAGATCACGGAAATCTTCACCGCCGGCGGTATCGAGGCCTGCAGCACCGGCAGCATCGCCTTGATGCGGCCGACCGTCTCGATGACGTTGGCGCCGGGCTGGCGCTGGATTGCGAGAATGATGGCGCGTTTTTTGTTGAACCAGGCGGCTATGAGCTCGTTCTCGCCCTGGCTGATGGCCCGCCCGATGTCGCGGATGCGCACCGGCGCGCCGTTGCGGTAGGCGACGATCAGGTCGGCATACTGGTCGGGCTTGAACAATTGGTCGTTGGTGTTGAGCGTGTAGGTCTGGCGCGGGCTGTTCAGCGTGCCCTTCGGCAGGTCGACGTTCGCCTGGCTCAGCACGGTGCGCACGTCCTCGAAGTTGATGCCGCGCGAGGCGAGCGCGTTGGGATCGACCTGCACGCGGACGGCCGGCAGCTGCTCGCCGCCGATGCCCACGAGGCCGACGCCGGAGATCTGCGACAGTTTCTGCAGCAGGATGTTCTGCGCATAGGCGTCGACGACCTGCAATGGCAGCGTGTCCGAGGTGATGCCCAGCACCAGGATCGGCGTGTCGGCCGGGTTCACTTTCCGGATCAGCGGCGGATACGGCATGTTGGGCGGCAGGTAGGCGCTTGCCGCATTGATCGCCGACAAGGTGTCGCTGACCGCGCCGTCGATCTGGCGGCTGAGCTCGAACTGCAGCGTGACCTGGACGTAGCCCAGCGCACTGGCCGACGTCATCTGCGTGAGGCCGGGGATCTGGCCGAATTGCAGCTCGAGCGGCGAGGCGACCGTCGACGCCATGGTCTGCGGATCGGCGCCCGGCAGCTGCGCCGTCACGGTGAGCGTCGGATAGTTGACGTTGGGCAGCGCCGCCACCGGCAGGAGCGGGTAGGCGACCAGGCCGCCCACCAGGAGGCCGACCATCAGGAGCGCGGTCGCGATGGGGCGGCGGATGAAGGGGGCTGAGATGTTCATGGGATGGGCGCCTGCAGCGCGCTCTGTGCCCTGGCTTCCGCGGCGGCCCGTCCCGTGAGGATCGTGACATGCGTGCCGGGTTGCAGCTTGTACTGCCCGTCGGTCACGACGCGTTCGTTGGCCTTCAGGCCTGAATCGATCAGGGCCTGCCCGTCGCTGATCTGCGCCACGGTGATCGGGCGAAGCTCGACCGTGTCGTCGGGCTTGATGACGTAGGCGTAGCTGCCGTTGGGACCGCGCTGCACGACCGACGCGGGGACCGTGAGACCATCGTGCCGCGTGTCGACCAGCAGCCGCGCATTGACCAGCTGACCGGGCCACAGCCGATGCGCTGGGTTGGGGAAGTTGGCTTTGAGCTGGATCGAGCCGGTGGTCTGCAGGATCTCGTTGTTCACCAGCCCCAGCGTGCCCTCGTCGAGCTTGATCTTGTTGTCCTGGCTGTAGGCGATGACCGCGAGCGGCGCCTTGGTCTTTTCCTGCTGCAGCTGGATCCGCGGCAGGACCGTCTCGGGCAAGGTGAAGAGGAGCGAGATCGGCTCGATCTGCGTCACGACGACCAGCCCGTTGACATCGGTCGGATGGATGATGTTGCCGACGTCGAGCTGGCGGACGCCGGCGATGCCGGGGATCGGCGAGGTGAGCCGCGTGTAGCCGAGCTGGATCTTGGCCGCCTCGATCAGCGCTTCGTCGGCCTGGATCGCCGCCTTGAGCTGGGCCACCTGCGCCTTCTGGGTGTCGGACAATTGCGTCGAGGCGAAGCCTTTCTTTTCCAGGTCGGTGTAGCGGCCGAGGTTGGCCAGCGCGTTGTCGAGCTGCGCCTGGTCGCGGTCGCGATTGGCGATCGTCTGGTCGAGCTGGGCCTGGTACGGCCTGGGGTCGATCTGCGCCAAGAGATCGCCGGGCTTGACGGTCTGGCCTTCGGTGAAGACCACCTGCACCAGCTCACCCGTGATCTGGCTGCGGATGATGTCGGTGTTGTAGGCGATCACCGTGCCGACCCCGGTCAAATAGATCGGCACATCGCCGCTTTTCACGACATCGGCGACCACGGGCGCGGCGGCCGGCGCGGGCGCCGCTGCCGGCGCGCCGCCTCTGACGGGGGTGACCAGCCCGTACAGGATCCCGACGGCCGCCGCTGCGGCCAGCGACACGCTGGCCAGCACGATGATCCTTCGCTTCATGGCGTCCTCCCTGCCCGCGGAAGGCCGGGTCAGCAGCCGGGCGACGGTGCCGTGCCGCTTGTTGCCGACGATCGCGCCGCTTGCATGGTCGATTGGCTGGTGAACGTGCCGACCAGTGGACAAGGTGGCTCGAGCGCCGCCGGCGGCCCCGCCATCGGTGCGGTCGACGATGCGCCCGGCACGACCGCTGACGGCGTCGGCGTCACCAGCGTCGTCAGCGGCGGCAGCGGGCTCAGCCCCGGACTGCCGATCTCGGTCGAGCCCAAGGGGATGCCGGCACGCCCGGCCCGCAGGGCAGGAGGTGTCGTCTCGCTTGGACTCGGCGCCATGCTGCCGCTACCGCCCGGGGCGCAGCCGCTCGGAACGGCGCCTGCCATGCCGCCGCCGTCGAACACGGGAGCGGCCGAGGGAGCGCCCGGTGTCGTCGCCGATGGGCAGCCCATGGTGTTCGTCCCGGGTGGACTGAGGCCGGGTGCTGCAAGTTCCATCGCGCCCAGGGGAATGCCGACTGGTCCGATCGGCGTGCCGAGTCCGACACTGGGCCCGGCGCTGGGTCCGACGGGGGCGCCGACTTGCGCGAGCGCGCAGCCGCAAGCGAGCACGGTCGCCGCGACGGTGGTAACAGCCAGCGGCAGCTTCATGACACGACCTCGCACACTGTTCGAAGACGGTTTGAAACTAGTGCGGGGCTGGCGAATTTCTCAATCGCACGCGAGGTTGTCGCGGCTGCGTCACGAGTATGAGGCTCTCATCCTTTGGTTTGCGTCGCGTTCTGCGGCGCGTTTGGCAAGAGGTGGCGAATTCGCGAGACGCGGCGCAGTATCGAGCACTCTATCTTCATGTGTAAAGGAAACGCCATGAAGCGACCGCTTACGGTGTCGTCACTCCTGCTGTTGTCGCTGGCCGCGCCCGCCGCGGCACAGGACAAGCCGCTCTCGCTCATGGGCACGTGGCTGGTGACGGGCCAGTCTGTCGGCTTGGGCGAAAGCCTTCATCCCGAACACACCAATCGCGAGGTGGAGCCGAAGGTCCACCGCGTCAACCTGCGCTTCGTGTTCGAGAAGCAGGAGGGCAACAACTTCTGGGGCACTTCGACGGGTCCGAGCGGCACCGCCGAGCGAATCCTGGGGGCGATCGCCCGGGACAACAAGACGGGCGTGTTGATCAACGCGCGCGGCAACCAGCAGCAGTTCACAGTGCTGGACGCCAACACGATCGAAGGCTGCTACGCCTCGCAGGGCCCCAAGTACATCAGCGCGGCGTGCACGATCTGGACCCGACAGCCGTGACGGCGGGAACACTCGAGCTTTGATGACGCGATGGCTACTGCGAAGCGCAGTTGTGCAAGCGCAACCGAGAGCAACTCGCATGCAGCCCTGATGCCGACACCTTCATTGAATTCATTTGTGCCGTCATTTACTTTTTGTCGCAGCCACGCCCCCACATGCGGCTTAGCAACGCAAGCTGCCCTAAGGAGGGGCGATGGAGATGACGATCAAGTTCAAGTTCCCGAGGTGTTCGGTCCCCTACAAGTCCCTCAACATTCCGCCGCCGGCGCAGCTGCCGCCGCTGCACGAACCCGCGATCGAGGCCGCCGCGGCGCCGCCTCTGATGGTCGGTGGCAGCCGGAGCGTCGGATCGGCCGATCTCGAGCTCACACCCAAGCAGCCGCGGCAATTGCCGGCGACCAACGGCAACAGCTACGGGGTCAAGAACGGCAACGGCGCAAGCAACACCATCGGCGTCGCGAGGCCGCCGCTGATGGCCGGGGGCAGCGGGAGTGTCAGATCGGCCAACATCACGCTGGCGCAGCACCGGTTTGT
>JAFAKN010000108.1 GCA_019235415.1 Alphaproteobacteria bacterium
CATCCGCTGACGCGCAATCCCTGGAACCTGGCCTGGAATCCCGGCGGCTCCAGCGCCGGCGCTGGCGCTGCGGCCGCGGCGGGGTACGGTCCGCTGCATCTCGGCACCGACATCGGCGGCTCGGTGCGCCTGCCGGCCAGCTGGAACGGCATCTTCGGGCTAAAGCCCAGCCTCGGCCGCGTGCCGGTCGATCCGCCGTACTTCGGGCGCGTGGTCGGTCCGATGGCTCGTAGCGTGGCCGACGCCGCGCTCTTGATGGCCGAGCTCTCCAGGCCGGACTGGCGCGACCATATGAGCCTGCCGCCGGCGGCCATCGACTGGAGCTTGGGTCCGCTCGAGCCGAAGGGGCTCAGGATCGGCCTGCACCTCGACGCCGGCTCCGGCTTGGCGGTCGACCCGGAGGTCGAGGCGGCGGTGGAAGCCGCGGCCAAGCTGTTCGCGCAGGCGGCCGCGGTCGTCGAGCCGGTGTCGCCGTTCCTGCCGCCGGAGATGCTGCACCTGCAGGACCTGTTCTGGCGGGTGCGCAGCTGGGTCGATTTTTCGGGGCTAAGCCACGCGCGCCAGGCGCGTGTGCTGCCCTTCATCGCCGACTGGTGTCGCGGCGGTGCCGACGTTTCTGGCGCCACGGTGGTCAGGGCGGTGAGCAACTACATGGCGATCCGCGCCGCGGCGGTGCGCGCTACCCAGCCGTTCGACTACGTGCTGTCACCTGTCTCGCCGGTGCCGACCTTCTCGGCGCACTGGGAGACGCCGACCAACGACGTCGAGCGCCCGCTCGAGCACATCGCCTTCACCATGCCCTGCAACATGAGCGAGCAGCCGGCCGCCTCCATCAATTGCGGCTACACCGCCGACGGCAAGCCGATCGGCCTGCAGATCATCGGCCGTCGCTTCGACGATCTCGGTGTCATGCGGCTGGCGCGCTGGTTCGAGACGGCGCGTGCGCCGCAGAAGCCATGGCCGGAGCCGACGATGTCGGCTGCTTCGGATGACGCGAAGGCGACCATGACCGCCTGATTCATCGGCGCCCACTACGCCGCAAAACGTGAACCGCCGGCCCGATGGAAGCCTGGCCGACGCGTGGTAGCGTTCGGCATGTTCCGCAGAACGCTGCTTGCGGCGATGGTGGCGGCTGGTCCCGCTTTGGCCCAGCCGACGGTGGTCCCGGACTGCGCCGTCGCGGTTGCCCTCGGCAGCGATCTCGAGGCGGACGTCACCTATCGCTGCCGCTCGCCGACGTCGCTGACCTTCCTGGCCGGCGACCGTGCCGGTCCGTTCGTCGCGGGCCTCAAGGTCGAGACCGCAAACGGACTCACCGAGGCGCATTATCGCTTCGACATCGCGGGCTTTGCCCGCGCCGTCGATTCGACGTCGCTCGCCGTGCTGCGCGGCAAGAGTGCGCTCCTGGGGTTGGGCGCTTGGTTGCTCGAGCCGCGCGGCTACGATCGCACCCCGGTGATCGACATCCGGGTCGCGACGCCGCCCGGCATGGTGTTCGCCACCGGCCTTCCCAAAGTGGGCGATGCCTGGCGTCTCAGCGGCACACCGCTGCGCTTTGCAGGCTTCAGTGTGCTCGGCAACGTCACCTACCGCGAGCTCGCCGTACCGGCGCCGGGCAGCCTGCGTGAGGGAAATGGACCGCAGAATGGCGTCCTGCGCCTGGCCATTCTCGAGGGCATCGGCGAAACAGGCACCGCCGACCTGCTCGACTGGGTGGCGCGCACGGCCGAGGCCGAGTCCCACTACTGGCAGGGCTTCACCGCTGAGCGCGCGCTCCTTGCGCTGGTGCCGACCGATACGCGCCGCGGCGTGGGTTTCGGCCGCGCCGAAAGCGGTGGTGGAGTCTCCGTGATGGTCGAGGTCGGCCGCGACGTCGATCGCCGGCTCCTGTTCAATGACTGGGTGCTGGTGCACGAGCTGATCCACACCGGCATGCCCTACATCCGCGGCCGCGGCTCATGGCTGATGGAAGGTGCTGCGACCTACGTCGAGCCGATCATCCGCGCCCGCGCCGGCTGGAAGTCCGAGGAGGAGGTCTGGCGGGAATGGCTCGACAACATGCCGCACGGCGTCGCCGGTTTCTCGCATGGCCTATCGAGGACATCGGGGCGCGACGTCTATTGGTCGGGCGCGATCTTCATGCTGCTCGCCGACCTCGGAATTCGCCGCGAAAGCAACGGCGCGAAGGGGCTGGAGAATTGCCTCAGGGGCATCCTGTGGAATGGCCTCGACGGCACTCAATGGACCACCGTCACCGACTACGCCGCCGCCTGCGATCGCGTCACCGGCACGCACGCCATGAGCGCGCTGGTCGAGCGGCGCTACGACAAGGCCGAGGCGATCGATCTCGACGCACTGTGGAAAGAGCTGGGCGTATCCCTGGTCGGCGGCCGTGTCGCCCTCGATGACAGCGCCCCGTCGGCCCGCTGGCGCAAGCTGATTGTGCCCGGCGTCTTGCCGCCGCGGCGCATCAAGCTCCCGTGGGAGAGCTAGCCTGCGGTGCGTTGATGTTGATCCGTCATCCCGACCGGAGCCGAGCGAAGCGAGGCGTAGCGGAGGGACCTGTTCTTAGCGATGCCGGAAGCATGAAGAGGTCCCTCCGCTTCGCGCTTCGCGCTCCGGTCGGGATGACGGATTTGAAGTCATCGCGCAGGGCTCCCCCTTAAACCTCAAAACATCCCGTTGTCGTTCGCCGTCTTCTCCGGAATCGGCTGCACGACGTCCCAGTGCTCGACGATCTTGCCGTTCTCGAGGCGGAAGATGTCGACGATCGCATTGCCGCGTTCGCCCGGCTCGCGAACGGCGTGCACGTGCAGGATCACGTAGTCGCCGTCCGCGAAGGCCCGCTTGATCTCGCTCTTGGCCATGGGGAACTTCTCCTTGCGCATGGCGATGAACGCCTTGAAGCCCTCGATGCCGTCAGGGGCTCCCGGATTGTGCTGGATGTAATGCGGCCCGAAATATTTGGCGGCGGCGTCGAAGTCCTTCTGGTTCAGCGCCTTGTCGTAGAACTCGAGCACCGCTTTCTTGTTGGAGTCGGCGTCCGCCAGAGCGGGGAGGGAGCCGAGCAAGAGCAGGATGAGGGTGAGGGCGATACGCATCGGTGATCTCCTTGTTCCCCCTATGCTAGCGTCATTGTATGAGCAGCAGCAGCGGCGTTTGGCTGGAAGATCTCACGTGGCTCGAGGCGCAGGCGCGCTTTGAGGCCAACGCGGTCGTCGTCGTGCCGATCGGTGCCGCCTGCAAGGCGCACGGGCCGCATCTGCCGCTCAAGACCGATGCGCTGACGGCGCGCGCACTCGCCCAACGCCTGATCGAAGACCTGCCGCTGATCGCCGCTCCGGTTGTCGGCTTCGGGTTCTATCCCGCCTTCACGCCGTTCGCCGGCAGCCAGCACCTTTCGGCCGCGACCTACAAGGCCCTGCTGTCGGAGCTGTTGGGTAGCCTGCGCGGCCACGGTGTGCGCCGCATCGTGCTGCTCAATACCGGGGTCTCGACGGAGGCGCCGATCGACGAGATCGCGGCCGGTGCGAACGATCTCCTGATCCTGCATATGCGCGGCCTTGGCAACTCGGCGGACGCGCTGCTCGATGTCCCGGAGGGCGGCCACGCCGACGAGCGCGAAACGTCGGTCGTGCTGGCATTGGACCCGCGCAGCGTGCGGATGGACAGGCTTGCCCCCGAAGGGCCGTTCGAGAAGACAGCCGCGACCGGCGATGCCTCCGCGGCGACCGCCTTCAAGGGCGAGCGGATCCTTGCAGCGCGCGTGCGCGACATCGTGACGGCCATCACCCGGCGCTGGCCCGACATCGGCCCTGCTTCCTAATGCCCCACAGTCCGTAGTTATTCTGTAACAAAAGCATCGTCTGCTGGCAGCACCCGGCCGGTACGCAGCCGGTGTGAACCATCGCGAGGCTCGATGCTGCGGCTGGAAGGGGTAGTCAAAAGCTTCGGGGACAGGCGCGCGGTCGATCAGATTTCCCTTGTCGTACCTAACGGCCAGCTCCTCGGGGTGATTGGCCGCTCCGGCTCCGGCAAGTCGACCCTGTTGCGCATGATCAACCGGCTGGGCGATCCCACGGCCGGCCGGATTTTCTACGCCGACACCGACGTGACGGCGCTGCATGGCCGCGCGCTGCGCCAGTGGCGGGCGCGCTGCGCCATGATCTTCCAGCAGTTCAACCTGTCCGGTCGTCTCGACGTGCTGACCAACGTCATGATGGGGCGGTCCTTCCACGTGCCGCTCGGCCGCGCGCTGCTCAACATGTGGACCGACGAGGAGAAGGCGCTGGGCCTGTCGGCGCTCGAGGGGCTCGACATGGCGCGCCTGGCCGGCCAGCGCGCCGACACGCTGTCAGGTGGCCAGCAGCAGCGCGTCGCCATCGCCCGTGCGCTGGTGCAGAAGCCCGACATCATCCTGGCCGACGAGCCGATAGCCTCGCTCGATCCGCGCAACACGCAGGTCGTGATGGACGCCCTGCAGCACATCAACCGGCACTTCGGCATCACCGTCATCTGCAACCTGCATAGCCTCGACCTGGCGCGCAAGTACTGCGACCGCTTGGTCGGCCTGGCGGCGGGCAAGCTGGTGTTCGACGGCGCGCCGGCGGCACTGACAGACCATGTCGCGCGCGAGCTCTACGGCCTGGAATCGGCCGAGGTGCTGGGCAAACAGGGCGCTCCCGAGCTCGATCCGGGCGCCCAACCCGGCCTGGCGCTGGCCGGCCGGTAAAAGTCCTCGGCTTCCTCTCAATAGGAGAACATGAACATGTACAACCGTCGACTTTTCCTCGGAACGGCGTTCGGCGCCGGCGCTGCCGCTCTGACCGGTTCGGCGTTCGCCCAGTCGTGGAAGGACAAGTATCCCGAGCTGGTGCTCGCCGTCGTCCCGGCCGAGAATGCGTCGGGGGTCAGCGAGCGCTATGCGCCCTTCGTCGAGTACCTCTCCAAGGAGCTCGGCACCAAGGTGACGTTGCGTGTCGCCAATGATTACGCCGCGGTCATCGAGGGGCAGCGCAACGGAACGATCCACATCGCGGGCTATGGCCCCGCGTCCTACTCGCGCGCCGTGGTGACCGGCGTGAAGGTCGAGCCGTTCCGCACTACCGTGAACAACGACGGCACGGTCGGCTACTACTCGGTGTTCTACGTGCGCGCCGACAGCCCCTACAAGTCGATCGATGATCTCAAGGGCAAGAACCTCGGCCTGGTCGATCCGAACTCGACCTCGGGCAACAACGTGCCGCGCTTCGTGCTGAACAAGCTGAAGATCAACCCGGAGTCCTACTTCGCGCACGTGACCTACACCGGCAGCCACGAGAACGCCGTGATCGCGCTGCAGCAGAAGACGGTCGACGTCGCGGCCAACTGGTGGAACGCCGAGGACGATTCGAACCTCAGCCGCATGGTTGCCAAGGGCCTGGCGAAGAAGGAAGACTTCCGGATCATCTACAAGTCGGACCTGATCCCGAACTCGCCCTACGCCTACCTGGACAGCCTGCCGGCCGACCTCAAGGCGGCGATCTGGAAGGCCTTCAAGGAAGCGCCGACCAAGAACAAGGCAGCCTTCGACAAGCTGTCGGACGGC
>JAFAKN010000269.1 GCA_019235415.1 Alphaproteobacteria bacterium
CCGTGGTTTGGTACTCCGGCCAGTTCTACGCGCTGTTCTTCCTCACCCAGACGCTGAAGCTCGATGCCACGACCTCCAATTGGGTGATCGCAGCGTCGCTGGCGATCGGCACGCCGTTCTTCATCTTCTTCGGCTGGCTCTCCGACAAGATCGGCCGCAAGCCGATCATCCTGGCCGGCTGCCTCTTGGCAGTGGTCACCTACTTCCCGCTGTTCAGCGCGCTGACCAGCGCGGTGAACCCACAGCTCGAGCAGGCGCTCGAGAAGTCGCCGGTCACGGTGGTGGCCGATCCCAGCGAATGCTCGTTCCAGTTCAACCCGACGGGCACGGCGAGCTTCCACACCTCTTGCGACATCGCCAAGTCGTTCCTCGCGCGCAATGCGGTGAACTACACCAATGTCGCCG
Organism: Alphaproteobacteria bacterium; assembly: GCA_019235415.1. Classification (GTDB taxonomy): domain Bacteria; phylum Pseudomonadota; class Alphaproteobacteria; order Reyranellales; family Reyranellaceae; genus Reyranella. The sequence continues at coordinate 406 of JAFAKN010000269.1, forward strand.
CCCCTCCGGGCACCACGGCGCAGATCAAGATCGGCGACAAGGTGATCGACTCCTTCGACAAGGCGACGGCCGGCGCCCAGGGTGCGGCGAAGGAGAAGGCCTTCAACGACGCGGCGACCGCGGCGATCCGCGCCGCCGGCTACCCGGCCGCGGCCGACAAGGCCAAGGTCAACATGCCGATGGTGATCGGCCTTCTCACGATCCTGGTGATCTACGTGACGATGGTGTACGGCCCGATCGCCGCCATGCTGGTCGAGCTGTTCCCGACCCGCATCCGCTACTCGGGCATGTCGCTGCCCTATCACATCGGCAACGGCTGGTTCGGCGGCTTCCTGCCGCCGACCGCCTTCGCCATCGTGGCCGCGACCGGCAACATCTACTCCGGTCTCTGGTATCCGATCGTGGTGGCAGGCATGACCTTCGTCATCGGCCTGCTGTTCCTGCCCGAGACCAAGGACCGCGACATCTACCAGCACGACTGATCGCTCGGTTGGAGCGATGCGTGCAGCCGGCGGCCCACAAGGCCGCCGGCTTCGTTTGTGCCGCATTGTCATCCCGAGCGAAGCGAGAGACCTTTGCCGATGCCTAAAAGGCCCCTGGCTTTCGCTCGGGGTGACAGACTGCCAGGACCGACTCATGAACCTCGACGCCATCGCCATCGGCGATCATCCGCCACACGACGTCAACGCCATCATCGAGGTGCCGATCGGCGGCGAGCCGATCAAGTACGAGATGGACAAGCGAGCCGGCACCCTGGTGGTCGACCGCTTCCTGTACACACCGATGCGCTATCCGGGGAACTACGGGTTCGTGCCGCACACGCTCAGCGACGACGGCGACCCGATCGACGTGCTGGTCGCCAACACGCGCCCGATCGTGCCCGGCGCGGTGATGAACGTGCGGCCGATCGGGGTCTTGCGCATGGAGGACGACGGCGGCGGCGACGAGAAGATCATCGCCGTGCCGTCGCCGCGGCTCACCCAGCGCTACGTCAACGTCCGAACGCATACCGACCTGCCCGGTATCACCCGCCATCAGATCGAGCACTTCTTCGTGCACTACAAGGACCTCGAGCCCGGCAAATGGGTCAAGCTCCTGGGTTGGGGCGACGTCGCCGAGGCGCATCGCCTGATCGTCGAGGCGATCGCTCGGGCGAAAAACGCGCCGGCAACTTCTCATTGAAATTTAACTGGCTACGGCGAGCGATGCGGGTATAGCCTGCGCCATCAAGGAAAGGGCCGGGGGGAAGCGTCGTTCCACCATTGCGGAGTGACGTCATGGAAGATGCATCGCGCGTCGTCGGCGGCCTGAAATACCTGACGGATGTCCTCGCCATCGAGCTGCGCAACCTCGAGGCGCTGGGGCTCGCGCAACAGAAGATGATCGAAGGCGCCGGCGCCTTGCTGCAGCATCAGGCCGGCATGGCCGGCGACCTTTTAGGCAAAGTGCTGGATGCCAAGGCCCTGGCGACGGCCGCGACTTCCCCGCAAGGCCCCGGCGGGGCGCTGGTCTCGCAGATCACCGCGATGAAGACGTCGATGCTCGAGGGGCAGGCGAACGCCAACGTCCTCTCCGAGGTCGCCGCGCGCAGCGGCGGCGAAGTGGCCAACATCCTGCACAGGCGCATGATGGACGCCCTCGACGAGCTGAAGGCGGCCGTCGAGCAGGCATTTGGCTTGGCGCCGCCGCCGAGCCCGGCGATGCCGACGCTCACGGCCCAGCCGGCGCCGGTGGCATGAACCGCACGCCGATGCCCGCCTCGCCCCTTGGTTCGAGGCAAGAGGGTCGGGCGCGTTGGGGCTTCGCCGCAGCGGCAGCTTTGGCTCTCAGTGGAATCGGCAGCAGCGGCTGGGCGGCTGACCCGTTGGGGAAGTTCGCGGTCGACGACCGCCAGGTGTCGGTCGCCGGCATCAGCTCCGGCGCCTTCATGGCCAACCAGCTGCACATCGCCCATTCGGCCGGCATTGTCGGCGCCGGTCTCATCGCGGGTGGCCTTTACGGCTGTGCCGTGGACAGTGTTGGCAGCGACGGCGTGGAGGGCCTGGCGAGCCTCGCCGCCGGGCGCTGCATGTCGGCGCCAGGGTCGCTGAAGCCGGTCGAGCACTATGCCGAGATGGTCAGCGATTTCGCGGCCAGGGGATGGATCGATCCGCCGGGCAACCTGGCACGCAGCCATGTCTACCTGTTCACCGGCAAGGCCGACAGCGTCGTGGCGCCGAGGACCGTCGAGCTCGCGGCCGAGCTGTACAGCGCACTCGGTGTGCCCCCGGCCGAGATCGAGCGCCATGACCAGGACTACAATGCCGGGCACTCCTGGGTGACGGCGGGGTTCGGCAGCGAGTGCGCGGTCAATGCCGCGCCGTTCATCAACAAATGTGGCTACGACCAGTCGGGCGATTTGCTGCAACGGATGTACGGTCAGTTGCAGCCGCCGGCCACCGGGCTGCAAGGTCGCTTCGTGGCGTTCGACCAGACCGAGTTCGTGCCGGGACGTGCCGCGATCGCCAACGGACTTTTGGACACGGGCCACCTCTATGTCCCGCAAGCATGCGAGGCCGGAGCGCCGCAAACCTGCCGATTGGCGGTCGTGCTGCACGGCTGCCTGCAGTCGACGGAGAAGCTCGGCGCGGAGTTCTACAAGAAGATCGGCGTCAACGAATGGGCCGACACCAATCGCATCGTCGTGCTCTATCCCCAGGCCCACGCCACCGAGCTCTGGGAGCTGGCGCGGCACGACGCGCTCTCGGCCTTCAACGTCAACCCCGCGGGCTGCTGGAACTGGTGGGGCTATGCCTACGACCGGCAGTTCCCGACCAAGCAAGGCGTGCAGGTCGGCGCCCTTTGGTCGATGGTCCAGCGCATCACCGGCAAAGGCAATAATTGATGGGCTCGCCGGTCGCGAAGGGGTGATGCGCCGAGCGTGTCTTTTCGCACATACTGCAGCCGCTGGCCGTGCTAGATGTCTCCATCTCACTCAGGGGGAGGGACCATGAGGCTGTTGGGATCGGCGGCGCTGGTGGCGCTGGTATTCTTCGGCGCGGGCAATCTCGCCGCGCAGGACGGCCTGCAGCGTTTCGAGAAAGAGATCAAGCCGCAGATGGAGCTTAAAAGCTTCACCTACAAGAACGCGGCGGCCAAAGGCGACAGCGGTTTCGTCCTGAACGACGTGGTCGCCGTCGTGCCGGGCAACCCCAAGACCGGCGACAAGGCAACCACCATCAAGATCGAAAAGGTCACGGTCGACGCTCTCGACTTCGACCGGCTGAACAGCAAGGACGACGAGCTGCCGCGCTTCGCCAAGCTCAAGGCCGAAGGCATCTCCGGCGACGACGACGTCTTCAACCAGCTCGCCCCCTATGGCGTGCCCAAGGTGCCGGTGGATTTCGCGCTGGACTATAAGCTGGACGCAGCCAAGAAGGTCCTGACCCTGAGCGCGCTCGAGCTCTCCTTGCGTGGCCAGGGGAGCCTGGTGTTGGCGCTGGTCGTCGATGACGTCAGCACCAAGCAGAGCGAGATGGACGGCGCGAAGGACAAGGCGCGCCTGCGCACGGCGTCCCTGGACCTGGCCGACAGCGGCTTGATCGCCAAGGTGCTCGAAGCGACCGCGAAGAGCCAGGGCAGCACGCCCGAGGCGCTGGTGGCGACGGCCACGACCCCGATCGGCGCCTTCGCCGCCGGGCAGGGACCGGCCACCGTGAAGGCGCTCGATGGCATCGTGTCCTTCATGCTGGACTGGAAGAAGCCCCAGGGCCCGATCAAGATCTCGGTGACACCGACGAAGTCCGCCAGCCTCCAGGATCTCGACAAGATCGGGCAGCCCAACGCGCTTGTGGATTACTTCGGGCTGGCGGTGGACTATCCGGGAACGCGGCCCGTGGTCACCAGCCTTGCCGCGCCGCAGTCTGCGGCAGCGCCACCTGCCTCCGGGTCCGGTGGCGCGACCGAATTGACCGGCGTGGAGGCCGCCGCGTCGATCGCCGGCAACACCCTGTACGGCAAGCTCGACGGTGATGCGGTGTATGAGTACTACGGCAAGGACGGCAAGACCGGCCTGCTCGAGGGCAGCGACATCTCCACCGGCAAGTGGACCATCGAAGGCGAGAAGCTCTGCACCAAGTACAAGGGCGACGACAAGGACTGCTACTCGGTCCGCCGCAAGGGCGACGAGGTCACGATGATCGGCGCCAAGGGCAAGGGCTATCGCCTGAAGCTGCTGCCGGGTAACCCGAAGGACCTGTGAGGTCCTGTCGCGCTGGGGGCGCGCGCCTCCCCGGGCGAAGTAGTCTTCGCCCTGAGTCGCGCGTCATTGTCGAAGCAATGGAAGACCGCGCCACTGGAGTGGCGCGCCCCTAGCTCAAGCGTTACCCGTAACACGCAACACGGTCTCGATGACGCTGCGGGTCGGGCCCGAAACCACCCAGCCAAGCACATCGAGGTTCATGCCGACCTGACGCCCGACCATCGGCAGAACGAAGATTAGGGCGATCATGATCAGCATGCCGTATCGCTCCAGCCGTGCGAGAGGCACGGCCAACGGATCTGGCAGCAAGCCGACCGCAACGCGACCTCCGTCGAGCGGCGGCAGCGGAATCATGTTGAACACGGCAAGAACTGCATTGATCGCGATCGCATTGCCGAGGTTCAGCAGGAACCACTGGGCGGCATCGGCCGGCAGAAGGCCGGCAAGGTGGGCCAGCAGCCCGGCTGCCGTCGCCAGCAAGAGGTTCGCGCCCGGCCCCGCCGCCGCGACCCACACCATGTCTCGGCGCGGGTTGTGCAATGCCCGAAAATTGACCGGCACGGGCTTGGCGTAGCCGAACAGGAAGGGCGAATGCGCGAGCAGGAGAAAGCCCGGCAGCAGGATCGTGCCGATGGGGTCGATGTGCTTTATCGGATTGAGGGTGACCCGCCCCAGGCGCCAAGCCGTGTCGTCGCCCAGCCAACGGGCGACGAACCCGTGGGCTGCTTCGTGAAGCGTGATCGCGAGGATTGCCGGGACGACCCAGGTCGACACCGTGTAGACGAACTGCGGATCCACGTGCGCTGTTCTCTTTCTCGTCGAGGTTGTCACGACACAACCGGAAATCCGGGCGCCGCTCTAGCTGGTTGGTAGGCCCGGCAGGATTCGAACCTGCGACATAACCGTTATGAGCGGCTCGTTCTAACCACTGAACTACGGGCCCCCACCCCTCGGCGGGTCGCGCGGCGTGCGGTCGCGCGGGGCGCCGTTATAGCGCCTAATCGGCCTGCGGCACGAACATATAGCCGACGCCGCGCACCGTGCGAATCGTCGTCGGGCGGTCGGGCATCGGCTCGATCTTGCGCCGGATCCGCGTGATGCGCAGGTCGATCGAGCGGTCGAACGGATTGCGCGTGCGATGGCCGGTGCTCTCGAACAGCCAGTCGCGCGAGAGGGGCCGGTTGGGGTTCTCGGCGAAGATTTTCAGAACATCGAACTCGCCCGAAGTCAGGCCGACCTCGGCCCCGTCGTCGTCCAGCAGCCGGCGGCGGCCCAGGTCGAGGGTGCACGAACCCATGCGGATGCGCTCGATCAGCGGGGGCGTCGCCTTCTGCACCGAGCGCCGCAGCACGCTCTTGCAGCGCGCCAAAAGCTCGCGCGGCTCGTAGGGCTTGGCGACGCAGTCGTCGGCGCCACTGTCCAGCCCCAGCACCTTTTCCAGCGCGTCCGCAGCCTCGGTCAGCACGATGATGCCGACCCGCGTATTGCTCTCGCGCAGCCAGCGGGTCAGGGCAAAGCCGTCCTCCCGGCCCGGGAGCTGGCCGTCCAACAGCACGAGGTCGGGCATCGCGCGCGAGACCTGCCGGCGCATCTGCGCCCCGCTTTCCACCGCCGTCACGTGGAGGTCGTGCGTCGCAAGGTAGCTCAGGGCCGCCTGACGCTGAAACGCGTCATCCTCGACCACCAATACGGTCGGCTGCTGCATGATTTTCCAACAATGAATGTGTCAATAATGTGCATAAAATAGCACGGAATCTCAGAAGGATGTAGGACTTTCTTCAGAATGTCAGTGAGGCTGTCTTCATCTTGATGAAAGAAAGATTGATTGAAAACACAAGCTTTCCCCGCTGTCATCCCGAGCGGAGCGAGGGATCCTTATGGCAACAGGAAAGATCCCTCGCTGCGCTCGGGATGACAGGAGGGGCGGGCCTGCAGGCCCGCGGTCCGCAAGACTAAGCCCTCGGGCGCAGCCTGATCGTCGCCGAGTAGGACAGGAGCTTGCGGCCGTCCTGCTCGAGCACCCCGCGTAGGAAGGCAAGCGACTTGCCGTAGCGCGGGACCTCGACGCGCGTGACGAGTGGCGTGCGGATATCGCCGGCGGACAGGAACTCCGCGGCGAACGCCACCGTGGCGGGCGCCATTCCCGTGGTCATGCCGGCGGCCCGCGTCACCGCCGAATCGGCGAAGCTCATCATGTAGCCGCCGTGCAGCACGCCGCCCGAGTTGCACATGTGCGGCAGCGTTGGCTGCACAAGCGTCGCCCCGTCCATCTCCTTGCGCGCATACGAGGCGCCGATGTGGCGGGAGTAGACGCTCGCGTTGGCCAGCAGCTCGAAGCCCTCCGGCACGGACTGCGGCCGCGCCTCGACCAGGCCCACGGAAGTCTCGGCCTTGCGCGCCACGACCTTGCTGCGCGCGACGTGGCGCACCACGCCTGACCACAGGGCGATCGCGCGGCCTGCCTGCGTGATGGTGCCGCGCGCAAAGGCCAGCCGTCCCGTGACCTGCAGCGGCTCGCCGCTCGCCTCGATCGGCAGGCCGACCTTGCCGGCATCTAAAAATTCGACCGCGATGCTCACCGTCATGGCGAAGCTCGTGTTGCTACCGCCGTCGGCGGCGCGGCCCGCCACCAGGCACAACGCATAGTCGGCGAAGGTTAGGATCGCGCCGCCGTGCACACCGCCGGCATAGTTGCCGTGCCGCTCCTTGGTCGGCAGCACGCAGTGCACGCTGCCTGCTGCGCGCGGATCGCCCGCCACCCGAAAGTAGAACGGCCCGACGTGATCCTCGAACGGGTCAGGCGGATCGAAGACGGAATACTGCGCAAGATCGATGGCAAGCGAATCGGGCATCCGGCGTGGCTCTTGTGAATCGGCGCGCCGGGTCTAATAGAGGAATTCTACGCACACAAGAACGAGCCACGGAGCGAAACAGATGGCGTCAGGCGCCCACAAGGTCGACATCAGCTGGGAGCGCCGCCCGGCCGGCGTCGTGGCCCGTGTCGTCTACGACTACACGCGCAAGCTGAACGCGCTCAACCCGCCGGCGCTGCTCGATCTCACCGAAGCTCTCCAGTCTTTGTCGCGCGAGGACGACCTGCGCGTCGTGGTCCTGTCGGGCGCCGGCGGCCGCGCCTTCGTGGGCGGCGCCGACATCAACCACATGCTCACCATGAAGAGCTCCGAGGACGGCCGCACTTTCCTCACCCAGATCCACAAGCTCTGCC
>JAFAKN010000352.1 GCA_019235415.1 Alphaproteobacteria bacterium
TCGTCAATGGCCAGAAGACCTGGACCACCCTCGGCCAGCACGCCGACATGATCTTCTGCCTGGTGCGCACCAACCCGGACGTGAAGAAACAGGAAGGCATTTCCTTCCTGCTGATCGACATGAAGACACCGGGCATCACCGTGCGCCCGCTGATCACCCTGGACGGCGCCCACGAAGTCAACGAAGTGTTCTTCGACGACGTGAAAGTGCCGGTGGAGAACCTGGTCGGCGAAGAGAACAAGGGCTGGACCTACGCCAAGTACCTGCTCGAGTTCGAGCGCGGCGGCCAGGCGCATGGCCCGCGCCTGCGCAAAGCCTTCCGGCATCTGCAGACCCTGTCTGCCAGCCAGCTGCACGCCGGCGAGCCCTTGTCCGTCAACCCGCATTGGCGCGAGAAGATGGCGGCGCTGGAGATGGAGATCGACGCCGTCGAGATGAACGAGCTGATGTTCTACTCCAGCCTCAAGACGGGCGATGCGCCGGGCCAGATGGCGTCGGTGGTGAAGATGCGCGGCACCGAGGTCGGCCAGAAGATCACCGAGCTCGCGGTCGAGGCGGTCGGCTGGTACGGCATGCCGTTCACCGAGCTGCGCAACTTCGACAGCAACGTCGTGCCGGTCGGCGGCAAGTACGTCGACGACGTGGCGCCGCGCTACTTCAACCAGCGCAAGACCACCATCTACGGCGGCTCCTCCGAGGTGCAGCGCAACGTGCTGGCGAAGGCGATGCTGGGACTGTAGGTCGCGACGACGTGACCGCGCTTTGACCTTGTCCGCTTCGCTCCGCTTCTGGACGGTGAACGCGGCACCCCGGCCATACGCCGAGGACGAGACCTCGCCTGTCGTCCTCGGGTCGAACCGATCGCGGTCGCATCCACTTTCCAGCGTGTCTTCACGGACGGCTTCAAGAACCGCTTTGCGGCGCATGCACAAACGTACGGGCTTACGATCGCCCCCGGCGCAACGTCGCGACTGGAGGTGAAGGTCGTGCGGCAGATCACCGACTGCGGGTCGCAAAGCGAGACCCGCATCACCTTGAGGTGCGTGCTGGCGGACGCCGCAGGAAGGGCCACATGGCAGTTCGAATCGGAAATCAGGCAAGCGGACGATTCCGCGGAAATCAATTCAGCGACGTTCGATGCATTTGCCGTCAAGATGCTGACGGCAATGAAAAAGGACGGAGTGATCGCGTCATGATGACCGTCATGCTCTTCGAACGGGAGTGAACGAACATGCAGTATCGTCGCCTCGGCCGCGCTGGCTTGAAGGTTTCGGAGATCTGCCTCGGCACCATGACGTTCGGCAACGGCGCCGACGAGGCCGAGGCCGCTCGCATGGTGCACGCCGCGATGGATGCCGGCGTCAACTTCTTCGACACCGCCAACTCCTATGTCGCGGGCGTGTCGGAGACGATGCTGGGCAAGGCGCTGAAGGGCCGCCGGGATCGCGCGGTCGTCGCCTCCAAGGTGTTCAATCCGATGGGTGGCGGGCCGAATGACTCGGGCATGTCGCGGCTGCACATCAAGCAGGCGGTCGAGGAAAGCCTGCGCCGCCTGCAGACCGATTACATCGACGTCTACTTCCTGCATCACGTCGACATCCAGGTCCCGCTCGAGGAGGCCCTCAGCGCGCTCGACGACCTCGTGCGCCAGGGCAAGGTCCTCTACACCGGCTGCTCCAACTACGAGGCATGGCGCCTGATGGAGGCGCTGTGGCTCTCGGATACGCATGGTTGGGCTCGCTTCGACGCCTACCAACCGCAGTACAGCCTCGTGGTCCGCGACATCGACGAGGAGATCCTGCCGGCCTGCCAGGCCAAGGGCCTGGGCGTCGTCGTCTGGTCGCCGCTGGCCGGCGGCTACCTCGCCGGCAAGTACCGGCCGGGCAGCCTGCAGGCGGAGGGCACGCGCTCGGCCGAGGGCTGGGGCTTCAACAGCCGGTTCTTCACCGCCAACCACGGCGAGATCCTGCAAACGCTGCTCGACACGGCGCGCGCCCTCGATCGTTCGGCGGCCCAGATCGCGCTGCGCTGGGTGATGGACCAACCGGCCATCACCAGCGCCATCGTCGGTGCGCGCAATGTCCAGCAGCTCGGCGACACGCTGGCAGCAGGCGGCTGGCGCCTGCCGGACGAGGCGCTGGCCAAGCTGAACAGCGTATCGGTCCAGCCGCGGCGCTATCCGGCCGCCTTCGAGGAGACGATGGTCGAGCGGCGCAACTCGGCGATCAAACGACCTGCCGCGAAGTAATCGGTCACAGCGAAGGCGAAGATGTCGTCCGCTCCGAACCTCGGCTCCTTGAAGGATCGGTTCGGAGCGCTGCGCACGCTGCGGCCGTTCCTCGCCATGGTCTGGCGCACCAGCCGGCCCCTGACCGCCGTCTCGCTGCTGCTCCGGCTCCTGCGGGCGCTGACGCCGGTGCTGGCGCTCTATATCGGCAAGCTGATCATCGATGACGTGGTGCGCCTCGTGCAACTGCCGCAGCGACCGTCGAGCCTCGCGCAGTGGCTGCAGGACGGGCAGCTCGAGGGGCTGGGCTGGCTGTTGCTGGCGGAATTTGCGCTGGCGATCTTCTCCGACGTGCTCGGCCGCTTGGTCGCCCTGCTCGACAGCCTGTTGTCGGAGCGCGTCACCAACGCCTCGAGCGTCAGCCTGATGGAGCATGCCGCGACGCTCGACCTCGAGGATTTCGAGGACGCCGAGTTCCAGGACCAGCTGGAGCGGGCGCGGCGCCAGACCAGTGGCCGGCTCACGCTCATGACGCAGCTGTTCGGCCAGGCGCAGGACATCGTGACGGTCGCGAGCTTCGCCGGCGGCCTCCTGGTCTTCGCGCCGGGGCTGATCGTGCTTTTGATCGTGGCGCTGCTGCCGGTGTTCCTGGGCGAGGCGCACTTCAACGCCCAGACCTATATCCTGGACTTCGGCCGAACGCCGGAGCGGCGCGAGCTCGACTATGTGCGCCAGACGGCGGCCAGCGTCGAGACCGCAAAAGAAGTGAAGATCTTCGGCCTGAACCGCTTCCTGATCGAGCGCTACAAGAGCCTGGCCGATGCGTTCTACGCAGAAAATCGCCGCCTGGCGACGCGCCGTGCGGCATGGGGCGCCGCACTCACCGCCATTGGAACCGTCGGCTACTATTGCGCCTACGTCTACATCGCCTGGCGCACGCTCGCGGGGCAATTCTCGATCGGCGACCTGACCTTCCTGGCCGGCTCCTTCCTGCGCCTGCGCGGCCTGTTGGAGGGCCTGCTTCTGAGCTTTTCGTCGACGGCGGGGCAGGCGCTCTACATCAACGACCTCTTCTCCTTCTTCGACATGCGGCCCAAGATCCGGTCGCCCGAGCGCCCGCGGCCGTTGCCGCGTCCGATTCGCCAAGGGTTCGTCTTCGAGGACGTAGGATTCATCTATCCCGGCGCCGACCGTTGGGCGGTGCGCCATCTCAGCTTCACGCTCAGGGCCGGCGAGGTGGTGGCGCTGGTGGGCGAGAACGGCGCGGGCAAGACCACGTTGGTGAAGCTCCTGACGCGACTCTACGATCCCGGCGAGGGGCGCATCCTGCTCGACGGTTACGACCTGCGCGACTACGACCTCGACGAATTGCGCGCCAGCATCGGCGTCATCTTCCAGGATTTCGTGCGCTACAATTTCAGCGCCGGCGACAACATCGCCGTCGGCCGCATCTCCGCCCGCAACGACCTCGACCGCGTCGAGCGCGCCGCCCGCAACAGCCAGGCCGACGAGGTCATCGCCCGCTTGCCGCGAGGCTACCAGCAGCGCATCGGCAAGCGCTTCAAGAACGGCATCGAGCTGTCGGGCGGCGAATGGCAGAAGATGGCGATCGCGCGCGCCTACATGCGCGAGGCCGAAGTGCTGATCCTCGACGAGCCGACGGCGGCGCTGGACGCCCGCGCCGAGTTCGAGGTCTTCCAGCGCTTCAAGGAGCTGAGCAAGGGCAGGACGGCGGTGCTGATCTCGCACCGTTTCTCCAGCGTGCGCATGGCCGACCGCATCTTCGTGCTGCTCGACGGCCGGGTCGAAGCGTCCGGAACGCACGAAGAGCTGGTGTCGCAGCCCGGGCTCTATGCCGAACTGTTCGAGCTGCAGGCGGCGGGCTATCGCTGACACTGCGCTATTCGCTCTTCGACAGCCTTCCCTGGTCGACGCGGCAACGTCCCGGTGTCGGGTCGACGTCGGCGCCGCGCAGGGAAACGATTTCGGGCACGTAGAGCGGCCGATTGTTCACGATCCCCGTGGTGGCCATCAGCCTCGCTTGCTTCCCGGCCTCGGCCTGCGAATAGACGAGCGCCGCGCCGTGAAGCAGGGCGTACTCGTCAGCCCAGCGTACCCGCAGCACGACCACCGGTCGGCCGGACGCGTCCATTCCCGGCCATCGCTCGACAGACGGCAGCGCAGCCTTCTTCCCCACGCCCTCATGGATGCCGCCATTGAGGTCGATGCCGATCTGGGCCAGCTCCGACAACGGCAGTCGGGTGAAGACGTTCGCGTCGTTGTGCCCGCTCCACAACTCGATATGCGGCAGGTTGACCCACGAACCGCCGGGCCGGGTCGGCTGCTCGGCCGCCAAAGGATCGAGGATCTGGATCAGAAGGGAGCCCAAGGATTCGGCGACGACCCGCACCTCCGCAACCTGTGGTGCGGCGGCAGCACTGCCGTAGACGATGAAAGCGTTGGTGCCCGACGTGGTCATGGCGGCCACGCAATCGCCGATCACCGTGCCGGAGGGGATCTTGGCCTGGTCCGGGTCGGGACCGAGAAACGGCGAGACGATGTCGTAGGCGGCAAAGACACCCGGACCAGGCGCAGGAGTGAAATGGCGCGCGGCGTCGGCCGGCCATTCGGGACAGCCGATCCCGTTGTCCTTGTTCGTGCTGTCCTTGGCGATCGAGCGCGCCGTCATGTCGAGATAGTCGATGTCGGTGGTCGTGCCGGTGACTTCCGATGCGTCGTGAAAGCTGCAATCGCGCTCGTTCACCATGCGCCAGGGCGAGAGCGTGAAGGTGCTCGTGCTGTGATACCGCCAGGCCGAGCCGCCCGACTGCTCGTGGACCAGGCGGTTCGGGCCGATCGTCACCTCGTCCTCGCCGACGCCTGCCGCGCCGTAGCCATCGTTGCACAGGCTCAGGAGCCTTTTCGGCGGCGTCAGCCCGTCGACGAGCCAGTATTCGACGCCGCCGTCGCGCTTGTCGTCCGCGATCCGGCAGCCATCGTCCGGCGCATCGCCCGGCTTGTCCTTCAAGCCCAGATGCACTTCAACCACCGTCAGTGACGATCCTTGCGGAGATTTTCCGCCGTCGTAGCTCTTGCCGACGGTGCAGGTCGAACGCGTGCCGCATATCGCCGACACCTGCGCCGTGTCGGGCGCCGCTCGGGCTACGCTTGGGCAAGCCACCAGCAAGGCGGCAAGGACGACCCCTTTCACCGGCGACTCAGCCTGCAAGCACGGGCTCGCCCACGATCTGCGTGCGGTGCATCAGGCGGCGCAGGCTCTCGTCGAAGGCGTCGCGACGGTGCATGACGCAGCGGTTGTCCCACAGCACGAGGTCGCCGGCGCGCCATTTCTGGTACCAGGCGAAGCGCTCCTGCGTGGCATGCGCCCACACCGCATCGAGCAGCTTCTCGCTGTCCTCGACCGAGAGGCCATGGACATAGGCGCCCGGGCGGCGACCGAGGAACAGCGCCTTGCGCTTGGTCACAGGATGCAACCGCACGAGGGGGTGCACCGCGCCCGGCGTGTGCCGCACGTCGAGGGTTCGCTGGAAGCCCTTGCGCAGCTCGCCGGCCGAGTTGCGGCTGGAATCGTGGATGCAGGTCCGCCCTGCGATGGCGTGCTTGAGGTCGGCCGGCAGCGTCTCGTAGGCGGCGTACATGTTGAGGAAGCCGGTGTTGCCGCCGTCGGGCGGCACCTCGAGCGCGTAGAGCAGGGACGCGCGTGGCGGCAGCGGGTTGTAGGACATGTCGGTGTGCCAGACGAGCTCGTAGCTGCCCAGCCCGCCGATCGCCTTGCCGTCCTTCCTGACGCTGGAGATCACGGCCACCCATTGCTGCGCCGCGGGCTCGAGACCCGACTCCAGCCGGTCGAAGCCGACGGCGGCGACCGGAACCCGGTCGAGCTCGCCGAAGCGGGCGCTGAAGGCCATCAGCACGTGGTCGTCGAGCTTCTGGCCGGAGAAGCGCAGCACGAGGTGCTCGGCCCAGGCGTCGGCGATGCGCTGGAAGAGCGCGTCGCTCACCGGCTTCGACAGATCGACGCCGTGCACGTCGGCGGCAAGCGCCCCGCCGGTCGGCTGGATCCAAAGATCGTTCATGTTCGCCCTCCGCCCGATACTAACCGTGCATGGTGAGGCCGCCCGAGACGCTCAATGTCTGTCCGGTGATGAAGGCGGCATCGTCGCTGGCGAGGAAGCACACTGCGCCGGGAATGTCGTCCGGCTGGCCGACACGCTTCATCGGGATGGCATTCACCAGCGCCGCGCGCATCCTCTCGGCGCGCTCGCCTTCGCCGGCGGCTGCCGCCAGCAACGGCGTCTCGGTGGGGCCGGGGCACACGGTGTTGAGCGTGATGCCGCGGCGTGCCACCTCGCGCGCCAAGGTCTTGGTGAAGGCGATGATGCCGCCTTTGCAGGCCGAGTAGACGGCTTCCTGCGAGGAGCCGACGCGGCCGGCGTCGGAGGCGATGTTGACGACGCGGCCATGGCCGCGCGCCACCATGCCCTTCAGCACGTAGTGGCTCATGTTGATGGGGCCGCGCAGGTTGATGGCGATCACCTGGTCCCAGAGATCGGGCGTGGTGTCGATGAAGTTGACGAACTTGTCCCAGCCGGCGTTGTTGACCAGCACGTCGGTCGGTCCGATCTCGTGCTCGCAGCGGCTGATCGCGTCGCCCACCGCCTGGTAGTCGGTGATGTCGACGCCCGAGACGAAGCTCGCGCCGCCCTTGGCGTGGATTTCGCCGGCGACCTTCTTGGCGCCGTCGAGGTTCTTGTCGAAGATGCCGACCTGCGCACCGTACTCGACGAAGCGCCGGCAGATGGCGCCGCCGATCGCCCCGCCGCCGCCGGTGACGATGACATTCTTTCCGTCCAATCCCCGCATGGCCCGCTCCTCAGATCGGCGAATAGGCGTCGAACTTGGGCTTGCGCTTCTCGAGGTGCGAGGCGAGGCCTTCCTTCACCTCCGGCCCGAGGAAGCCCAGGATCTCGAGCGCCGTCGAGGCGTCGAACGAGGGCCCCATCATGCGCAGCCAGTTGTTCAGCGCGTACTTGGTGAAGCGGATCGAGGTCTGCGCCCCCTCGGCGAGCTTTGTCGCGACCTCCAGCCCCTTGGCTTCGAGCTGGTCGTCCTCGACGCAGAGCGAGACCAGGCCGATGCGCTCGGCTTCCTCGCCGTCGATCGCTTCGCAGAGCAGGAGATAGTACTTGGCCTTGGCCATGCCACAGAGCAGCGGCCAGACGATGACGGCGTGGTCGCCGGCGGCGACGCCGAGGCGCGTATGGCCATCGATGATGCGCGCCTTCTTCGAGGCGATGGACACGTCGGCCAGGATGCCCGCGACCAGGCCGGCGCCGACCGCCGGGCCGCGCATGGTGCTGACGATCGGCTTGGAGCAGTTGATGACGTTGTAGACGATGTCGCGCGCTTCCTTCCAGGTCCGCAGCAGCGCGTTGTAGTCGGTCATGTTCTTCTCGATGATGGAGAAGTCGCCGCCGGCCGAGAACACCTTGCCGCCGGCGCCTTGGATGATGACGCAGTTCACCGTGTCGTCGCCGTCGATGTCGCGCCACACGTCGACCAGCTCGCGATGCATGATGGAATCGGTTGCGTTGTATTTCTCGGGCCGGTTCATGGTGACCCGCAGCACCTTGGGATGGGGGCGGTCGAACAACAGGCGCTGATAGCGCTTTTGCCAGTCGGACATGAGCTCTCCTCCGTGAGGAAGAAGCGTAGTCGCTGGGGGCGCGCCACTCCAGTGGCGCGATCTTCCGTGATGCAACTTGATGACGCGTCACTGGAGTGACGCGCCCCCAGCCTACCGCCGCGTGTTGCCCGCGTTCCACTGGCCGGCGCTGGCGAAGCGCACGGCCT
>JAFAKN010000522.1 GCA_019235415.1 Alphaproteobacteria bacterium
CCGTTATGAGAGACCCAGGCGTGCCTGCCGCCAAGCTGACGAAGACCGGATATGTTGCCCGCGCACAAGCCGGCGGCTCGCTCCGCCGGCGCGTCGTCGTCGGTCACTGGCATGTCGGGAGCTCAGAAGCCGGGCGTTCCCCCAGGCCCATGACAGTCGCCTCCCTCCACCGTCGGCGCAGGGCAGGCGGTAGCCCTATTTGCCGAATTAGCCCGGAACCGGGTGATGCCGGACGTCAGGGGCGCCGATTTTCTGGGCTGGTGCCTTCTCGCGAGCGCTTATTTGGTAGCCGTACTGGAGACGAACCTCAAGCATTAGTAGGTGAGACCTGCTCACCCCTCTCATTGGTGCTTGGTTATTCCGGTAGCAAGCTACAGCACGAACTTGCTGAGGTCGGCGTCCTTCGCCAGGGCACCGACGCGCTCGCGGACGTAGGCGGCGTCGATCTCGACCTTCTCGCCGGGCTTGTCGGAGGCGGTGAAGCTCACCTCCTCGAGAAGCTTCTCCATCACCGTGTGCAGGCGGCGGGCGCCGATGTTCTCGACCGTCTCGTTGATCTCGGCCGAGAGCTTGGCGAGCTCGTCGATGGCGTCGGGCTTGAACTCGAGCTCGACCTTCTCGGTCGCCAGCAGCGCTTTGTACTGCTTGACCAGGCTCGCCTCGGGCTCGGTCAGGATGCGCCTGAAATCCTCCTGGCTGAGCGAGGCGAGGTTGACGCGGATCGGCAGGCGGCCCTGCAGCTCGGGCAGCATGTCGGAGGGCTTGGCGAGGTGGAAGGCGCCCGAGCAGATGAACAGCACGTGGTCGGTCTTCACCGGGCCGTGCTTGGTGTTCACCGTCGTGCCCTCGATCAAGGGCAAGAGGTCGCGTTGCACACCCTCGCGGCTCACGTCGCCGCCGCCGCGGAACTCGCTGCGCGCGGTGATCTTGTCGATCTCGTCGATGAACACGATGCCGTTCTGCTCGACCGCCTCGCGCGCCTCGCGCACCACCTTCTCCTGGTCCAAAAGCCGGTCGCTCTCCTCGCGCATCAGCGTCTCGTAGGATTCGGCCACCGTCATCTTGCGCTTCTTGGTGCGCCCGCCAAACGCCTTGCCCAGCATGTCGCCGAGATTGATCATGCCGACCGAGGAACCCGGCTGGCCGGGGATCTCGAACTGCATCGGCCCGCCGGTGTCGGCGACCTCGATCTCGATCTCGCGCTCGTTGAGCTCGCCGGCGCGCAGCTTGTGGCGAAAGCGCAGCCGCGTCTCCTCGCTGGCGCCGGTCCCGCACAAGGCATCGAGCACACGGTCCTCGGCGCCGAGCTCGGCCTTGGCGCGCACGTCCTTGCGCAGCCGCTCGCGCGTCATGTCGAGCGCGGCCTCCATCAGGTCGCGCCCGATCTGCTCGACGTCGCGGCCGACATAGCCCACCTCGGTGAACTTGGTGGCCTCGACCTTGAGGAACGGCGCGTTGGCGAGCTTGGCCAGCCGGCGGGCGATCTCGGTCTTGCCGCAGCCGGTCGGGCCGATCATCAGGATGTTCTTGGGCAGCACCTCTTCGCGCAACGCCTCGGGCAGTTGCAGGCGGCGCCAGCGGTTGCGCAGCGCGATCGCGACGGCGCGCTTGGCGTCGTCCTGGCCGACGATGTGCTTGTCGAGCTCGGAGACGATCTCGCGCGGGGAAAAGTCGTTGCTCATTTTAGGTCAGAGTTTCTCGATGACGAGATTGTGGTTGGTGTAGACGCAGATGTCGGCGGCGATGTCCATCGCCTTGCGCGCGACCGCCTCGGCGTCGAGACCCTCGACGTCGATCAGCGCCCGTGCCGCGGCCAGCGCATAGTTGCCGCCCGAGCCGATGGCGATGATGCCGCCTTCGGGCTCCAGCACGTCGCCCGAGCCCGAGAGCATCAGCGACACGTCCTTGTCGGCCACTGCCATCAGGGCCTCCAGCCGGCGCAGGTAGCGGTCGGTGCGCCAGTCCTTGGCGAGCTCGATGCAGGCGCGCAGCAGCTGGCCGGGATAGCGCTCGAGCTTGGCCTCGAGCCGCTCGAACAAGGTGAAGGCGTCGGCCGTGGCGCCGGCGAAGCCCGCGATGATCTGGCCGTTGCCCAGCCGGCGCACCTTCTTGGCGTTGCCCTTGACGATGGTCTGGCCCATCGACACCTGGCCGTCGCCCGCCATCACCACCTGGCCCGCCTTGCGGACGGAAAGAATGGTCGTGGCGTGCCAGCCCGGCCCGTTGGAATTCTCGGATTGTGGGGACATGACGGACGTAAATAGTGATTTGGAACAGCAAATCAATCGGGCTCGCGCCCGCCCTTCAGGCGCCGTGCTAGGTTGCCCTTCATGAGCGATTCCCGCACGAACGATCAGGGCGTCATCGTGGTCGGCGCCGGCATCGTTGGAACGGCGACGGCGCGCAGCCTGCAGCGCGCCGGTCGCAAGGTCACGCTTTTGGACAGCGGTGAGCCGGGGCGCGCCACGTCGTACGGCAATGCGGGCTTCGTGGCCATCGACCACGTCCTGCCGCTCGCCCGGCCGTCGACCTTGCGCCGCGTGCCGCAGATGCTGATGGACCGCACCGGGCCGCTCAGCGTGCATCCCGGCAGCGTGCCGTGGCTGCTGCCGTGGATGGCCCGCTTCGCGCTCGCCGCGTACAGCCAGGCCGAAGTGAAGAAGGGAGTGGACTCCTTCGGCGCGCTGATGGCCGAGGCCAACATCGCCTGGCAGGCGGAGATCCAGGCCTCGGGGCTGGGCGAGCTGTTCAAGACCCAGGGCGCGCTCTACGTCTACGAGAGCAACAGCGCTTTCGCCGACGGCGAGGAGGAGCGCGCGCTGCAGGCGGCCAAGGGCACGGTGTTCGAGATCGTCGACGGCAACCGCGCGCGCGAGATCGCGCCGGGGCTGAGCGAGCGCATTGTGCGCGGGGTCTACTACCCGCACGGCATGCACACCATCAATCCGTACCGGGTCGTCACCACGCTGGCCGAGCGCTTCGCCGCCGACGGCGGAACGATCCTGCGCGGCCGCGTGCGCGGCTTCAGCCGGGAGGGCGCGCGCGTCACCTCGGTCAAGCTCACCGACCAGGAGCTGCCGGGCGATTCGGTGGTGATCGCCGCCGGGCGCGCCTCGGGCGAGCTGACGCGGCTTCTGGGCTTCAACGCGCCGCTGGTCGCCGAGCGCGGCTATCACGTGATGCTGGCGCCGGACAACGTGCGCTTCGACCTGCCGGTGAGCCCGGCCGAGCGCGGCTTCTTCATCACGCCGATGGAGGAAGGCCTGCGTGTCGCCGGCACCGTCGAGCTCGCCGCCCCGCACCAGCCGCCGACCTGGGCACGCGCCGACATTTTAGTGCGACATCTCAAGGATATCTTCCCCGACGTCGGCGGCGCCGAGCGCAGCCGCTGGATCGGCGAGCGCCCCAGCCTGCCGGACTTTCGACCTGCGATTGGTCGTGCCCCGCGCCTTTCGAATGTCTACTGCGCGTACGGCCATCAACATGTCGGGCTCACGCTCGCCACCGCGACCGGCCGGTTGATCGCGCGCCAGATGGAGGGCGAGGAATTGCCCGCCGCGCTCACGCCCTGTGACCCGGGAAGATTCGGGTAGCTGAAGTCGTTCGTTGCGCGACCGTGCGCGGAGAGTTAGCGTTTGCACACCGCAGGCGTAATTTGGAGGCAAGCATGAGTTCTCATCGCAGCCCCGCCGACATCCGCAAGAGTCTCGACCATCCGATCATCGACGGCGACGGGCATTGGGTAGAGTACAATCCGGTGTTCGCCGAGCGCATGCGCAAGGTGGCCGGCGACAAGGCGGCCGACGGGTTTTTGGCGTCGCAGCGGCGCATCCCCGATGCGCTGAAGCTTTCGATCCCCGAGCGCAAGCAGCGCGGCGTCGCCATGGAAGGCTACTGGACGCGCCAGTCGACCAACACGATCGACCGCGCCACGGCGATGTTGCCGCGCATGCTGTACGACCGGCTCGACGAGCTCGGCATCGACTTCGGCATCATCTATCCGACCGCCGGCCTCTCCGTGCCGCGCATTCCCGACACCGAGACCCGGCACGCCGTGGTGCGCGGCTTCAACATCGTGACCCACGAATATTTCGGCAAGCTCAGCGACCGGCTGACGCCCGCGGCGGTCATCCCGATGTACACGCCAGAGGAGGCGATCGCGGAGCTCGAGTTCGTGACCAAGCAGCTCGGCGCCAAGGTCGGCATGTTCGGCGGCGGCATGCCGCGGCCGCTGCCGGCGGCCAAGGGCGCCGATCCGGCGGTGGCGCGCTTTGCCGTCACCTACGAAAACTTCGGTCCCGACAGCGAGCACGACTACGACGCGGTGTGGCAGAAGTGCCGCGAGCTCGGCGTCGCGCCGACCTTCCATGCCGGCGGCCGCGGCTTCGGCTTGCGCAACTCGGCCAGCAACTTCACCTTCAACCACATCGGCCACTTCGCGGCGGCCGGCCACGCCATCGCCAAGGGCCTGTTCCTGGCCGGCGTCACGCGCCGCTTCCCCGACCTCAACTTCGCCTTCCTCGAAGGCGGCGTGGGTTGGGGCTGCCAGCTGTTCGCCGACCTCATAGAGCATTGGGAGCGGCGCGGCGCCAAGGGCATCGCCTACATGGATCCCAAGAAGCTCGACCGGAAGCTGCTGCGAAGCCTGGTCGACAAGTACGGCTACGACGACGTCGCGGCCGAGCTCGACAAGCGCGACGGCTGGCCGATCGCCGAGGAGGACGAGCCGACCGGCGGCGTCAGTGTGCTCGACGATTTCGCGGCCTGCCAGATCAACCGCAAGCAGGACTGGATCGACCTCTACGCCAAGCCGTACTACTTCGGCTGCGAGGCCGACGACCGCATGAACGTCACGGCGTTCGGCAAGGCCAATCCGTTCGGCGCGCGCATCAATGCGATCTTCAGCTCCGATATCGGCCACTTCGACGTACCCGACATGCTGAGTCCGGTGCCCGAGGCCTATGAGCTGGTCGAGGATGAGCTGATCACGGCCGACGACTTCCGCGACTTCACTTTCGCTAACGCGGTGCGGCTGTGGGGCACGCAGAATCCGCGCTTCTTCGAGGGTACGCGCGTCGCCAAAGAAGCTGCCGCGGTGCTCGCCGCGGCGCAAACCTCGACCCTCGCCGCCGCC
>JAFAKN010000138.1 GCA_019235415.1 Alphaproteobacteria bacterium
AGCGAACATCCGTTAGTCTCACGCGACCCGCACAAAGTGAATTGACAGCGCCACCGCGGGAACGAATGCATGCGCGCGGATCCGGTTGCACCCAAAGTCGATTGTGCGCCGCCACACCGCAGCGGCGCTTTTTGCGCGGTCAGGGACTGGTTACGGTGCTGCCCCCGGCTGTGCTAAGGTGTATGCGCCGAGGCGAAGTGTCCCCGTAGCTCAGCCGGATAGAGCAGCGGTTTCCTAAACCGGAGGTCGGAGGTTCGAATCCTCTCGGGGACGCCAATTCGTCATAGCCATCAGTTCTTGCGCCAGACGCCTGCCCAATTCACGCAGGTGCTCTTGCTCCAAGCCGCTCTCGATGAAGAACGGGCGCGTACCACAATCCGCGCAAATCGACTCGTATCGGGCCTTCTCGCTTCAGGACACTATGAGCTTCTTGCGGCCGTACAGCCGTATCCCAACAACATCTGCAGGATCAGCCCAAGCGCGGCGGCCTTCGCCGAGCTCGGCAACGGTCATCCGAACGAACGCGTCGAGGAGCGTCGATCTCGGGACGTTTGTGTTACGCACCGCAAGGATGTCGAAACGATGGGCTGCGGCTTAAGGGGGGCGGAAGGCGATCCGACGGTCGGGCCACGCGTCGGCCGTCAAGTCATTGACGATGGTCGCACCGGCGCCTTCGCGACGAGTGAGCAGGCGGCTTCCATCGCCATCGACCGTGGCACGCCACTCCTGGTCGGCCTCCCTGTAGAGGGCGACGATGCACCTGCGGCGATGCCGGGCGCAACACGGCCGTTGTTGTGCTGGTAGAGTTCGGCCGTATGCTGAAGTCCGCACTCAAAAATGCTGCGCTCTGCCTGACGGCTGCCGTGGTCTCGGCCCTGGTTCTCGAGTTCGGCCTGAGGCTCGCGGCGCGGCAGGGCTGGATCGAGATCGACATCAATCCACTCAGCGGGTTTTGGGCCGATTCGAACCCCGACTGGGGCGTCTGGCATCGGCCCAATGCGACTTTCACGCACGAGAAGTCGTGCTTTCGGGTGAACTACGCCAGCAATTCCTACGGCGCGCTGGACAAGGAGCGCAGCCGAGATGCCACGGCGCCGCGGGTGGTCGTGCTGGGCGATTCGATGATGGAGGGGATGACGCTCGAGACGCCGACCCGGCTGTCCAACCTGTTGGAGCAGGCGACCGGCATCGAGCATCTGAACTTCGCGACGTCGCAGACCTTCGGGCCGGTGCAGTATCTGCTGGTCTACGAGAAGCTCGCCAAGCAGTTCGCGCACGACGTCGTGCTGGTGGGCTTCCTGCCGGAGAACGACTTCACCGACAGCAACTGGGAGATCGGCCAGAAGGCCTTTTATAACCGCTACCGGCCGTACTTCGTGGGCGGCAACGGCCATTACGAGCTCGTGCACTTCAACAAGGCATATTTCGACGGCGAGCGGCGCGAGAAGGGCGAGGGCCTGGAACGGCCGTTCCTCTATCTGTGGGACAACAGCATGACACTGCGCGCCATGCGCCGCGCCTGGGCCATACGGCAGTTCCGCACCGTCGTCGACGACCAGGTCGTGCAGGCCGCCGAGCCGCTCACCAAGGGCATCCGCAGCTTCTACTACGACTACGATGCCAAAGATCAGGACATCACGCGCTACACGCTGGCCAAGCTGGTGCAGGCGGCCGAGGGCCGGCCGGTCGTCATCCTCACCATTCCCATGCAGCGCGACCTGTTGAACCTCAAGGACCGTGGAACACCGCCCTTGCCGGCGTGGTTCGCGACGATGAGCCGCGAGCTCGGCTTCACCTATCTCGACCTGATGCCGGTGCTGGCCGCCCATCCCGAGCAATGGGACGACTACTATCACCGCTGCGACCACCATTGGACCGCCAAGGCCAATGCGCTGGTCCTGCCGGTGGTCGCCCCGGTGATCGAGCAAGCCATCGCGAAGGCTCACGCAGCAAGGCAGTGATTTACGTACCCGCCACCGCCGCCTTCTTCGACTTGCCCTGCTTGCGCCATTCCTCGTAGCGCTGCAGCACGGTGAAGTAGGACGGCACGAACAAGACGGCGAGGCAGGTCGAGGCGATCATGCCGGTCATCACCGCCATGCCGAGCGAGATGCGCGAGTTGGCGCCGGCGCCGGTCGCAGTGGCGAGCGGCACCACGCCCAGGATGAAGGCGAACGAGGTCATCAGGATCGGCCGGAAGCGTTTGCGCGCCGCCTCCACCGCCGCCTCGATGATCGGCTTGCCCTCGACGATGCGCACCTCGCGCGCCACCTCGACGATCAGGATTGCGTTCTTGGCACCGAGCGCGATCAGCAGCATCAGGCCGATCTGGGTGTAGAGGTTGTTTTCGAAGCCGAGGCTGTTGAACGTCACGGCCGGTCCGATCAGCGCCAATGGCACGGCGAGGATCACCGCGAGCGGCGCGACCCAGCTCTCGTACTGGCCGGCGAGGCAGAGATAGACCAGCAGGATCGCCAGCGCGAAGACGACCATGAGCTGGTTGCCGACGACGTTCTCCTGGTAGCTCATCGCCGTCCATTCGTAGCCCGTGCCCGGCGGCAGCGTCGCCTTGGCGATCTCGTCCATCAGCGCGATCGCCTCGCCCGAGCTGAAGCCCGCCGCCGGCTGGCCGACGATCGCCGCCGACGGGTAGAGGTTGTACAGGCTGACGATCGGCGGGCCCGAGGCCTGGTGCAGGGTGGCGATGGCGCCGATCGGCACCATCTGTCCGTCGCCGTTGCGCACCTGCAGCTTCAGGATGTCGTCGGGCTTGGTGCGGAACTGCGCCTCGGCCTGCAGGAAGACCTGGAACGACTGGCCGAACTTGTTGAAGCGGTTGACGAAGGACGAGCCGAGATAGGACGACAGCAGGCTGAACACGTCGCCCACCGAGACCTTCAGCGACTCGGCCTTGTAGCGGTCGATGTCGACCCAGACGTGCGGCGCGCCGGCGCGGAACGAGGTGACGACGTTGCTGAGGGCGGTCTGGGTGCGCGCCTGCTCGACGAGGTTCAGCGTGGCGTTCTGCAGCTTGGTGTAGTCGAAGCTGCCGTCCTTCTGCTCGACCTGCATCTGGAAGCCGCCGGCGTTGCCGATGCCCTGGATGGCCGGCGGCACCAGGGGAATGGCCTGGCCGTCCTGCAGGTTGGCGGTGCCGCGCGCGATGTGCTGGACGATCGACCGCAGGTCCTGGCCCTGCTGCTTCAGCCGCTCGCCCCAGTCCTTCAGGATCACGTAGGCGACGCCGGCATTGGCCAAGGTCGAGCTGCTGTCGAGCAAGGAGAGGCCGGCGATGGACACCACATACTCCACGCCGGGCGTGGCTTGAGCGACGGCGCTCACCTGGGCGAGGGCCGCGTCGGTACGCTCCAGCGAGGCGCCGTCGGGGAGCTGCAGGTTGACCATCAGGTAGCCCTGGTCCTCGTTGGGGATGAAGGCCGTCGGCAGCCGCGCCACGCCCCAGCCGCCCAGCCCCACCAGCACGAAGGAGAGCAGCACCATCAGCACGCTGCGCTTCACCATGGCGCCGATCAGCCAGGCATAGCCGTTCTCGAGCCGGCCGTAGACCGCGTTGAAGCCGCGATAGAAGAAGTTGCGCTTCTCCGGCGGCACCGTAGGCCGCAGCCAGAGCGCGCACTGGGTGGGCTTGAGGGTCGCGGCGTTGATCGCACTGATGAAGGCGGTGGCGGCGATCACCAGGGCGAACTGGGCGAACATCTTGCCGGTGAGGCCGGGCACGAAGGCCGCCGGCAGGAACACCGACATCAGCACCAGGGTGATGCCGATCACCGGCCCGAACAGCTCGCGCATGGCCTTGATGGCCGCGTCGTGCGGGCTGAGGCCGCGCTCGATGTGGGCGGCGACGCCCTCGACGATCACGATCGCGTCGTCGACCACGATGCCGATCGCCAGCACGATGCCGAACATGGTCGTGGTGTTGATCGTGAAGCCC
This sequence comes from Alphaproteobacteria bacterium, assembly GCA_019235415.1. Taxonomy (GTDB): domain Bacteria; phylum Pseudomonadota; class Alphaproteobacteria; order Reyranellales; family Reyranellaceae; genus Reyranella. The sequence continues at coordinate 3,953 of JAFAKN010000138.1, forward strand.
AGCGCCGCCATGGCCGCGAACGCGCCGATGATGGTGACCGGGATGGTGGTGGCCGGCACCAGCATGGCGCGCCAGTCCTGCAGGAACACCATGATCACGATCAGCACCAGGATGCCGGCCTCGAACAGGGTCAAGAAGACCTCGTGGATCGAGGCCTTCACGAACAGGGTGGTGTCGAACTGCACGCCGTAGGCGACGCCGTCGGGAAACGCCTTGGCGAGCTCGTCCATCTTGGCGCGCACGCGCGTCGCGACGTCGAGCGCATTGGCGCTGGGTAACTGGTAGATCGCAATGCCGGCACCCTGCGTGCCGTTCACCTTGAAGGTCTGGGAATAGGTCTGGGCGCCGAGCTCCACCCGGCCGATGTCCCTGACCCGCAGCAGGCGCCCGCCGGCGCCCTGCTCGGCCTTGACGACGATATTGGCGAATTCCTGGGGCGAGCTCAGCCGGCCCTGCACGTCGATGGTGAACTGGAAGTTCTGTCCCTGCGGCGCCGGCGGCAGGCCGACCTGGCCGGCCGTCACCGGCTGGCTCTGCTGCTTGATGACGTCGCTCACTTCCGAAGGCGTGAGGCCGTAGGTGTAGAGCTTCTCCGGGTCGAGCCAGACCCGCATCGAATATTCGCCGACGCCCAGCACCTGCGTGTTGCCGACGCCCGGCACGCGCGACAGCTCGTTGACCAGGTTGATGGTCGCGTAGTTGCTGAGATAGAGGCTGTCGAACCGGTTGTTGGGCGAGGTGAGGCCGATGATCTGCAGGATCGAGGTCGACTTCTTCTCGACCGTGACGCCCTGCGCCTGCACCGAGGTGGGCAGCGAGGCCAGCGCCGCGCTCACCTTGTTCTGCACCAGCACCTGCGCGAAATCGAGGTCGGTGCCGATCTCGAAGGTAACGGTGAGCGTGTAGTTGCCGGAGTCCGTGCTGTAGGACTGCATGTAGATCATGCCTTCGACGCCGTTCACCTGCAGCTCGATCGGCAAGGCGACGTTGTCGATGACGGTCTTGGCGCTGGCCCCGAAGTAGGTGGTCGTGACCTGGACGGTCGGCGGCACGATGTTGGGGTACTGCGAGATCGGCAGCACGGCGAGCGCCACCCCGCCCAGGACGACGATGATGATGGCCAGCACGTTGGCCAGCACCGGGCGGTTGATGAAGAATTCGGAAATCATCGCGGCGGAGCCGGCGCGGTCACTTGCTGGCCGGAGCCGGCGCCGGCACGATGGGGGGCGGCGTGACGGCGGCGGGGATCGGGATCGGCGTCGACACGCCGGCGCTGGCCGGCGGCGGCTCGATCTTGTCGGCCTGCGGCACCACCTTGTTGCCGGGCACGGCACGGCCGTTGGTCGACAGCACCACCCGGTCGTCGGCCTTCAATCCGCTTTGGACCACCCGCAGCCCGCCCGCGATCAACTGGCCGGTGGTGATGCGCTGCTGCTCGACGACGTTGTCCTTGTTGACCACCAGCAGGTACTTGCCGGCCTGGTCCTCGGCGATCACGCGGTCGGGCACCAGCAGGGCGACCGCCGGCGCGATGCCTTGCGGCAGGTGCACGCGCACGAAGAAGCCCGGCACCAGGGCGCGGTCGGGGTTCTGGAACAGGCCGCGCACCAGGATCGTGCCGGTCGTCGGGTCGAGCTCGGGCGAGACGTAGTTGAGGAAGCCTTTGTGCGGGAAGCCTTGCTCGTCCATCAGCCCGATCTCGAGCGGCACCTTCTGGAGCCGCTCGAGCGACAGCTGACGGCCGACGTTTTGCCTGATCTTGAGCACGTCCTGCTCGCTCATGTTGAACTCGACGTAGATCGGGTCGAGCTGGACGATGGTGGCGAGCTTGGTCGCCGACGTGTCGCCGACCAGCTGGCCGACGTTCTGCAGGTGCTTGCTGACGACGCCGTTGAACGGCGCCTCGACAGTGGTGTAGCCGAGGTTGGTCTGCTGAATGATGAGGTTTGCCTGGGCGCTCTCGACGGCGGCGCGGTCGCTGTCGCGCTTGGCCTTGGCCTTGTCGTAGGTGTTCTGCGCCGACACGTTCTGGCGCAACAAGGTCTCCTGGCGGGTGAATTCGGCTTCCGACTGGACCAGCTCGGCATTGGCCGCCTCGAGCTGGGCCTGCGCCTGCTGGACGTTGGCCTTGTACATCGTCTGCTCGATGATGAAGAGCAGGTCGCCCTTCTTGGCGAAGTTGCCGTCGACGTACTTGATGTCGGTGAGGAAGCCCTTCACCCGCGCCACGAGGTCGACGGTCGCGAAGGACACGGTGTTGCCGGTCAGCACCTCGTAGGGGGCCACCTCCTGCTGCAGCGGCACGGCGACCCGGATCTCCGGCGGCGGCGGCGGCTGGAACTTGTTCTCCGGCTTGCAGGCCGCCAGCACACACGCGAGCGCGAGCACAGGCAGGATGACCAGGCTGCGGGTCGACATGTCGGAACGGCTCCCCCTTCGCCGCGGACTGCGGCCAAGCGTTAACGCATTCCGTGCGGGATTGCCACCGCGTAACATTACGGTCGATCAGGCAAACGGATAGGGTCCGGCGAATCGGCCAATGTAGCTCGTGTGGGTGAGCATCACCCCGCCGCGCCACCAATGCAGCAGGCAGGCGGGCGGCTCGCTGAAGGAGGCGGGCGGTGCGTGGGGCCGCAGACAGAGTGCGATCTGCGTCGCGGTGCTGGGGCTGCAGCAGACGAGCGTGCCCGCCCAGCGCTGCTGGATCGGACGATGGACGTGGCCGCACAACACGCGCTCGACATGCTCGAAGCGCGCGATCACCGCGGCAATCCGCTCAGGCCGGCGGCACATGTACTTGTCGAGATAGGGAATCCCCGAGGCGATCGGCGGATGGTGCATCATGACGATGGTCGGAACCCCGCGAGTCGCCCGCAGCGCACCGTCGAGCCAGCGAAGGCCTGCGTCGTCGATGTCGCCGTGATGTTGCGCAGGCACCGTCGTGTCGAGGGCGACGAGCCGCACGGCATGGCCTTCGATCAGAAAATGCTTGGGCCCACGCGCCGGCAGGTAGGCGTGTTCGGGAAACCAGCGGGCCAGCGCATCGCGATCATCGTGGTTGCCCGGCATCAGCAGGCAAGGCGGTTTTAGCCGGGCCAATAGGGACCGAAGCGATTCGTATTCGGCCTCCTGACCTTCGTCCACCAGGTCGCCGGTGATGAGCACCAGGTCTGGCCGCGGATCCAATCCGTTGAGATGCTCGATCGCCGCCGCACACATCGCATTGGAATCGACCACGCCTTTGTAGAGCTCGCCTTCAGGGCGGACGTGGAGGTCGGAAATCTGCGCCAACAGCATGCCGCAGCGTACAGCATCTCCCGTCGCCGCTTCAGGAAGTTCCTGCGATAGTGCAGGAGCGTGATGCGGTGGCTGTCCTTCGCCTGCGTGCTCCTGGTCGCGAGCCTTGCCGGCTGCGCGGTTCCGGAGCGCGGGCCGGCGGTGCCCGTCGATCGTGCGCAGCAGGCCGAGCCGCTCGGCGTCGCCAATGTGCGGTTCTTCGCCGATGGCGATCTCGAGCCGATGATCCGCGAGGGCAAGCAGGCGCAGGCGCGTGAAGAGGCGGCGCTGCGGGCACTCGGCAGGCCGACGACCCCTCTGCCGCCGGCGCACTTCCTGGCGATTTCCGGAGGGGGTGCCAACGGCGCGTTCGGTGCCGGCTTGCTCAACGGCTGGACGGCGAGCGGACAGCGGCCGACCTTCAGCGTCGTCACGGGCATCAGCACCGGCGCTCTGATTGCGCCCTTCGCCTTTCTCGGTCCGAGCTACGACCCGACACTGCGCGAGCTCTACACCTCCCTGACCCCGGAGCGGATCTTCCGCCGGCGCAGTCTGGCCGCCATCTTCTTCGGCGATGCGCTGGTCGATGCGACTCCGCTTGCCGAAATGATCGACAAATATGCCGACCAGGCGCTGCTCGATGCCATCGGCCGCGAATACGAGCAGGGCCGCCTGCTGCTGATCGGCACGACCGATCTCGACGCCCAGCGGCCCGTCATCTGGAACATCGGTGCACTTGCCGTCAGCCGCCATCCAAGGGCTCTCGACCTCTTTCGCAAGATCCTGCGGGCGTCGACTGCCATTCCGGGCGCCTTCCAGCCGGTGTTGATCGACGTCGAGATCGACGGCGTGAAATTCCAGGAGATGCATGTCGACGGCGGGGCGATGGTCCAGCTGTTTCTCTATCCACCCTCGTTGGAGGTGGGACGAATCGGGGAGGAGCGCACCCGCTCCGCCTACATCATCCGCAACGCGCGCGTCGATCCGGACCATGCCGAAACCGAGCCGCGCACCATCAGCATTGCCGCTCGGGCGATCGCCACCATGCTGGCGGCCAGCGGCAACAACGATTTGTTGCGGACGTATTTCGTCACCCGCCGCGACGGCGTCGACTACAACCTGGCCTTCATCGGCGCCGATTTCGTGATCAGCCGCCTGAGCGAGTTCGATCAGGCCTACATGCAGGCGTTGTACGACTACGGCTACCAGCGTGCCGCGGCGGGTGTCGTCTGGCACAAGGCGCCGCCGGCCCTCGCGCCGCAGCGCCGCCGGACGCAATTGTAAGCTTATTCCGTCGCGGCATCTGGTGGCACAATGCTACCGACACAGGGGCCAAGAGGGGCGCCAAAGGGGGCTATTGTGCCGGTCGATCGTCGCCACCACCTTTGAGCTTTGACGGGATTGTAATCCCGCTGCCGTATGTCGTGCGGCAGAGGCTGCGGACATGGTAATCGGTCGGGGCGGGCAGAGCATGCGGCGACGCGTTTTCATCGAAGGCCTTTTGTTCAGCCTGGTCGGTGCGCCGGCCTTGGCCGCCGATCCGCCGCCGGCATTGCTCGAAACGTCGATGTTCGCCGATCAGGTGAAGGCGGGCACGCTGCCGCCCATTGCCGCGCGCATCCCCGAGCAGCCCTACGTGGTCAAGACGTTTCCCGGCGGCGATGGCCCCGGCCAACCGGGCGGCGATCTCAACATGCTGGTCGCCAGCCCGCGCGACACCTCGCTGATGACGGTTTACAGCTACACGCGACTGATCGTCTACGACGACCGGTTCAAGCTCCGCCCCGACATCCTGGAAAGCTACGACGAGAAAGAGGGCCGCAGCTTCACCCTGAGGCTGCGGGCCGGGCACAAATGGTCCGACGGCCATCCCTTCACCACCGAGGACTTCCGCTTCTACTGGGAGGACGTTGCCAACAATGCCGAGCTCTCGCCTTCCGGTCCGCCGATCGAGCTTCTGGTCGACGGGCAGCCGCCCAAGGTCGAGATTCTCGATCAGCGATCGATTCGATACAGCTGGGACCGGCCCAACCCCTACTTCGTCGAAAGCCAGGCGCGCGCTGCGCCGCTGTGGCTGTTCCGGCCGGCGCACTACCTCAAGAGGTTCCATGCCCGCTTCACCGATCCGGCGCAGATCGCCGCCGAGGCCAAGGCCGGGCCGCTGAGCGGCAGCTGGGTACAGACCTTCCGGCGCGTCGACGTGATGTTCAACAACGACAACGTCGACCTGCCCACCCTCAATCCCTGGGTGCTGACCACGCCGCCGCCGGGCCAGCGCTTCGTGTTCCTGCGCAATCCCTACTATCACCGCATCGACGAGCGGGGCCGGCAGCTGCCTTATGTCGATCGCGTCATCTTCACGGTCTCCGCCCCCAACCTGATCCCGGCCAAGGCGGGCCTGGGCGAGGCCGACCTGCAGTCGCGCTACCTCAACCTGCGCGACTACGCCTTCCTGCGCAACGCCGCCAAGAGCTCGGGCGCCGACGTGCGGCTGTGGGAGCTGGGCTCCGGCTCGCAGCTGGCGCTGTACCCCAACCTCAATGCCAACGATCGGCAATGGCGCACGCTGTTCCGCGACGTGCGCTTCCGCCGCGCGCTCTCGGTGGCGATCGATCGCGAGGAGCTGAACCAGGTCGTCTTCCTGGGCTTGGGCACGCCCTCGAACAACACGGTCATGCCGCAGTCGGTGCTGTTCAAGCGCGAGTATGCGACCCGGTGGGCGCAGCTCGACCCCAAGCTGGCCGACAAGCTGCTCGACGAGATCGGCCTCGTTAAGCGCGACTCGACCGGCGTTCGCCTTCTGCCCGACGGGCGCTCGGCGATCCTCGTGGTCGAAAGCCAGAGCGAGCAGACCGAGGACACCGACACCCTGCAGCTGATTTCCGACTATTTCCGGGCGATCGGCATACGCATGCTGGTCAAGCCGCAGACGCGCGAGAATTTCCGGCTGCGCACCTTCTCCGGCGAGGCCGTGATGACCGCGTTCGCCGGCGTGGTGACGGCGGCAGCGACGCCCAACACCAGCCCGCGCGAGTTCGCGCCGACCATGCGGGGCGGCCTGCAATGGCCGAAGTGGGGCATGTATGTCGAGTCCAACGGCAAGCAGGGCGAGAAGTGCGACCTGGAGTCGGCCTGCCGTCTCCTCGACTACGTCGACGAATGGCAGAACGCGACCGACGAGGCCGGCCATCGCGCGGCGTGGGAGAAGATCCTGCAGACCAACGCCGACCAGGTGTTCTCGATCGGCACCGTGAACGGCGTGCGCCAGCCGGTCGTGGTCGGCGCCAAGGTGCGCAACGTGCCCAAGGAAGGCTATTACGCCTGGGACCCCGGCGGCTACATCGGGCTCTATCAGCCCGACACGTTCTGGCTCGCGCCCTGAAGCTGGCCGTCGCCGCCCGGTTGCGCCATTGTGTCGGCGGGTTGCGGAGGAGCGGGATGAGCAGCGACTACAGCGCCGCCGAGGAACGCCGTCACACCGCGGAAATATTT
>JAFAKN010000187.1 GCA_019235415.1 Alphaproteobacteria bacterium
ATCGCCTCCTCGACGTCGCGCAGACGGTCCTTGCCGAAGTAGATGTCGTCGTCGACGAAGAAGGTCGGCGAGCCGAAGGTGCCGCGGTCCACGGCGCGCTGGGTCTCGGCTAAAAGCTTGTCCTTGACCTCGGGCGTCTGCACCAGCTCGAACAGCTTGTCGGCCGGCAGGTTGGACTCCTGCAACGCGGCGCGCAGCACGGCCGGATCGTCGAGCTTCTTGGGGTCGGCCCACATGTGGCGGTAGACCTCGTCGACATAGCGCTCGAACACGCCGAGCTTTTGGGCCGCCACGGCGCCGCGCATGATGGCGAGCGTGTTGACCGGGAAGAACGGGTTGAACGTGTAGCGCGTGATGTTGTGCTGGCGCAGGAAGCGCTCGGTCTCGAGCTGCTGATAGGCGCCCTTGTTCTTGATGCCGGCGTTGGTCTCGGCCGGCGAGCGGTTGCCGGTAAGCTTGAAGACTCCGCCCAGCAGGACCGGCAGGTACTCGAACTTCACCCCCTGCCGCTTCTCGATCTCGGGAATGACGAGATGGCTGAGATAGGCGTTCGGGCTGCCGAAATCGAACAGGAATTCTACCTTGGGCATGAGTCACCATTTTTCCGCGAAGGGGCGGATCTCCATCTCGAATGTCCAGGCGTCGCGCGGCTGCTGGTAGAGCGACCAGTAGGCGTCGGCGACAGCCTGCGGCCGCATCAGCCGGTCGGGCGGCAGCGCGGCGAGCGCCTCGGCGCCCTCGCGCTCCTTGATGCGCTCGCGCACCCAGGCGGTGTCGACGCCCGAATCGATCACGAGGTGCGCGACGTGGATGTTCTTGGGCCCCAGCTCGCGCGCCGCCGCCTGGGCCATCGCACGCAACCCCGCCTTGGCGGCGGCGAACGCCGCGTAGCCCAGGCCGCCGCGCATGCTGGCCGTGGCGCCGGTGAAGAAGAGATGGCCCTTGCCATGAGGCAGCATCAGCCGGGCGGCTTCACGGCCGGCGAGAAAGCCCGAGTAGCAGGCCATCTCCCAGACCTTGCGGAACACTCGCTCGGTGGTCTCGGTGAACGGGAAGTTGACGTTCGCGCCGACGTTGAAGATGCACACTTCGAGCGGCGCGGCGCGGTCGGCTTCCTGCAGGAAGGCGGTGATGTCCTCCTCCTTGCGGGCGTCGAGGCCGCGGGCCGAGACCCGGCCGCCGGCTTTCTCGATGTCGGCCACCAGGGGGGCGAGCTTGTCGGCGGTGCGCCGGCCGGCGAACACTAAAAAACCTTCCTCGGCGAACTTCTTGGCGATCGCCGCGCCGATGAAATCACCTGCGCCGATCACCGCCGCCGTCGCTTGTCGTGCTGCCACCGCATCCTCCTGTCGGCCACCGTGAACGTGAGTGTTTTTTTAGAACCTGTCAATCGACGCTGGCCGTCGTACCTCTCGGGGTGTCATGAGTTTTTGACGTTTGAAGCATGTCGTTTCGATATTCACCATCAGGCAGCCCAGAAATCTCGGAGCACACGATGACTCGTCCGCTTGCCCTCGTCACCGGCGTCGGTCCCGGCACCGGCAGCGCCATCGTCCGCCGGCTGTCGGCCGGCGGCTACGACGTCGCCATGCTGGCGCGCAAGCGCGAGCGGCTGGAGACATTCGAGCGGGAGATCGCCAACGCCAAGGCCTTCCCCTGCGACGTCACCGACGAGGCGCAGCTCGATGCGGCGCTGGGCGCGGTGCGCCAGCAGCTGGGCGAGCCGTCGGTGCTGGTGCACAACGCCGTCGGCGGCGCCTGGGGCAGCTTTCTGGAGATCGATCCCAAGGTGCTGGGCGCCAACTTCCAAGTGAACACCATGGCGCTGCTGCATCTGGCGCGCCGGCTGGCGCCGGCCATGGTGCAGGCGGGGAAGGGGGCCATCGTGGCCACCGGCAACACCTCCGCGCTGCGCGGCCGCGCCAACTTCGCGGGCTTCGCGCCGACCAAGGCGGCGCAGCGCATCCTGGCCGAGGCGATGGCGCCGAGCTGGGGCCCAAGGGCGTGCACGTGGCCTACATCGTGATCGACGCGGTGATCGACCTTGCCTGGACGCGCAAGCGCTATCCCGAGGCGCCCGACGGCTTCTTCATCAAGCCGGCGGCCATCGCCGACGAGGTGTGGCACGTGATCCACCAGGACAGGAGCGCCTGGTCGTTCAACGTCGAGATCCGGCCGTTCGCGGAGAAATGGTGAGCGCCATGGCCGATCTGCGCATCTTCTCCTACCTGCCGAACCCAAGGATCTGGAAGGCGACCATCGCGGCGCGGCTGTGCGGCGTCGAGGTCGAAGTGGTGGGCGCCAAGCCCGCCGAGCTGAAGGACTGGCTGTGGGACTTCAACGCCCGGCCGCTGACGCAAGTCGAGCCGGGCGCGCTGCCCAAGCCGCGTGCCGGCCGGGTCGGCTTCAAGGGCGGCACGCTCGCCAAGACCCACGCGTTCCTTGCCGCCCATCCCTTCGCCACCGTGCCGGCCGCCTTCAGCCCGGACGGCAACGTGGGCATCTTCGAGTCCAACAGCATCATGCGCGCGGTGGCGCGGCTGGGTGCTGGGCGGCAGAAACTTTACGGCAACGACCCGTACGAGGCCTCGCGCATCGACAGCTTCCTCGATGCCAGCCTGGTGTTCGCGCGCGATTCGCAGATCTACCTTTTAGGGCTGCGCGATGCCGATTTCCCGACCCACATCCACGCTCGCGCTGCCGAGGCCTTCGCCGTCTATGCCGCGGGCATTGACCAGGCGCTGCAGCCCGATCGTGCCTTCCTGGTCGGCGAGACGCTGTCGCTGGCCGACATCTGCTTCGTGGCCGAGCTCTGCCTGTTCCTGAATGAGCGGCATCATCGCGCGACCTTGGCCAAGCGCGGCCTCAAGCCGATCCTCAGCGAGCAATGGCGCGAGGATTTTCCGCGCGCATCGGAGCATTTCAACCGGCTGCTCGCCCATCCCGCATTCGCGCCGGACGTAGAACCCTACCTGCAGAAGCTCTACGCCCGCGCGGCGTGAGATCCCGTCATCCCGACCGGAGCCGAGCGAAGCAGGCGTAGTGGAGGGACCTTTCACGCATCTGGGGGTCACAAAGAAAGGTCCCTCCACTTCGCGCTTCGCGCTCCGGTCGGGATGACGGAAAAAGAACGCTAGCTAGCGCCTCCCGACCAGCCGCCTTAGCCGGCTCTTGAGGCCCTTGTCGGGCTGCTCCGGGAAGCACTGCGCGAGCGCGAGGCGGGTGCCCTCCAGCAGGCTCGCCTCGGTCGGAAACCACGGATACCAGCCGGCGAGTCCGGCATAGAACGGCTTTAGGCTGGTCTCGCGTGCCGGTAAAAGGTCGAACTCGACGGTCGGGCGCAGCGCCTTGGCCGAGACCGCGGCGTGCCACACGACGCTGTTCTCGAACACCACCCAGATCGGCTTGTCGCTTTCGAGCTCGAGCTGCTGGCCGTCGCGCTGGCGGAACCACGTCGTGCTGGTGCTGCGGCCGCAGCCTTGCGGCAGGATGAAGAGCTTGCGGATGGCGACCGGCCAGCCGTCGAGATGGCGGCCCGAGGCGACGCGCTCGGGCACCAGCTGGAACTGCCGCATCGAGCCGATGCGGAAGCGATGGCCCAGGGTCTTCTCGAGCCCGGGCCCGATCGTCTGCAGGAACTCGGCGATAAGCGCCATGCCTTCGGGCGTGAAGGCGCGGTACTCGTTGCAGGCGTTCAGGTACTCGCACTGCGCGGCGGCGGTCCCGACCCAGCCCATCGCGAAGTCGTCGCGCCGCATCTCGGTCCTGGGGCTTTCCAGCAGGATCTTCGCGAGCCGGGCCGCGAACCCTTCGTCGAGCGGGAAGGTCATGACGCCGGTGCGGGCGAGGGGTCCCGCGTCGCAGTCGCCCAGCGCCGCGACGAAGGAGTTCCACGACATGCGCGACAGGTCGGTGCGGAGCGCGCGGAAGCGGCTCAGCACCGGATCGTCCTCCGGCCCGTACTTCTCCATCTCGTGGACCTTCTGGGCAAGCTGCAGGTCGTTGCACTTCAGGAGCTGGCGCAAGGGACGGTGTCCTTCGATTGGCTTGGCCAAAAACGCATAGCGCCCAACGCGTTGACCAGCAACGTGGTCGAATGCGAACCTGATCGCACCGTGTCGGAAGCGGACGCGTGGAGGACACCAAATGGCGGGCAACGACGCGCGTGCTACCGGCTTGCCGCGATAGTCGCCGATTGAGCCCACTTTCGCCCCTTCAGGCGTTCGATCTTGTTCCCGATCGTGAAGCCGGGTCTTCCTCTCTCGTGATCGGCGGCAAGCCGGTTCCGGTACGGTTTCCCGGCGTGAGTCTTACGGCTCAATTCCAGTGCGGCGAGGGTTACCTTCTGCTGACCACCGCAGACTCTCCCTTTGAGGAGAGCCTCTACGCGATCCTGCTCGGAATGCCTACGGAGATATTGGACGTCGTGGAGCTGTCCAATCCGTATACGCCCGCAGCGCTGACCGACCTGGAGATCGTGAGCGACAACAGCCTCGAATTTTCGTTCTTTGGCCGGGACCGCTGGCGTCTTTCCGTATCGGAACGGCCACAGTGGAGGTTTTCTCTTCCGATCTTCTCGCCGGTGAAGCGTAAGACGGGCTTTTCCCGACGATACCTCCGCTTGCACGCAGTATAACGCGCGACATGGAGGTGAAAATGTCGGCATCCGGTGGGCCGAAGGCGCCGCCGCGACGCGGTGGTTCGCCGAACCGGGAGAGGCTCTATCTGTTGTGCGCGCCGCCCGCGACCAGCTCGAGCTCGACCTCCAAGAGTTCGCCGCCCGCCTTGAACGCCGCGTCGATCTCGCCGGCGGTAACATCGAAGCCATTCTCGCGTCCAACGCGTGCGACCGTCTCGGGATCGATCGCACCGCTGGGCGACAACGCGTCCTTCACGGCCGCCTGCAGCGCTTCGTTTGCCTTGAGCTGCTCGCGGAACGCCTGAACGGCTTCGATCGACATGCGTTTCTCCTTCGCGTGCAGCGCCGATCATACGCACCACTCGTTACGGCGTTGTGGCGGCCAACCCGAAGGCTGCCACAGAAAGGCGCACGCACGTGCAAGCTGCCGTGGTATATCGAGGCTGCCAAAAGCCGACACCGTTCGCGCTCCGCCTCATAGAGGATGCCATGGATCACTCATGGACTTGCAGCTGCTGCGGTCGGACTTTCGACACCCTTCCGATGGACTACGCGGTTGCTGCGCCTCGGAACTGGTTTGGACTTCCAGAAGCCGAACGTGCCGCACGTTCCAAGCTTACCCAGGATACCTGCGTCATCGACGGGGCCGAGTACTATGTTCGCGGTTGTGTGGAGATACCCTTGTCCGACAGCTCCGAACCGTTCGTATGGGGTGTCTGGGTTTCGGTCTCGCGGGAGAGCTATCGCTACATCCTCGACCGATGGGATTCTCCTATTCCCCAAGACGAGCCGCCGCGCTTCGGATGGCTCAACACTTGGATAAGCGGGTACCCGGAACCACACGAAATCCGCTGCCACGTGTTCCTTCGATCAGGGAATCTACGTCCGCGCGTCGTTCTCCAATCGACCGATATCCGCTTGCGGTCGAGCAACATCGCGGGATCACTCTGGACCGCGTCAAGGAGATCGCTGCCGGTGCAGGCCACCGGTAGCCGCATTTTTGCGACGGCGCGCAGCCGCCGTTACCGCACGCCATCGAGCGTCGATCGCAGGCGACAGCCTCAAAGCTTGTTGGCCGCCGACTGGCGCGCCATGTAGTTGTCGAAGGTGTTCTCGACGACGCGGAACCACAGCACCTCTTCCTTGCGGAAGGCGGCCATCGAGTCATAGACCTTCTTGAACTCGGCGTTCTTGGCCGACGTCTCGGCATAGACCTGGTTGGCCGCCGCGAACGAGGCGTCCATGATCGCCTGCGAGAAGGGCAGGAGCTTGGTGCCGCCGGCCACCAGCTCGCGCAGCGCCTTGGGATTGTCGGCGTCGTACTTGGCGGTCATCCAGGTGCCGGCGTCCTCGCAAGCGGCCCGCACGATCGTCTGGTAGCTCTTGGGCAGCTCGTTCCACTTGTCCAGCCCGACGAAGGTGTGGAGCATGGCGCTGCCTTCCCACCAGCCGGGATAGTAGTAGTAGGGCGCGATCTTGTTGAAGCCGAGCTTCTGGTCGTCGTATGGCCCGACCCATTCGGCGGCGTCGATGGTGCCTTTCTCCAGTGCCGGATAGATGTCGCCGCCGGCGATCTGCTGCGGCACCACGCCGAGCTTGGCCATCACCATGCCGGCGAAGCCGCCGATGCGCATCTTCAGGCCCTTGAGGTCGTCGACGGTGTTGATCTCCTTGCGGAACCAGCCGCCCATCTGGCCGGCCGTGTTGCCGGTGGCGATGCCGTACACCTTGTAGGTCTTGTAGAAGTCGTTGAGCAGCTGATCGGCACCGCCGAACTTCAGCCAGGCCTGGAATTGGCGTGTGTTGAGGCCGAACGGAACGGCGGTGCCGAACGCGAAGGTCGGGTCCTTGCCGAAATAGTAGTACGAAGCCGTGCCGCCCATCTCGACCGTGCCGTTCTGGACCGCGTCGAGCACCTGCAGGCCGGGCACGATCTCGCCGGCGGCGAAGGTGCGGATCTGGAACTTGTTGTCGGTCGCCTCGGCCACGATCCGGGCCATGCGCTCGCCGGCCCCCCACAACGTATCGAGCGACTTGGGAAAGCTCGACGTGAAGCGCCAGTTGAGCGCCGGCATCGACTGGGCGATGGCCGGCGCGGCAAGACCGGTCGCGGCGACGGCAGTGGTGGCGCCAAGCGCCGTCCTGCGCAGTAATCTGCGACGTTGCATGGTTCAGTCCTCCCTGTTGCGCTGTTTTGCGCGCTTTTCTTGAGTCGCCTCTTTGAGCCTCCGTCCGGCTTTGAGGACGCAGGCCGGGACTAGTCATGGACGATCAGCCTCGTCCGCGCCAGTCTGATCGCGGTGGAGAGCGAGCCTGGACGGCGGTGGCATCTCATGCGGGTCACGATCAACGACAGACCAGCCGATTGGCTGACGGATGGCCAGGAGAAGGACGTTCGCCTCGCCTCGACGTGGGCGGTGATCGAAGGCTCGGTGCTCGACAGCAGCGTGGCGGCGTCCAAGGTTCTGTTCCGTTGGCGTATCGTATGCGTCTGCTTCGTGGCCTTCGTCTGGCTGGTGCTGTTCGTCATGGCGGCCTTGGCGCGACCCGGCGACCGCACCTTCATGGGCAATCTGGCGCTGGTCCTGGCCGTGCTCACGCCTTTGGCCCTGTGGCTGGTCTACTGGATCAAGCGAGAGCGGCTTTATGCCTCGCTCCCCGAGCGCACTCGAGCTTCGCCCGCGACAGGAACGAGCGTTCGCGTCGACGGCTCGGGTGTCACCATAGGGAGCCGCTCGGCCGCCTGGAACGAAGTCGCGATCGATGGTGTCGATCTTGCGCGGGTCACCGGCGCACACGGATACCGGGCCTACTATGTCAAACGCCTGCATCTGCGCTTGAACGAGGTTCCCTTCGTTCTCGACAAATCCCTGCTGGACGAGGGCGTAGCCATCGTCGACGAGATCTATCGGCGCAAGCTCAGGTAAGGCGCGGACGTAAGACGTACCGATAGCGACAGCCTCCCTGCGCTCCTGGCGTAGGGTGGCGGACGGGGTGGGATTCGAACCCACGGTGGGCGTGAACCCACGCCGGTTTTCAAGACCGGTGCCTTAAACCGCTCGGCCACCCGTCCGTGCCTGAAAATTCAACTCCTTACGCCAATCACCGATCGCAACAAACGCCGAACTGGTACCCGATCGGCACCCAACCCCGAGAAAAGGGCCAATCGCCCAGCAAGTAAGGCCAAGGTAAGCCAGACCGGTCATCGTGGCGCCTGTCTGGAAAGGGAGGCTTCCATGCGCCGCGTGGCGTTGGGTCTGTTGTCCCTGAGCCTTCTGGTGGCAACTTCCTCTGCATGCTTCGCCCGCGGCTGCGGACACGGTGGCGGGGGACACGGTGGCGGGGGGCACGGAAATGGGCACAGCCATGGCCATGGCCACAGCATCGCTAGCCCCGTGACGGCCTCGAATTGCCCGGAGCAGCTGAGGCCGTGCACCAAGCCGTGAACGATACGTTGCGTGAATCGACCAACGATCGCCTTCGGCTAGATGGTGGAGCTTCGTAGTTCGCTCAGGACGTCGCCGATCTTGTCGGCACGAATTGCGAACCACAGCGCTTCAAGCGAGTCCGACCGTCACGAATTCTTCGTACAGCCACGGTGGCGGACCTTCGCGGTGTCGCGCATATCCGCGGGACCTTGATCGCACTTTGCAAGAGGAGAGGCAGATGGCTCTCAGCAGGACGCAGGTGCTGTTTTCGGACGACTTCTCGAACGACGGTCCTCTCGATTCGACGAAGTGGGATTTCAACCGCGCCTACTACGTCGGCGACGCCGGCAATCCCGCGTACCTGGGCAACACCCTCATGCGCCAGCAACTGCCCAGCGCAGCGGGCGGCATGGCGCGCATCCAGTTGGATACCTGGAACTTCGACTGGAAGGATGGCAAATCGTTCTATGGCTCGGAAGCCATCACCAAGCAGGCGTGGGACGCGCAGTCGACCGGAGGCGTCGCCTTCCAGGCGAAAATGCGCTTCGAAGGCACCCAGGGAGGCATGATCGCCGGACTATTCTTCTACCAGCAGTTCCCCTCGCCACCGTTTCCTCGTATCCCTCACAACGAGCTCGACTGGGAGATCCTGACCAGCCAATTGCAGCCGAGCTCGGTGAACAAGATCTCGACCAACGTCTTTCCCCACCAGCCGACCACCCCCGGTTTGGAACAGGACTATCCGCACTCTTATCCGGTGACGCAGGTACCGAACTTCTCGCCCAACGACTGGCATATCTATCGCATCGAATGGTTGCCGAGCAGGATCACCTGGCTGATCGACGGCCAAGTCATCCGGATCGAAACCAACTACCTACCGCAGCCGAGCGTTCCCCAGCAGCTCCATCTGAACCTGTGGGGAGTCCCGAAGGATTGGGGGCCGTCGCCCGGCGACGCGCCGCCGATCTGTCCGCAGACGGGACCGAACATCGGCGACCCCTCGTTCGTGCCGGCGACGAGCGCCGACCAGAACAC
>JAFAKN010000273.1 GCA_019235415.1 Alphaproteobacteria bacterium
GCGTAGTTCTGGAACACCATGGCGATGTCGCGATCCATCGGCGGGACCTCGTTGACCACGGTCTCGTCGATCATGATCTCGCCGGAGGTCACGGATTCCAGCCCTGCAATCATGCGCAAGGTCGTGGTCTTGCCGCAGCCCGAGGGACCGACGAAGACCATGAATTCCTTGTCGCGGATATGCAGGTCGACGTCCTTCACCACGTGATTGGCGTCGAACTTCTTGTTGAGCTTGCGGACGATGACCTCGGCCATGACCCCTATCCCCTGCCCTTATCCCTTGACCGAGCCGGTAAGGCCCGAGACGTAGTGCTCGACGAAGAACGAGTACACGATCGCCACCGGGATCGAGCCCAGCAGCGCGCCGGCCATCAGCGGCCCCCAGAAGAACACATCGCCGCGGATCAGCTCGGAGGTCACGCCGACCGGCACCGTCTTCTCGTCGGGCGACGACAGGAACACGAGCGCGTAGATGAACTCGTTCCAGCTCAGCGTGAAGGCGATGATCCCGGCCGACAGGATGCCCGGCAGCGCGCAGGGGATGATGATGTAGACCATCGCCTTCCAGCGTGAGGCGCCGTCGATCCGCGCGCACTCCTCGAGCTCCTTGGGGATGGCCTTGAAGTAGCCCATCATCAGCCAGGTGCAGAACGGGATCAGGAACGTCGGGTAGGTGAGGATCAGCGACCACGGCGTGTCGCCGAGCTCGAAGTTGCGGATGATCTCGGCCAGCGGGATGAACAGCAGAGTCTGCGGCACCAGGTAGGTGATGAAGATCATGGTGCCGAGTGCGCCGGCCCACGGGAAGTTGAGCCGCGCCAGCGCGTAGCCTGCCAGCACGCCGCAGAACAGCGAGATGATGGTCGAGGACACCGCGATGAACATGGTGTTCAGCATCCAGCGCGCGAAGTTCGTCTCCTCGAACAGGTATTTTATGTGCTCGAGCGTCGGATTGTTGGTCCAGAACGGCATGTAGTTCGCCGCGTTCCATGGCCGGTAGAGCTCGCCGTCCGGCCGGAAGGTCGTGATGATCATCCAGTAGAACGGGAACAGCAGCACGAACACGAAGAGGATCAGCGGGATGTTGTAGAACACCCAGCGCCGCCAGGCTGCACCTTCGATCATGTCAGCGGACCTCCACCCGGCGGATATACAGGAGCTGCGCCACCACGATGATGAACAGGAAGGGGAACATGGCGAGCGAAATCGCCGCTCCCTCCGACAACAGCCCGGTGCCGATGCCGAGCTGGTAGGCGTAAGTCGCGAAGAGCTGCGTGGCGTTGGCCGGGCCGCCGCCGGTCATGACATAGACCAGCTGGAAGTCGGCAAAGGTCTGGATCACCGAGAACAGCATCACCACCATCGTGACGGGCAGCAGCAAGGGCCAGGTGATGTGCCAGAAGCGCGCCCACGGCCGCGCCCCGTCGATCGCCGCCGCCTCGTTCAGCTCCGGGCTGATGGTCTGCAAGCCCGCCAGGAGCGAGATCGCGAAGAACGGCACGCCGCGCCAGATGTTGACGATGATGATCGAGGTCATCGCGAGGTCGGGATCGCCCAGCCAGTTGATGCGCTGGGTGATGATGCCGAGATGGAACAGGCTCCAGTTGATGACGCTGAAAGTGGGATCGAACATCCACTTCCAGGCGAAGGTCGACAGCACCGTCGGGATGATGAAGGGCAGCAGGATGAAGGCGCGCACCAGCGCCTTGCCCTTGAAATGCCGGTTGAGCAGCATGGCGAGCCACAGGCCCAGCGCCAGCTTGAACACCGTCGTCACGCCCGTGTACCAGAAGGTGTTCCAGACGGCGGTGCGGAAGATGCTGTCGTCCCAGATCTTGGCGAAGTTCTTTAGGCCGACGAAGTGGCCCGGGTCGCCCACGCGGGCGCTCGAGAGCGACAACAGAACGCCCTCGACGAACGGGTAGGCGATGAACAGGCCGAGCAGGACGGCCGTCGGCATGAGCAACGCCAGCGCCAGCCACCGCTCGTCCTCCAGCCGCCGCAGTCGCGGGATGGGCCGGCGGACTTCCACACCCGGGACTGCGGTTACTGCCATGGTTCACTCACCTGTTAGAGCGACGCTATGCCGGGGTCCTTACTCTGAGTAGATCTTCTTGAGCTCCGCCTCGGCCCATTTCACACATTCCTCCGGCGGCATGCCCTGTACCGCCTTGGCGTACATGTCGGTGACGATGTACTTGCTGAGGCCTTCGGCGGCCTTGGCGTTGGGCGGACCGGCATAACCGGGCGCCTGGCCGAGACGGGCGGCGACCTTGTAGGGCGTCATCACGGGATCGACGTTCCACAGCGGATCGTTTTCCCACTTCGCGGTGCACGGCGTGGCGAAGCCCTTCTGCGATTCGAAGAACTTGCGGTAGTGATCCTCGGTGTGCAGCCACTTCAGGAAGGCCTTCGCGGCGTCCTGGTTCTTGGAGTACTTCATCAGCATCTGCGACTGCAGCAGATGAAAGCCGAACTGTCCGGCCGGCCCCTTCGGCAGGGGCGCGTGCAGGATGTCCTTGCTCATCGGCTGGCCCTTCTCAGTCTGGTACTGGTCGGGCTTGCGCAGCGTCTCGATGTAGATCGAGGCGCCGTTCAGGGTGGCCGAGATGGTCTGCGAGAGGAAAGCGCGGTTGTTGTTGGTGTCGTCCCAGGCGAGGCCGCCTTCGTCCATGGCGTCCTTCCACAGCCCGGTCATGAACTTCACCGAGTCGACCGTCTCCTTGGAGTTGATCACCACGGTCTTGCCGTCGGCCTCGACCTCCTTGCCGCCCCACGACCACAGGTAGGGATAGGTGAAACCGGGCGCGTCGCCGAAGGTGTGCCCGAGCGTCTGGCCGAATGGATGTCCCTTGGCTTTCAGCTTCGTGCCGACGTCGCGATAAGCCTCCCAGTTGTCGGGGAAGCTCGAGGCGCCGACTTCGTCGAGCCACGATTTGCGATAGGCGATCATGCCGCCGATGACGGCCCATGGCATGCCCATGAACATCTTGCCGTCGCTGCAGATCGAGCGCGCGTACTTGAACAGCCCGCCCTCGCGCTTGCCGACATCTTCGGCGAGCTCGCTGAGGTCCACGACACTGTTGGCGTAGAGATAGGTCTGGTTGTTGAACGCCATGATCAGGTCTGGCCCGGCACCGGACTGGATGGCGGCCGTGGTGCGCGGCTGCAGGTCGTTGCCGTTCACCGTCTCGAGATTGACTTTGATGCCGAGCTCCTTCTCGGCCTGGGGCATCAACTCCTTGCGGAACATCTGGTCGGTCGCCGGAACGAAATCGACCCATTTCAGCCAGTGCACGGTCTTCTGCTGGGCATAAGCCGGTGTCCGACCCGTGGCGAGGATGCCCGCCATGCCACCCAAAGAAACGGCGGCCGTGCCGCCCGCAAGCTTGAGAACGCTACGACGCTTCGCCTTTGCCATGCTAAGTTGTCCCTCCCAGGACGGCCGTCTCTTTGGACGGCTTGGTTAATGGCGCATCGTAGGCAGGCGGGTACGGCGGAAGCAAGTCGATCCGCGGAATATTTCGCCAGATGGCGATCAGAATTCCGTCACAACGTCTGGGGATCGAGCGTGAACAGCTCGGTGGCGTGGCTGACGCCGCGCAAGGCGAAGCGGCCGACCGACACCAGGCGAAGGCGCTCCTGCATGGGCAGCAGGTCGGCGAAGGTCGAGGAGATCAGCACCGGCCGATCGACCGAGCGGCACATCGAGGCGATGCGGCTGGTCTCGTTCACCGCCGGCCCCACGACCGTGAAATCCAGCCGGTCGACGCTGCCGACATTGCCGTAGAAGACCTCACCGAAATGCAGGCCGGCGTAGGTCGTCGTGACGGGACGCTCGGCGGCCTTGCGCTTTTTGTTCAATTCGCGCACGCGACGGCGGAGAATCTCCTCTGCGGTAAGCGCTTTCCGGCAGGCCTCGGCTGAATCGTCGGCCCGGAACAGCGCCAGCGTGCCGTCGCCGATCAGCTTCAGCACGTCGCCGCCGGCTTCGTGGATGGAGGTGATGACGGCCTCGGCATAGTCGTTGAGGAGCGGGATGATCTCGCCGGGCGGCGCCGAGTCGGTGATGGTCGTGTAGCTGCGCAGGTCGGAGAACCACAGCGCCGCTTCGATGCGGTCGGCGACGCCACGCTGGATGCGTCCCTCGAGCACTCGGCGACCGGCGTCGCGGCCGAGATAGACCTCGACCAGGGTGTCGGCGATGCGGGTGAGCGCACCGCTCTTGATCGCCAGACCGAGTGTCGGCGACAGGCGACGTAGTGCTGCGATGTTGTCGTCGGTGAAGCCCTGGGGATGGCGAGTGGACCAGCCTGAGTAGAAGCAATCCATCTCGCCGATCGTGGCGTCGCTCGTGAAGCGATGGACGAACACGATGTAGTCGGTGTGGCCGGCCTCTTTCATTTCCTGGACGATGGGAAAGTCCGCCGGCTCGCCCTGCGTAAGCCGCCAGCGCATCTCCTCGGCGCCGATCTGCAGCAGGTGATAGAACGGACTGCGTTGCCAGTTCGTCGCGGCGGCACCTTCGTTGCTGCGACCGTACGGAGTAGCGGCGTTTTCCTGGACGCCATCGTTGCTCCAGCGAAAGACGGTGCCTTCGTGCACCGGATGCAGCGTGTCGATCAAAGCGAGCGCCCGCGAAATCGGCAGGCCACACTTGTTGCACCGTTCCGAGAACTCGCGCAGCAGGTCGGCTTCGCCCGCACCGCCCTGCAAGCCGCGCCGGACGAGCCAGTCGATGATGCGATCGACGTCGGCGGTCTTCATGGATGTTCCAGTAGCCTTGTGCAGGCCACTTCGACCGAACCTTCGGTGCCGTCCGGCTCGAAAGAGGCGGCTGTCATGGCTCTGGCTGTATCAAGCCGGTAATACACGGCGATGACGCTGTCAGGCCCTCCGCCGGTGTGATCGGCAATCGGGATGTTGCCATGCGCGTAGCCTGTCATGAGACCGAGTCCGTAGCCGGGTTGCTTCCAGGGGCGTCCCGCGATTGGACCCCCAACGGGATATCGCTCCAGCATGGCCGATAACAAGGGCTGTGGCAGCAGATCGATCTCAGGCCGTACGCTCTCGAAAATGACAGGCGGCGCGATGGCCTGTTGCAACCGGCTCGAGGAGCGGCACTTCGCTCACGCAGCGGTCGGCCTTCAAGGGACAACGCGGGTTGAAATGGCAGCCGGCCGGCGGATCGAGCGCGCTCGCGATCTCGCCGTGCGCCTTGGCGCGCTTGGCGAAAGCGTCGGCGCGATGGAACGGGTCGGG
Source organism: Alphaproteobacteria bacterium (assembly GCA_019235415.1). Taxonomy (GTDB): domain Bacteria; phylum Pseudomonadota; class Alphaproteobacteria; order Reyranellales; family Reyranellaceae; genus Reyranella. The sequence continues at coordinate 5,262 of JAFAKN010000273.1, forward strand.
GATCGCGGCGATCAGCGCGCGCGTGTAGGGATGGCGCGGATCCTCGAAGATCTCCTGCCAGCCGCCCTGCTCGACGATGCGGCCGAGATACATCACGGCCACGCGGTCGCTCACATGCTCGACCACGCCGAGATCGTGGCTGATCATGATATAGGCGAGCCCCAGCTCGTCCTTGAGCTCGAGCAGGAGGTTGATGATCTGGGCGCGGATCGACACGTCGAGCGCCGACACCGGCTCGTCGCAGATCACCAGCTTGGGCTGCAGGATCAGCGCGCGCGCGATGCCGATCCTCTGGCGCTGGCCGCCGGAGAACTCGTGCGGATAGCGGTCGGCATGGTCGGGGCGCAGCCCGACCTTGGCCAGCATGTCCATCACGCGATGGTCGACCTCGGTCCGGTTGGCGATACCGTGCAGGCGCAGCGGATCGGCCAAGGTGCGGCGCACGGTCTGGCGCGGGTTGAGCGAAGCGTAGGGGTCCTGGAACACCATCTGCACGGTGCGCGCCGTCGCCATGCGCTCGCGCTTGCTGAGCTCGTGACCGTTCAGCCGGACTTGGCCGCGGGTCGGCGGCACAAGGCCCATGATGGAAAGCGCCAAGGTGGACTTGCCGCAGCCCGATTCGCCCACCAGGCCCAGGCACTCGCCGGGCGCCACGTCGAGATCGACGCCGTCGACCGCCTTCAGAGTCCTGACACCACCGCCGAACGCGCTGCCGACCTGGAAATGGACCGCGAGGTCCTGGAGCGTCAGCAGCGGCTCAGCCATGGTGGTGGCACCGCACTAGACCATCGGCCGGCAGGGGCGTGATCGCGGGTGCGGTCGTGCGGCAGATGTCGGTGACGGCCGAGCAGCGCGGATTGAAGCGGCAGCCGGCCGGATAGGCCGCGATGGACGGCACCACGCCGGCGATCTCGCGCAACCGCTGGCGGCCGCGCTTGGCCCGCTCGCCGAGCCGCGGCAGGGAATCGACCAGGCCGCGCGTGTAGGGATGGCGCGGCGTGGCGAAGATCGCCTGTGCGGGCTGCGCCTCGACGATGCGGCCGGCATACATGACGGCGACGCGCCGGCACATGTTGGCGACCAGCCCGAGGTCGTGGCTGATCATCAGGATGGCGGTGCCCTTGGCGGCGCACAGCTCGGCCATCAGGTCGATGATCTCCGACTGGACCGTGACGTCGAGCGCGGTGGTCGGCTCGTCGGCGATCAGCAGATCGGGGCCGCAGGCGAGCGCAATGGCGATCATCACGCGCTGGCGCATGCCACCCGACAGCTGGTGCGGATAGTCCTTTATGCGCCGCTCGGGCGAGGGCACGCGCACCTGGCGCAGCGCGTCCTCGGCGCGGTCCATCGCTTCGGTCCAGCCGGTGCCCTGGTGCAGCACGAACATCTCGGCGATCTGCCGGCCGACCGGCGACAGCGGATTGAGCGCGGTCATCGGCTCCTGGAAGATCATCGCGATGCGGCTGCCACGCAGGCGGCGCATCTCGGCCGCTGAAGCGTTCTGGATCTCCTGGCCGTCGAGCAGGATCCTGCCGCCGCCCAGCGACAGAGGCCGGCGCAGCAGGCCCATGACGGCAAGGGCGGTGATGCTCTTGCCGCAGCCCGATTCGCCCACCAGCCCGAACGCCTCGCCGCGACCGATCTCGAACGAGACGTCCTCGACGGCGCTGTGGATCCCGCCGCCGCCCTTGAGCGCGATATTGAGGTCGCGAACCGCAAGAAGGGGCGAGCTCATGCGCGGCGCGTCGTCGATTGGGGATCGAGCACGTCGCGCAGCCCGTCGCCTAAAAGGTTGAGCCCGAGCACGGTGAAGAAGATGGCCAGGCCGGGGAAGACGGAGAGCCACGGCGCCGAGCGGATCGTGTCGCGCGCCTCCGAGAGCATGCTGCCCCAGCTCGGAAAGGGCGGACGGATGCCCAGTCCGAGGAACGAAAGCGCCGCCTCCGACAGGATTGCGCCGCCCATGCCGAGCGTGGCGATCACGATCAGCGGCCCCAGGATGTTGGGCAGCACCTGGGTGAACATGATGCGCAGGTCGCCGTAGCCCAGGATGCGGGCGGCCTGGATGTAGCCTTGGCTCTTGAGCGACAGCACCTGGGCGCGCGCGATGCGGCAGGAGTACGACCACGCCGTGAGGCCGAGCGCGATCACCAGGCTCAGCAAGCCGGGACCGAGGATCGCCATGATGGCGAGCGCGAAGACCAGCGAGGGGATGGCCAGCATCAGGTTGGTGAGCCCGCTCACCAGGTCGTCCCACCAGCCGCCCCAGAAGCCGGCGGTGAGGCCGAGCGTGACGCCGATCAGGCTGTTGCACATCTGGCTCACGATGCCGACTGTAAGCGAGATGCGTGAGCCATAGACGATGCGCGAAAAGATGTCCCGGCCCTGGGCGTCGGTGCCGAACGGAAACTCCCGGCTGGGCGGCAGCTCGGCGTTCATCAGGTTGGCATCCATTACCGGGTCGTAGAGCGCGATCCACGGCGCCAGGATGGCCACGCTGAGCGCCAGCCCGACCAGCGCGCCGCCGACATAGGTGTTGGCTCCCAATCTCAAGGTGGCGGCTCACTCACGGGCGGCGCTCAGCGGTAGCGGATGCGCGGGTCGATCGCGACATAGGCCATGTCGACCAGCGTGTTGATGGCGAGGAAGAACAGCACGATCATCAGGATGCAGCCCTGGACCGCCGGCATGTCGCGCTGGAAGACCGAGTCGACCATCAGCGAGCCGATGCCGGGCCAGGCGAACAGCTTTTCGACCACGACGGCCTGGCCCATGAGAGAGCCGACCTGCAGGCCGACGATGGTGATCACCAGCACCAGCGCGTTGCGCAGCACGTGCCATTTGACCACCAG
>JAFAKN010000669.1 GCA_019235415.1 Alphaproteobacteria bacterium
ACCGACCGCGAGCTGATCGTCGAGCGGGTGTCGCCCGAAGGCGAGCGCGAGCAGCATCGCCTCGACGCCTATTGGCTGCGCGTCGAGCTCTTGGGCGAAGCCGAGCGTCTGGTGCTTGTATCGCGCGGCAACCGGCTGGTGGTCGGCCGCTTTCTCGCGCCGAGCGTCCGCGAGGAGGTGGCCGAGCAGCTGAAGGCCGCCCTCGCCGCCTACCATTCGCCGCGCTACGACCATCCCTGGGACGAGACCGAATAGGCCTTACAGGCCGAGCACGTCCTTCATGCCGTAGAGGCCGGGCTTGCGACCGCCGAGCCATTGCGCCGCGCGCACCGCGCCCGCGGCATAGGTCTCGCGGCTGAAGGCGCGATGGCTGAGCTCGAGCCGCTCGCCGGCCGCCGCGAACATCACCGTATGCACGCCGACCTCCTCGCCGCCGCGCAAGGTGGCGAAGCCGATCTCGCCCGCCGGCCGCGCGCCGGTATGGCCTTCGCGGCTCTTGCGCCATACGTCTTCCAGCTGCACCTGCCGCCCGTTGGCGGCGGCACGTCCCAGCGCCAGCGCGGTGCCGGACGGTGCGTCGATCTTGTGCCGATGGTGCATCTCCAGCACCTCGATGTCGTAAGCAGGATCGAGCATCGAGGCGGTCTTCTCGACCAGCGCCAGCAGGATGTTGACGCCGAGCGACATGTTGGCCGCCCACAGGATCGGCACCTTCTTGGCCGCCTCGTGCACCAGGGCGGTCTGCGCCGGATCGAGGCCGGTCGTGCCGATCACCAGGGCGACATCCTTGTCGGCGGCGATCCGGGCATGGGCGACCGTCGCGGCCGCCACGGTGAAATCGATCACCACCTCGGCCGCTGCGATGCCGGCGGCGGCGTCCGACACGATCTTCACGCCTTTGGCGCCGACGCCCGCGACCTCGCCGGCATCGCGGCCGAGCGAATTGCTGCTGGGGCCCTCGATGGCGCCGGCGAGCGTGCAGCCCGGCGTGTGCTCGATCTGGCGGATGAGCATCTGGCCCATGCGGCCGGCAGCACCGGCGATGGCGATCTTCATGTCGTTCCCCTCTTGTTGGTTGTCGCTAGATTAGCCGACCGGAGATTGGCGGACGAGTCGGGGACGGACATGCTCTTCATGGTGATCGAGAAGTTCCGCAACCAGGACGGCAAGGCGGTCTATCGCAAGCTGCGCGACGGCGGCCGCGGCCTGCCCGACGGGCTGAAGTTCGTCGCGAGCTGGGTCAGCGCCGACCTCGGCCGCTGCTTCCAGGTGATGGAAGCCGACGACGTCACGCTGTTCCAGCGCTGGATCGCCGACTGGCAGGAGGTCGTCGAGTTCGAGGTCGTGCCGGTGGTCGAAGGCAAGACAACGCGCGAGGCGCTGGCGCCGATGTTGTGATTCTTGCCGGACCGCGGACCTCCAGGTCCGCTCTGTCATCCCGAGCGCAGCGAGGGATCTTTAGATAACAGGAAGGATCCCTCGGCCTATGGCCTCGGGATGACAAAGAGGCGGGCCTGGAGGCCCGCGGTCCGGCAAGACTACCTCCACGGATCGGCCACCTTCGGCCAGAACGGCGTCTTGCGCTTGGTGTAGGGCAGGCGCGTGACGTCGGGATCGGCGGCGCCGGGCGAGGCGACGTAGAGGATCTCCTTCGCAAGTCCCACGAAGCCGTTATAGAAATGCTGCGCCGACTTCACGACCACCACGCGATAGTCGGCCGGGTCGGCGCCGACGGCTTTGAACGCATCGGCGTGGAAAGTCTGGGTGCGATGCGTGCAGATCGCCACGTCGACATGCTCGGACGACAACAGCGCCATGTCGCCCAATGGGACCATCACCGGGCCGTAGGGCTGGCGCACGCCGCGCGAAATCTTCTTCACGGTGACGTCGAGATCGACCGGGTCGCCGCTTACTTCGCCCGACTTGCCGCCCAACCGCATGCGTAGGCGCGCGCCTTCGCCGGCCTCCTCGGCGATGCGGAACGCCATCGGATCCCACATCACGCCGAACAGCGCCGGCCCGATCCGGCGCTCGACCAGTGCCTTGAGCAGGAAGGTGGAATCGCCGGGCGCACCGGAGCCGGGATTGTCGGCGCGGTCGGCCAGCACCAGCGGGCCCTGGTTGTGCGAGGCGGCGCGCTCCATGGTCTCGCCGATCGAGAGGTACTTGGTGGCGTAGCGCTCGCGCTTGGCCCACAGCTCCTCGCCGAGCTGTTTCGCCAGCGCCTCGGCCTTGGCCTTGTCGCGATCGGCCACGACCAGGGTGCGGGTGCCGACATCCGCGACGTCAGCGAAGGCGAAGCCGTGGCTCAGCGACACCGACAGGATCCCGTCCTTGCCTTCGAATGACTTCATTCGGGTCACGAACTCGCTGATCGGCGGCACGGACGTGCGGTACTGCGCGATCATGCGACAGTCGTAGCGCGCCATCACCGGCTTCACCTTGCCCTCGGCCGCATCGGCGATGATGGCGAACAACTCGGCGGCGCGCTCCATCGTGTCGGTGTGCGGGTACTCCTTGTAGCCCACCAGGACATCGGCGCTGTCGAGCATCAGGGCGGTCAAATGGCAATGCAGGTCGAATTCCGCGCCGATCGCCACGGTGGGTCCGACGATGGCCCGCACTTTCGCCAAAAGGTCGCCCTCGCAGTCGTCGTAGCCGTCGGCGACCATGGCGCCGTGCACGTTGATCAGCACGGCATCGACCGGCAGCGCCGCTGCGACATCGGCTAAAATCTCGTCGCGGAAGCCTTCGTAGACCGAGCGCACCGTGGTGCCCGAGGGCGCCGCGAAGGTGGCGAGGCCCTCGACCACGGTCCAGCCGCGCGCTTCGGCAGCCTTGCGCCAGACGTGCAAGGGTGCCGTGAAGTTGGTCGGCTCGTGCTTCGTCGCGTCGCCGCGCCACACGCCGTGCTCCTCGTAGGAACGTTGGCCGGTCGGGAACGGCACGAACTGGTTGGTCTCCGTCCCGAGGGCGGCGATGAACACGCGCTTGGTCAAGTCTCTGCTCCCGATGGCCCTACTTCCGATTGCAGTGGCAGCCGACGATGTGGTCGTCGACCATGCCCGACGCCTGCATGAAGGCATAGCAGATGGTCGAGCCGACGAACTTGAAGCCCGCCTTCTGCAGGGCCTTGGACATCGCGTCGCTTTCCGGCGAGCGCGCCGGCACGTCCTTCAGGCTCTTGGGATGGTTCTTCTTCGGCTTGCCACCGACGAAGCTCCACAGGAATTTCGCAAACGAGCCCTCGCGCTCGACCAGCTCGAGAAAGGCGCGGGCGTTGCTGACGCTCGCCTCGATCTTGCCGCGATGCCGGATGATGCCGGGGTCGGCCAAGAGCTTGTCGAGCTTGGCCGGCCTGTAGCGCGCGATCTTCGCAGGATCGAAGCCGTCATAGACCTTGCGATAGTGCTCGCGCTTGCGCAGCACGGTGATCCACGACAGGCCCGCCTGGCAGCCTTCGAGCGTCAGAAGCTCGAACAGCGCCTGGTCGTCCTTGAGTGGCCGGCCCCATTCCTTGTCGTGGTACTGCTGGTACAGCGGATCGGCGGCGGCCCAGCCGCATCTCGCCTTGCCGTCGCTGCCGGCGACCGTATCGTGCTTCCGAACCATGGGAGACCCTAATGCCTCGCGATCTCGCCAACCTCAAGGTCTGCATCTTCGATGTGTTCGGCACGGTGGTCGACTGGCGAGGCAGCCTCATAGAGGACCTGCCCAAGCTCGGCCGGCAACATGGCCTTGAAACCGACTGGCCGAGCTTCGCCGACGACTGGCGCGGGCTCTACCAGCCGCAGATGCACCGCGTGCGCAAAGGCGAGCTGCCGTGGACCAACATCGACGAATTGCACAAGGAAGCCTTCGAGATGCTTTTGACCAAGCGCGGCCTGAAACATCCTGGTGAGGCAGGCGCCTGGGAGTTCACCCGGCTGTGGCACAAGCTCCGGCCGTGGCCCGACTCGGTCGAAGGCATCGGCATGATGAAGAAGAAGTACGTCGTCGCCACGCTCAGCAACGGCAACGTGGCGCTGCTGATCAACATGGCCAAGAACGGCGGCATCCCGTGGGACCACTGCTTCTCGGGCGAGACCTTCCATCACTACAAGCCCGATCCCGAGTCCTACCTCGGCGTGGTCAAGACCATGTATCTCGAGCCGCATCAGGTCATGCTGGTGGCGGCCCACAACGGCGACCTGAAGGCGGCGCAGAAATGCGGCCTGTCGACCGGCTTCGTGCATCGTCCCAAGGAGCACGGCCCGAACCAGAAGACCGATCTTTCGGCCGATGGCGACTGGGATGTCGTCGGCAATTCGATGGTCGAGGTGGCGAAGAAGCTCGGCTGCTGAAGAAGGGAATTTCATTACCTTCCGGATAATCGCCGGCGGCCGCGCCATCTGCCTACCCTGGCGGCATGGCGATACTAAAAGACAAGGTTGCGGCCGTCACCGGCGCGACCAGCGGCATCGGTGCTTGCATAGCGCGGCTCTTCGTCGGCGAAGGGGCCAAGGTCGTCATTGCCGGCCGGCGCCGCGACAAGGGCGAGCAGGTCGCGCAGGCACTCGGCCCCGCGGCGGCATTCGTGCCGACCGACGTCAGCCGGGAAGCCGACGTGAAGGCCATGATCGGCTTTGCCGTTGAGCGCTTCGGCCGGCTCGACTGCCTGATCAACAACGCCGGCATGGGCTCCAAGCGCGTCACCATCGCC
>JAFAKN010000445.1 GCA_019235415.1 Alphaproteobacteria bacterium
CGCCGAGCGCGCGGCAGCCTTCGTTGTAGGCGCGCATGGTCAAGAGCATGCGCCGCACGTCGGGATGCACGATGATCGGGTCGGCCGCTTTGCCTGGGTCCTTGGCGCCGGAGAGCGCACGTCCCTGGATGCGGTCCTTCGCATAGGCGGCGGCGCTCTGATAGGCGACCTCGCCGATGCCGAGGCCCTGCATGCCGACACCGAGGCGCGCCGCATTCATCATCGTGAACATGGCGTTCAGGCCCTTGTGCGGGCGGCCGATGATCCATCCTTTGGCGTCCTCGAACACCAGTTGGGCGGTCGCGTTCGCCTTGATGCCCATCTTGTGCTCGATCGAGGCGCAGACCACGCCGTTGCGCGGACCCACCCCGCCGTCGGCGGTCGGCAGGAACTTCGGCACGACGAACATGCTGATGCCCTTCACGCCTGGCGGCGCATCGGGCAGGCGCGCCAGCACCAGGTGGATGATGTTCTCCGACAAGTCGTGCTCGCCGGCGGAGATGAAGAGCTTGGTTCCGCTGATGCGATACGTGCCGTCATCCGCCGGCGCGGCCTTGGTGCGCAGGAGGCCGAGGTCGCTGCCGCAGTGCGGCTCGGTCAGGCACATGGTGCCGGTCCAGACGCCCTCGGTCAGCTTGGGCAGATAGAGCTTCTTCTGCTCGTCGCTCCCGTGGGCCTCGATAGCCTCGTAGGCGCCGTTGTTGAGGAGCGCGTAAATGCTGAACGCCATGTTCGCGGAGTTGAACATCTCGAACACCGGCATGGCGACGCTCTGCGCCAGGCCCTGGCCGCCGTACTCAGGATCGCAGGCGATCCCGGTCCAGCCGCCCTCGCGGAACAGACGGTAGGCGTCCTTATATCCCTTGGGCGTGCGCACCACGCCGTTCTCGTAGTGGCAGCCCTCCTCGTCGCCGCTGGCGTTCAGCGGCAGCAGCACCTCCTCGGCAAACTTGCCGGCCTCCTCGAGGATGCTGTCGATCAGCTCCGGTGTGAAATCGGCGCAGCCGGGGAGGTCGGTGATTTTCGTGTCGTCGTGCAGTTCATGCAGGACGAAGCGCATGTCGCGCAGCGGCGCCTTGTAGGTTTGCATCTTTTCACTCCCTTCGTGGCGGTCAGGCCGCGTGCGTCATTCCGTGATCTTTGCGACGGACCCCGGTTGGCTGTAGCCGCGGTCCACGACCGCGGGCTGCCGCGCTCAGCGAGCGCGGCGACAGCGCAGGCGAGGTCCGCGGCAATTCAGGGCGGCGTGACACGACGCCTTTCACGTCGCCCTGGATCGCCACGCCGCCGGGCGGCCGCCCGAGATGGCGGGCGGCCACTTAGCGGTCGGCTCAATTCCGCAGCGGTTTCCCTGTCTCCAGCACGTGCTCGATCCGCGCGATCGTGGCCGGCGTCTTCACCAGCCGCATGAACGCCGCGCGCTCCAGATCGAGCATCTGCTGCTCCGTCAGCGTGTCGGTCAGGTCGGCGTCGCCGCCGCTTACCGCCTCCGCGAGCGCCATGTTGACCACCTCATCATGCGGCAGCGCGAGGCCGCGCTGACGGTAGCCATGGACCATGCCGCGCGCCAACGCCTGTCCCGAACGTCCGGGCATCCAGGTGAATTCGGGCGGCGCAGGGGGTTTGTAACCTTCCACCATCGCAAGCGCGCGCGCTTTGGCGTCCGCCAGCAGCCGGTAGCGGTTCATCGTAATGCCGTCCGTCTCGCGCAGGAACCCGAGCTCCTTCGCCTCCGCCGCCGACCTCGACACCGTCACGTTGGTGACCGTCTCGAGCAGCTTGGCGACGGCCGGGATCGGACCGCGCGGCATTTTCTTGTCGGCGCGCAGGCGCGCCAGCAGTTCGCCGTTGCCGCCCCAGCCTGGCACCACGCCCGCGCTTCCTGTCTCCACGAGGCCGACATAGCTCTCGGCGCTCGCCTGGACGGCGGAACAGTGCATTACGAACTCGCACCCGCCGCCCAGCGCCATGCCAGCAGGCGCCGCGACCGAGGGGAAGGGGGCGTATTTCAGCCGCTTCAAGGTCTGCTGTCCCTTGGCGACCGACTTCTCGATCTCACCCCAGGCGGCGATGTTGGCGGCGAACAGCACAGCGCCGAGATTGGCGCCGACCGAGAAGTTCTGCCCCTCGTTGTAGATCACCAGCGCCTTGTACTTCTGCTGCACGAGATCGATCGTCTTGTCGAGAAGCTCGATGGTCTTGTCGTCGAGCGAGTTCGCCTTCGACGTGAAC
>JAFAKN010000450.1 GCA_019235415.1 Alphaproteobacteria bacterium
TCGCTACATCCTCTCGCTGCCCATCGTGCAGGAGCCCGGCGTGAAGTGGACCTACTGCGGCGGGGCGACGGCGATCCTCGGCCACCTGATCGCCAAGGGCACCGGCGCGAAGCTCACCGACTACGCCCGCCGCGTGCTGTTCGATCCGCTGGGCCTAGGGCCGACCGACTGGTCGGTCGACCGCACCGGCGAGCCGCGCGCGGCGTCGGGCGGTCGCATGCGCCCGCCGGATCTGCTGCGCGTCGGCCAGATGGTGCTGGCAAACGGCGCTTGGCAGGGCAAGCAGATCGTGCCGGCCGACTGGCTCAAGCGCTCGACCACGCCGGTGGTCACGATCGAGGGCAACCGCAAGTACGGCTGGCACTGGTACATTAGCGCGGTTGCGGGTGGTTGGCTGCCTCATGCCGAAAGCACCATCGAAGCCATCGGCTGGGGCGGTCAGCGGCTGTTCCTCGTGCCGGGGCTCGATCTCGCCGTCGCCATCAACTGCGGCAACTATTCCAAACCCGGCATCGAGCAGGGCAAGGTCGTGACAGCTCTTCTGGCCGAAGTCGTGCTGCCTAGCGTGGCCTGACCGATCGGCTTCCCGTCCGAGGCGAGGCCGCCGCGCCCGTTCTCGCCGCGGGACGGACAGTCAAGTTTTTGGGACGCGCAGTCAAACGGCGCAGGAACGGAATTGTTAGCCTGATCCCCGGGGCAGATCACCCAGGGGAGAGGCCGAATGAGCATGATAGCTGCGCGTCCCGATGTCGCTCGGGCGCGCGTTGCGGCGACGATCCGCGGGCTCCTCGTGGCGATCGGCCTGGCATGGCCCGCGCTGGCCGCTGCGCAGCAGCCGCCCTTCATCCAAAGCTTCCAGTCGCAGGGCCCGGCGCCGAACTTTGGTCCGGCCAACGAGGTGCAGAGCGGCGATGCGCTTCCCAACGGCACGACGTCGGGCGCGATCCAGGCCGTGCTGCCCAATCCCACCAATGCCAGCCAACTGTTCATCGGCAGCACCAATGGCGGAGTCTGGTCGACCAACAACGGCGGCGCGACCTGGAAGCCGCTGACCGACAACCAGGCCTCGCTGTCGATCGCCAGCCTGGCGTTCAACGCGACCAACAGCCAACAGATTTATGCCGGCGTCGGCATCACCTCGAACGGCATCGTCGGCAACAGCGACCCTGCCGATCGAGGTGGGGCGCGCAACGGCATCCTGTGGAGCAACGACGGCGGCACCACGTGGCAGCCGCTCGCTGGCACGGCAGCCCTGCAGGGCAAGAGCGTGGTGAGTGTCGCGGCGAGCGGCAACGCCATCCTCGCGGCCACGGCCGAGTATAATGACACCTCGGCGACGAACGGATACGGCCTCTATCGCAGTGTCAACGGCGGCGCCTTCCAGGTCGCACCGGGCTTGCCGCAGAACCAAGCCGCTACATCGCTCGCCGGGCAGGGCACGCAGGCCAATCCCTATTACGTCGCCATCGCCGGCAACGGCAATGGCCTCGCCGGAGGCATCTACCGAAGCGTCAGCAATGACGGCACAGGCTTTGCGCTGCTGCAGGGGGCAGGCACACCGGTCGTCGGCGCCAATCAGGCGGCGCGCGTTGCTACGGGCCCCAACGGATCGGTTGCCGTTGCCGTCTATAATACAGCAAATGGTGGCAAGCTTGCGACGCTCTACGTGTCGCCGGACGGAGTCAATTGGACGGCGGTGCCCGGGAATCGCGTTCCTGTCAACGTCGGTTCCTCCCAGGCGAACGTCAACCTCGCGGTCGCCGTCGACAGGAGCAACCCCAATGTCGTTTACGTCTCCGGCGATGCGATCAACAACGCTCCATTCACGGTTTCCGCCTACCGTGTGACCTTGCAGGCAGGGAGCCCGCCGGACATCCAGCCCATTGTAAATGCCGGCGCGGCCAACGGCTCGACGGCTCACGCCGATTCGCGCAGCCTCGCCTTCGATGCCTCGGGCAACCTCATCCTCCTCAGCGACGGCGGCATCTACGTGCGCAGCAACCCCACGAGCGCCGCCGGCGGCTGGAGCGGGCTGAACACCAGCGGGCTTTCGCTTCGCGAGGCCTATGGCGTGGCCTATGACGCCGTCAGCAAGCGCCTGCTGGTCGCGGCTCAAGACAACGGAACGTCCTTTCAGACAGTGTCGGGAGGTTCGCAGTCCCGACCGATCGAGGGCGGCGATGGCGTTTTCGCGGCGATCAACGACATCACGAACCGCGGGCAGGGGCAGAGCTTTCTCTACACGTCGTTTCAGAATTTCGGTGATCTGAAGCGCACGACCGTGGATGCACAAGGCAACACGGTGGGCGCCCCCATTGAGAGATTCAACGGCCAACCCACAGCAACCACGCCGATCATCAACTTCGCCGCGAATGACTTTTCAGCCGCCGCGAGCAAGTTGCCGATGGGCAGCCTTTTTCTGCTCAACAGGAACGACCCGACGCGGATCGCGCTCGGCACCAACTACGTGTACGTGACGAGGGACGATCTTCTCTTCGACCCGACCAACCCAGCCCCGCTGACGAATGTCGGCCAGGCGGTCGGGCAGATTGGCTCGAATTCGGGAATAACCGCCCTCGCCTACGGCACCACCAGGAGCCCCAACGTCCTGCTGGCAGGTTCCAACAGCAACGATGGCACAGGGCAGCTCTATATCAGCACGACGGCCTTGGCGGGCTCGCTGCGACAGCTCGCGGCCTATAGCGCTGCGCCCGTCAACGGGGGGGCGCCCACCAGCCTCGTGCTCGATCCGCGCAGCGCCTTCGACAATACCAATACTGGCCGCTTCTTCGTCGCAGACGGCGTCAATCTGTGGGGCAGCAACAATTCCGGCATTGGGTTCACGAACCTGACGGCGAACCTGACCAACCCGAGCATCGGCCTCAACGTCGGCCGCCCGAATGCGGTGGAGTTCATCAGCAACAACGGCGTGAATGCCCTGTTGGTCGGCGGTATCAACGGTCTCTACAAGGACGCTCCCAACAACTTCAGTTCTCTCAGCCCCATCGCCGTCGCCAACTGCTGCGACAGCGGCACCGGCATGCCGACCGGCTGGGCGCCGTTCGGCCGCTTTCTGCCCAATACGATCGTCAACAGGTTGGCTTACAACCCCGCTGTCGACGTGCTGGCGATCAGCTTGTTCGGGCGCGGCATTTGGGCCCTTTACGACGTGACCAGCTATTTCGCCACCGCGACGACCCTGAAGTACGGCCAGGCCAACAACGATTCGGCACCCGACGCGTCGTTCCTCACCAACGGCGTCTACGCTTCGCGGTCCTTGGAGAAGTCCGGCACGGGCACGCTCACCATCAACGGAACCTCGTCCTACACGGGCCCGACGACGATTTCCGGCGGGCAGCTCAACGTCGTGGGCGCAGGCAGCATCGCCAGTTCTACGGGCGTGGTGAACAACGCGGTCTTCGACGTTTCCGGCGCTGCGTCGTCAGTCGGCATCCAGGCATTGTCGGGCTCGGGCCAGGTCAATCTCGGCGGTCAGAACCTTGCCATCGGCAACGCCAACGGCCTGTTCTCCGGCACCATCGCCGACGGCGGCGCCTTCGGCGGTGCGGGCGGCAGCCTGACCATCGCCGGCGGCACGCAGACGCTCGGCGGCGTCAACACCTACACCGGCGGTACGACGGTCGTGCCGGGCGCGACGCTCAATCTCACAGGCTCGATCCTGGGCAGCCTGTTCCTCGGCGGCACGATGACCAGCACCGGCGGCTACAGCGTCGCGCCGGGTGCGACGTTCAGCAATACCGGTACCTTCCAGTCGTTGGGCGGGGCAACCCTGGTCAGCCAGGGCACGCTGATCAACAACGGGCAGCTGCTCGGCAACCTGTTCTCTTCGGGCTTCCTCGGCGGCAGCGGCAGCATTACCGGAAACGTGACGAACGCCGGCACGATCGCACCCGGCAACTCGATCGGCACCCTCACGATCAACGGCAGCTACACGCAGACCGCGGGGAGCACGTTCCAGACGCAGGTCAATTCTGCGGGCCAGGCCAGCCGGATCGCCGTCAACGGTAGCGCCGTGATCCAGGGTGGAACGCTTGCGGTCACAGGGCAGCCCGGCGTCTCCGCGCCGCGCACCACTTACACCTTGCTCACCACCACCGGCGGCCTCAGCGGCGCCTACTCTTCTTACGTCGCCACGCTGGGCTCGCCGTTCCTGCAGCCGTCTTTCACCTACGACGCCAACAACGTCTACCTCAATCTGACCATCAACGGCTTCCTCGCCGCCGCCCAAACGCCGCTGCAGGCGGCCGTGGGTTGGGCGCTCGATGGCTCGGTGTACTCGGCGAACGGCGACTACGCCACGGTGCTGACCACGCTCGCCAATCTCAGCCCGTCGCAGATCCCGGCGATCCTGACGTCGCTTTCGGGCACGAACTACTCGGGCTTCTCCAATTCGATGGTGCAGGGCGCGCAGCTGTTCATGAACAACTTCCTGTCCCAGGCAAGCGGTGCCAACCGCGGCTCGAACAAGGTGGCGCTGGCCGAAGCCTGCGACGTGGCGTGCGACACGACCGAACCAGCGAAGTGGGGTGTCTGGGGTGGTGGGCTCGGCGGCCTGGGCACGGTGGGAGCGGGCCAGCCGGTGGGCGGCGTAACCTACAACCTCGACGGCATTGCAGCGGGCATCGACCGGCTCGTCGGCGACGGCACGCGCGTGGGCGTGACGGTGGGCTACAGCGGCGGCTCGCAGTGGGTATCGGGCTTCTCGGGGCAGGGCTTCACCGACACCGTCCTGGCCGGCCTGTACGGGGGCTTTGCGCAGGACGCGCTCTATCTCGACGGCGTGGTGGGCTACGCCTACAGCGCCGAGCGCCTGTCGCGCAGCATCGTCATCCCGGGCCTGGCGGCGCGGACGGCAACCGGGCAGACCGGCGCCAACCAGGTCTACGGCCAGCTGGAAGGCGGCTATCGCTTCGACATCGGCACCGCGGCCGACGCCTTCGTCACGCCGTTCGCCCGCCTCCAAGGATTCACCGGCACGCAGAACGGCTTTACCGAAGGCGGCGCGCAGTCGCTCAGCCTGAACGTGGCGGCGCAGACCACGACGTCGCTCAGGACGGTGCTCGGCGCGCAGCTCGGCGGCGGCATGAACCTCGGCTGGCGGGACAAGCTCAATGCGCAGCTGCGGCTGGGTTGGGCCCACGAATATGCCGACACCAGCCGGCCGGTGGTCGCCTCGTTCGTGGGCGCACCAGCCTCACCGTTCACGACCTATGGCGTGAGCCCGCAGCGCGACAGCGCCGTCGTCGGGCTGGCCGCCAACACCGCCATCGCCGACACCACGTCGCTCTACCTGCGCTACGAGGGCAACATCTCCAACCAGGACAGCAGCCACGCGCTCACCGCCGGCGTGCGCATGACCTGGTGATCGCGCGGCCCCCATCACGATGCCCCCGTGCGTCTCAGGTCTGCGGCAGGAACTCGACCATCAGGCCGGCCACGTGCTCCTCGGCGACCAGGACCCGGTCGCCTTCGGCCAGCGCGAAGGGCACATTGTTGGCCCGCAGCAGGGCCTGCAGCGGACGCGGCCGATCGATCGCCACGGTGATGCCGACGACGGTCGGCAAGGTTGTAGGCGCTGTGACCTCCAGAGCCTGGTACTCGAGCTGGTAGGCCGCCGATGCCCACACCAGCAGCTCCAGCGCACCGGTCTTCACCACCATGCAGCCGTCGAAGACCTCCTCCATCTCGGCGCCCCAGGCGTGCTTCAGCTCGCTGGCAAGCTGGCGCGGATTCTCGGCGACGACGTGGATCGCCGTGAGGCCGAGCGCGCCGTTGGGATGGACGATCCATTCCGGTTCCATGAACGCATCAGGGGTCTCCTGTCGGACCGCGAACCAGGGCAGAGGACCTTCGATGCCTCCGACGATCTCCCGCGCTTCGATTAGCGCGCCGTCCTCGGTCTCCCAGCCGTAAATGCGCTCCTCGCCGTCGAGCTCGCTGACGTTGAGGGCGAGCGAGAGACCGGGCGGGTCGCCCTGCAGGAGCTCGAGGTAGTTCGGCACGTCGTCGAGCGCCGGCTGGAAGCAGACGCAGCGCGGCTCGACCTCCTCTGGGGTGAGGGTGAAGCCGAGCTGCTGCAGGCGAGACGCCGCTGTCTGCGGGTCGATCAGCGTCAGTCTGAGATGGTCGATGTCGCGGACGGAGATGGCCATGTCCTGCTCATACAGGCTTGGCCCGCGGCACCTCAAGGGGCGATGATGGAGCGCGGACCTCCTGGTCCGCATCATGGTCATGAGCGGATCGGGAGGTCCGCGCTCCGATGAGCTGCTACACCAGCGTCTTGGCCATCGCCTTGGCCGCTTCGCCCATCATCGCTTCGATCGCTGGCGCCAGGTCGTCGGGCAGGATGTCGATCGTCCACACGATGCGGCTGCCGCCGCCCTCGGGCCGGACCTCGACCGCGGCGTTGTAGTGCTGCGGCCGTCCCTCGACCACGGCGTACACCAGGCGACAGCCTTCATCGTCGACGGTCACCAACCTCTCGCGGGCCACGAGTCCGTTGAAGAACGTGACGACGCGATCGCCCTTGTCCATCCTGAGATCGGTCAGGAATCCCGGTGCGACCTTGGTGTGCACCGCACCGAAGTCGCGCACCGCCTGCCACACTCGGGCCGGCGCCGTGCCGATCGATATTTCTTTTCTGACGGTCGCCATGGAGGTCTCCTTGGTGCACGAGACAATGGCGAGGGCATCGGCTCCGGTCTGGCGGTTTTCGGACATGGTCGCCCGCGTCGGGGCGCGCGTCTTCGAGAGCGGCAGGCCGAGGGTAGGTGTCCTAGTTTGAAGCACTCTACTAGTCAGCGACGATTGCCGTCCCTACTTCTTCGTCGAACTTCCTGCAGTGCTCGCTGTTCAGAGATTTAGGGCAATAGCGAGCAAACCACGCATCGCAAGACATCTTCGAGCCGTCTTGAGTATTCAAAATATCGCAAGTTCCACGGCACGTTAGGCCACCATAGCAGACTGCGATCTGAAGATACTCCCGCTTCGGGACACCATCGACATCGGTGAATGGCGTCACTGGATTTTGGGCAATTGCCGAAGCGCTTGAGAAGGCGAGAAGCGCGACCGCCACCCCGATTTTCTTCGTCATGGGATATCTTTCCGCTCAGCCACGATCGCTGCCCGCACCGCGTCCAGCGGCGAGCGGATACCGCCCAAGTGCAGCACGGCATAGAACCGCCTGCGGTCGCTTCCCGCAACCGGCGATGACAACGCATAGGCCCTGGTGGCCTTGGGATGGCCTTCTAGGTCGAAGACGTGGACGGTGCCTTCCCATATTCAAATTAGGACACTACCAGGCCGAGCACGCCGTGGCGGAAGGCCGCGAGATCGCGCTAAGGTTCTGAAAACAGAGGAGGGAACCAATGAAACGCCGTACGCTCGTGAAGGCGGCACTCGCCGGCGCCGGAACCTTGGCGGCGCCTGCCTACCTGCGGGCGCAGTCGAACAAGAAGCTTAGCGTCCTCACCTGGAACATCGCCGACCAGCAGGAGCTGTTCAAGACGGAGTGGGCCGAGTTCAAGGCCGCCAATCCCGGCGTCGAGATCGAATGGCTCG
>JAFAKN010000451.1 GCA_019235415.1 Alphaproteobacteria bacterium
CCGCTCGGCCAGGCGTGCGCGTTCAACGTCTATCACCTGATGAAGGTCGACGATCCGACGGCCCTGTTCCCGATCCGCTACGAGGAGGTGTTTTAGGCATGGCCCTGCAGCCAACGCCGCTGCGCGACATCGCCAAGGTGATCCGCAGCAAGAATGCCGGGCCGTTCGAGATCACCCTCGACATCGTCTTCAAGTCCCACGAGGACTTCGAGGCGGTGAAGCAGAGCGGCGTGATCACCAAGGAGCTGATCTCCGAGCTCTACAACGTTCCGACCCAGGCCATCATCACCTTCGGCTTCTTCGACCTGGTCAACGCCGTGAAGATCACGCTGCCGCGGCCGCGCGCCCAGGGCGGCATCGGCGAGACCGACATGCACGCCGCCCAGCAGCACGTGCCGTTGCAGGAGATCCGCGTGCCATGGCCGATGGCATGATCGGACGGCGGCCGCTGCTGGCAAGCGCCGCGGCGCTGGGGCTGGCCAAGGAGGCCGCCGCCGACACCTGGCCGTCACGCCCGATCAAGCTCGTGGCGCCGTTCGCGCCGGGCGGCGGCTCGGACTTCACCAGCCGGCTGATCGCGGAAAAGCTCGGCGCGCGGCTCGGCCAGACCATGATCGTCGACAACAAGCCGGGCGCCGGCGGCAATCTCGGCGCCGAGGCCGCCCTAAAGGCGCCGGCCGACGGCTATACCTATCTCGCCATCTCCGGCAGCTACGCCATAAACTCGATCCTGCACAAGCCGTCGTTCGATTCGCTGAACGACATCGTGGCGATCGGCCAGTTCACCGACGAGCCGACCGTGCTCACCGTCAATCCCGCGGTGCCGGCGCGCACCTTGGCCGAGCTGGTCGCGCTCTGCCGCCGCCAGCCGGGCAAGCTCAGCTACGGCTCGAGCGGGCCGGGCGGGCTGGCGCATCTCGGGACGGAATTCTTCCTCGACGCCGCCGGCATCGACGTCACCCACGTGCCCTATCGCGGCACCGCGCCGGCGCTCGCCGACCTTTTGGCCGGCAACCTCCAGATGCTGACCGGCGGCAGCACGACCATGCTGCCCTATCTCAAGAACGGCCAGGTGCGCGGGCTGGCTACAAGCTCGACCAAGCGGTTGGCGGCGGCGCCGAACATCCCGTCGTATGGCGAGCAGGGTTATCCGACGCTCGACTTCAGCCTGTGGCACGGCATGATCGCCGCCAAGGGCGTCCCGGCCGAGGTCGTTAAGCGCATGAACAGCGAGCTCGACGCAGTGCTTAAGAGCCCTGAGGTGTCGAGCCGCCTGGCCGAGGACGGCGTCCTCGCGGTCGGCGGCACCCCGGACGCCTTCATGGCCACCATCCGCGCCGAGATCGCCCGCTGGCAGGCGTTCATCGAGCGCACGAAGATCAAGCTGGAGTAGCGCGACCGCGGTCCGGAAGACGACGACCTTGTCATCCCGAGCGTCAGCGAGGGACCTTTCCTGTTGCCTCAAAGGTCCCTCGCTCCGCGCGGGATGACAGAGCAGGCCCTGCGTCGTCGGCGTTGGTAGCGTTGCGGTCCGGCCTTGCACCGAACGACCCCAGCATCAATAGGCCACGAACCGACACAACCGTTGATACGTTGCTCCGGAAGAACTGCTCCTGTACGTGTCCAGGCCGGGATTGTGGCATCCTTAAGTAAATTCATCCACCATAACTTGACTATTCCGTAAGAATAGCTTATATAGATCGCACGACCGCCCTTGCGCAACCTGAAGGGCAGCTTGAGCAGATCCGACCAGCGTCGTGGAGACCCCTCATGTTCACTCCCATCTCGCGAACAAAGGTGCCCGGCTTCAACGTCAGACCGCAGGTCGAGGTGCCGGGCTTTCGCCTCGACCCGAGGAATTCGAACCGCAGGAGCAAATCCTCGGCTTCAACGTCAAGGACAATGGCCCGACCAGCCAGGACGGGTCCGGGCCTGGTTCGGACCGAGCCCCGACTTGGCCGGGCATCGGCGTGCCGCCATCCAGTCCGGGTGGTCTTGCCTGGCCCGCACAGATTCGACCCGCGCCGTGGAGCCCCCTCATGTTCACTCCCTTCTCGCGAACCAAGGTGCCCGGCTTCAACGTCAAACCGCAGGACGCGGTCCCGGGCTTTCGCGTCGACCCCCAGGACGACGACCGCCGGGGGCAGATCCCCGGCTTCAACGTCAAGGAGAATGGCCCGACCGGCCAGGATGAGTCCGGGCCCGGTTCGGACCAAACACCGACTTGGCCCGGCATCGGTTCGCCGGCATCGGGTCCCGGTGGCTTTGCCCAGTCTGCTCCTTACGAGCTTCCGGAGTGGCTGAGCAACCTGTTGGCGATGCCGCTGCCGACCGTCCCGGACGCCTTCGACCCGCGCACCGGCCAGCGCATCGTCCCCTATGCGCCGCTGATCAGACCGGTCGGCCTCTCTCCGACGATGGGCGCCGCCCCCGCGCGGAATGCCCCTTCGCAGCCAGCGTGGCCGCAAGCGCCAGGACCACCTGGCTACAGCCACCGGACGAGGCACCGCAGGATGTGAATGCAGGTGCCGCCTGGCCTCAGGATGCATCCGGCACACAAGCGGGCAAGCCAGCGACCGGCATCGTGTCGACACAGTCAGGCCAACCGGCCGCGGATCCCAATTTCATTCTCGCCAATGCAGGCAGCGGCGATGTGCAGGAAGCGCAGCGGGTGCCGCAGGGCCAACGTACGCCACCGCCTGCGCGGCCGGCGCCCCCCGCGCAAGCCAAGCCGGGTGCGAGCGGGAACCGGACATCGCCGATCAGGGCGCAAATAGAGGGAGAACAGATCACGGACCTAGAGGAAAGCCGACGCGCGCACGCGTTGAACGAAGCCTTCCTCTACAAGCCCAGGCGTGAGCAGAGAGCTGCGATCTGGGACTCCATGCTTCGTCAGCCCGCGCCCAACCCGGCTCCCGGAAGCAAAATCCAAGCGCCCTTGCCGGCGGACTGGCAAGCCTATGTGAGGCGCATAAATCCCAGCTATGTCGATCACATCGAGGCAGCGGCAACGTGGCATCCCGCCTGAGTTGCTTGCACGCCTCTTTCACCGGGAATCCGACTTCAAGAACCAGGGCGTCGATAGGAATGGCAATGCCACCGGCGGGCCTGTTGGCATCCCGCAAATGTATCCGGATGCTTTGAGGAGCGTCGGCGTTGATCCCGCGACCTTCGCGAGAGCCGGCGCAGCGGCGCAAATCGACGCAGGCGCTGCCTACCTCGCGCAGCAGTACCGCACGTTCGGATATTGGCCGATGGCGGTGGCGGCCTATCAATTTGGTCCAGGAAGAGTGGCCAACTGGTTGTCTGGCAGCGGTCCCACCTACGAAAACATCGAACAGCGGGCGCAAAGCGAATCGGCAAATTATCGTGGAAAGACCGACGCGCCCAAAGAACGGAGGAAGGAAGAGCAAGAGGACAGAGAGAAGAAAGCAAGGGAGAAAGCGTTGGACGAGTTGAAGCAGTGGGAGGAGCTGCAAGCCTATCTGCCGTATATGTTCTTGGGCGATCCGAACAAATACGATCGTGCAAGAGGGCGGTGAGGATGCCGGCCTTCGTGCGCCATATAACGCGAATGGCAACGGCGATCCTCATATTGTCGATCGCCGCTTCCACCGCCTGTCTTGCCCGGGCTGATGCCGACTCTGAAGACGAAATAACGTACCCCTTCAGCTTCTGGGATTTGAAGGAAGGCGCCAAGTTCGGCAGGTATTACGACATGCAGGCGCGCATCTCGGCAGAGTCGGCAGGAGAGCCCGAGCGCATCTTGGCCAATGGTGTGCGATGGCGACTGCTGGTCGACGAAAAGACCGGCATGCGCATGCCGCACATTACCTGGATGCCCAACCAGCAGAGCATGGTCGCCGCCAACCGGTTCCTCGAGATGGCACACGGCGCGGCGATCGCAGAGGGAGACGTGTTCAACAGGATGTGGGTTCACGAGAATACGGCGCGAGCCTTACGGGGTCTGCCGCCTTACTTGCCTCTGCGCTTGCAAAGCGACATCGAGCTTACATATGCATCGAGTGCTTTTGTGAGCTACATCGACCTTGGCCACGAGGAAACGAGCGAGAAACACTTTTCTTGGAGAGGTGGCGTTCGGGTCTTCGACATAAAGAGGGGTAGTAGCTACGAATTCGGCTTGTGCCCGGCAAGGTATGGGTACAACGGCCATGGTGAGCGGTTCACCATCCCGATCAACTCCACTCCGCCATTCGCGGTTTGCGACGATGCCGCATTTGATGCTCTTGACGCTGTTGTCAAGCGGTGGGCCTCAGCTGCTATCCCCGCGAAGGAGCATGACCATCAACCCGTCGACGGCTGCAACCGTGCAGCGCACCAGTTGGCGCGATGGGGCCTCCCCGCCTGGTACTATCTGACCCCAGTCGGCCTTGCCTTCGTCCTGGATGACGCTTGGCCGGTCGGCCGGCCAACCAACTGCCGCCTGTCGGCCGGCGATCCCGTCGTCATCCCGTACCGTGCATTGCGGCGTTTCATCCGCCACGGGCCGCTTGGAGACGAACTCCTCAAGCTGGATTGAAAGACAGCCAACGGCACTTGAGCGAATGAGGTCGCGCTGTGTTCCAACACGTCCCTTTCCATTTGACGCTAGCGGCTCTGGCCCTTGCCCTCATCGCGTCCGCCGCGTCGGCCGGTCACGCGACCTTCTGGGACTGGGACGTGCCCTACCACGTGAAAGAAGACGAGGCGACGTGGGCTGCCTACTACAAAAAGAATGCGCGCGTCGAACTAGGCCGCGAGCAAAGGCTGCCCAATGGCGTCTCCTGGCGCTTGCACCTCGACGTCGGGACGGGGCTCGCCATGCCGCGCATAACCTGGATGCCGGACCTCCGAAGGGTGCGGACAGCGAACGACATACTCGACAGGTCCAGGGCGGCATCCTGCTGTTCTCCCGCGAGGCTGGTCGCGAGCTTGAATTGGGGAACGAGATCGCGCGGACTAAGGGATGGCCTAAGGTCGAGTACGATCATCCTGTGATCCAGACCGACGTCGGGCTGACCTATGCGTCACCGACCCTGATGAGCGTCGTCGACTTGGGCTACATGCCGAGCGCTGGAACCAGTACCTGGGGAATTGTTCGCGGGTTGTCTTTCGATCTCGCGGCCAAGCGGATGTTCGGCATGGAAAAATGTCCCGACAGCCGTGTCGGCTATGGGGAGGTCGAGTTCACCGTAGACAAGCCCGGCCTTTATCAGCCGCGGAATTATCTGTTTCAATTTGGCCCCTTGTTGCGGATCTGCGATCTCGAGGCCAATGCGAAGTTCGTAGCGCTCCTGATGCGTACGTCGTGTTGTGCACGGCAAGTCCCTTGAAAGTGAGGTAAAGAACGAGGTCCTCGTAGCGTCGACTCTCCGCCTCGCGACACGGATCGTCCGCCGACAGCGGCTACTGCACGACCAAGAGAAGTCCGGTCAATCCGCTGATCATTCCATATCGGGAGCTCGAGCCGTTCATGATCCCGGGCCCCTTGAGCAATGAGCTCTTGAGGCTGCATTGAGCATGGTCAAGGCCATGCGCCTAGCCTTCCAGGCCGCAGCGGCAATCCTCATATTGTCGATAGCCGCTTCCACCGCCTGTCTTGCCCGCGCCGATGCCGACTCTGAAGACGAAATATCTCACAACTTCACGTTCTGGGATCTGAAGGAGGGCGCCAAGTTCGGCAGGTATTACGACCGGCATGCGCGCATCTTGGCAGTATCTGCAGAGGAGCCCGAGCGCGTCTTGGCCAATGGTGTGCGATGG
Organism: Alphaproteobacteria bacterium; assembly: GCA_019235415.1. Classification (GTDB taxonomy): domain Bacteria; phylum Pseudomonadota; class Alphaproteobacteria; order Reyranellales; family Reyranellaceae; genus Reyranella. The sequence goes on from JAFAKN010000451.1 coordinate 5,764, forward strand.
CGTCTGCTCGTAGACGAGAAAACCGGCATGCGCATGCCGCGCATTACCTGGATGGCCAACCGGCAAAGCGTGGCTGCCGCCAACAAGTTTTTCGAGGTGGCCCATGGCGCGGCGATCGCAGAGGGAGATGCGTTCAACAGTATGTGGGCCCGCGAGAATGCGGCGCGAGCCCTACGAGGGCTTCCGTCTTACTCGCCTCTGCCCCTGCAGAGCGACATCGAGCTTACCTATGCGTCGAGTGGCTTTGTGAGCTACATCGAACGACCTGCTCGACACGGTCCATGGTGGCATCCTGCTGTATTCCCGCGACGTCGGCCGCGACCTTGATGAGGGGAACGAAACCGCGCGGGTCAAGCGATCGCCCGAGGTTCATGATCCGCCCGTGATCCAGACCGACGTCGGGCTGACCTATGCGTCGACGACCCTGATGAGCGTCGTCGACTTGGGCTACGTGCGGAGCGGTGGAACCGGTACCTGGGCGATTATCCGCGGATTGTCTTTCGATCTCGCGGCCAAGCGGATGTTCGGAATGGAAAAATGCCCCGACAGCCATGTCGGTTATGGGGAAGTCGAGTTCACCGTCGACAAGCCCGGCCTTTATCAGCCGAGGAACTATCTGTTTCAATTTGGCCCTCTGTTGCGAGTTTGCGATCACGAGGCCAACGCAAAATTCGTGGCGCTCTTGACGCACAAGTCCGTGCTGGTCGGCAAGCAGACTGCCGCCAGCAAGGACCCGCGCGTGCGGCGGTGTCGCGAGGCGGAGAATCGAGGCTACGAGGATCTCGTTCTTTACCTCACTTTCAACGGACTTGCCGTGCACACCACGACGTTCGGATCGACCGCCGACAACAGCTACTGCTCGCTCCAAAGAAGTCTGGCCAATCCGCTGATCATTCCGTATCGAGAGCTCGAGGCGTTCATGATCCCGGGCCCCTTGACGGACGAGCTCCTGAGGCAGCGTTGAGCATGGTCAAGGCTATGCGCCTAGCCATCCGGGCCGCGGCGGCGATCCTGACACTGTCGATCGCGGCTTCCACGGCCTGTCTTGCTCGGGCTGACGCTGGCTCTGACGACGAAACAACCGACTACTCCCGATTCTGGTCCCACTTCTGGGAGGATAAGGACGGCGCCATATTCGCCAAATACTACGGCATGCACGCACGCATCTCGGCAGTGTCCGAACGGTGGGCCACGGCCGCCATCCCGGCGAGAGAGCACGACCATTAGCCCACCGACGGCTGCAACCGTACGGCGCACCAGATGGCGCGCTGGGGCCTGCCCGCCCGGTACTATCTGACCCTGACCGGCCTTGCCTTCATCTTGGACGACTCCTGGCCGATCGGCCGGCCAACCAATTGCCGCCTGTTGGCGCGTGATCCGGTCATCATCCCGTATCGCGCGTTAAGGCGCTTCATTCGCCGCGGGCCGTTTGGCGACGAGCTGCTGAAGTTGGATTGAAGGGACCATCAAGCGGACGAGGATCAGGTTCGAATAGGACCGCCGGCGTCCCGCCCGCTCATGATCATGATGCGGACGAGAGCGCGGTCCCAAAGAGGACGACGCTGTCCTCCCGAGCGCAGCGAGGGATCCTTGGGCGACAGGAAGGATCCCTTGCTTACGCTCGGGATGACGACGTGTGAACTCGCGATGACAGGGCCGGCAATCGGCGCGCCCCCAGCTACCGCCCCCAGAACTTCCACCAGGGCTTGTTGGTGGCGCCGAGGCTTTGCGTTGTCGGCATGGGCGGCTGCGGGGCTTGGTTGATGCCGCCGATCGCGTAGGGCGCGGGCATGTCGGTGTCGTTCCAGCCGCCGCCCAGCGCGATCACCAGGTTGGCGCTGGCCGTGAGGCGGCTGAGACGAATGCTCAGCAGGGTCTGCTGGGCCGTCAGCGCGGCGGTCTGGCTCGTCACCACGGTGGTGTAGGCGATCGTTCCCTGGGTGTACTGGTTGAGCGACAGGGTAACGGCCTCCTCGGCGGCGGCGACGGCGGCGCGCTGCACCTGCTCCTGCTGGATCAGCACGCGCTGCTGGACCAACGCATCCTCGACCTGCTGGAACGCGACCAGGATGGTCTGCCGGTAGCCCGCGACCTGGGAATCGTATTTGGCGCGTGCGCTCTCGACCTGCGCCTTCAGCGCACCGCCGTCGATCAGGGTGGCAGCCATCTGCGGGCCGACCGACCATACGGCATTGCTGAGCTGCAGCAGCGCTCCCAGGCCGCCGCTGATGAAGCTCATGGACGCGTTGAGGGTGAAGGACGGATAGAAGGCCGCTTGCGCCACGCCGATCTGGGCGTTGGCCGACGCCATCAGCCGCTCGGCCGCGGCGATGTCGGGCCGCCGCTCGAGCAGGGCGGTGGGGACGCCGCCATCGAGCGTCGGCACGTCGGGCGGCGGCGGGCCCGGCTCGATGCTGAACTCGGCCGGTGCCTTGCCGACCTGCACGGCAATCGCGTGCTCGAAGGTGGCACGGTTGATGTTGGCGCCGATCAAGAGCGCGCGCGCCTGCTCGAGCTGGGTGCGCGCCTGGGCGAGGTCCAGCCCTGAGGCGATGCCGGCGTTGACCTGGTTGTCGACGATCTGCAGCGAGCGGGTGTAGGCCGCCACAGTGTCCTGGTAGAGCTTGATCTGCTGCTCGGCATTGCGCATCGAGAAGTAGTCGGTGGCCAGGCTCGATTGCGCCGACAGGCGCGCGTTGGCGAGATCGGAGGCGCTCGCCTGGGCCGATGCCGAATCGGCTTCGATCTGGCGGCGGATCCGACCCCACACGTCGATTGGCCAGGCAAGTTGCGGCCCGGTGCTGAACTGGCTGAGGCTGCTGCCGGTGCCAGCCGTGACGAAGCCGCCGGCGTTGGTCGTGCTGCTGCCGCTGGCGCTGCTGCCCCGGCCCGACTGGGTGAACTGAGCGGTGGCGGTCACCGTTGGATAGAGGCCCGATGCGTCCTGGCGCACCAGCGCGCGGGCCACGCGATAGTTGGCCTCCGCCTGGATCAGCGTCTGGTTGGAGATGTCGATCATCGGCGCGATGCCGTCGAGCACCGGGTCGCCGTACATGGTCCACCACGGCCCACGATCAATCGTGTCGCGCGGCAGGGCGGGGCGGAAGTCGGCGGCGGCGCCGATCACCGGCCCGGTCGTCTCCTTGAAGGCGAGCGGCGGCGGATCGGCCGGCGGCGGCCGCTGGTAGTTGGGGCCGACCGTGCAGGCCGACAGGCCGACAGCGGCGCCCACGGCCAGGCCGCCCCGCAGGACAATCATCATGCCGGGGCAGGTCCGGCGCTGCCCAGCGCGCGGGCGATGCGGCTCGGCCGGTCGCGCTCGCGGCGGCGAAAGCGGTCGAGGTAGAGGTAGACCACCGGCGTCGTATAGAGCGTGAGGATCTGGCTCACGAACAAGCCGCCGATGATGGAGATGCCGAGCGGCTGGCGCAATTCGGCACCGTCGCCGAAGCCCAGCGCCAACGGCAGCGCGCCGAGCATCGCGGCCATGGTGGTCATCAGGATCGGCCGGAATCGCAGCACGGCGGCCTGATGGATCGCCTCGCGCGGATCGAGACCCTGGCCGCGCTCGCGCTCGAGGGCGACGTCGATCATCATGATGGCGTTCTTCTTCACGATGCCGATCAGGAGCAGCACGCCGATCATGGCGATGATGCTGAGCTCGAAGTTGGTCACCTTGAGCGCCAACAGGGCGCCGATGCCCGCCGACGGCAGGGTCGACAGGATGGTCAGCGGATGGATGTAGCTCTCGTACAGGATGCCGAGCACGATATACACGGCAGCGAGTGCCGCAAGCACCAGCAGGAGCTGGTTGCCGAGCGACTCTTGGAAAGCCGCCGCCGTGCCTTGGAACGAGCCGTGGATGGTCGACGGCAGGCCGATCTCGCGCATGGTGTCGTTGACGTAGGCGACCGCGTCGCTCAGCGTCTTGCCCGGCGCCAGGTTGAACGAGATGGTGCTGGCCACGAACAGCCCCTGGTGGTTGACCGCAAGCGGCGTGTTGCCGAACTCGTACCGCGTCACCTGCTGCAGGGGGATCATGGTTTCCGGCGAGGTGCTGACGGCGGACGCCGTCGAGGCCGTGCCGCGACCCGCGACGGCGATCGAGTTGGTGAGCTGGTTGCGCACCGCCTGGCTGGGATCTGTCGACCCGGCGGCGACCGGCTGGGTCGACACGATGGCGCCGGTCGCCTGCGCGCCGCTGATCGCTCCGCCCGAGGTGCTGACATAGATGTCCTTCAGTCCCTCGGGGTTCTCCCAGTATTCCGGCGAGACCTCCATCACCACGTGATATTGGTTCAGCGCGTTGTAGATGGTCGAGACCTGGCGCTGGCCGAACGCGTCATAGAGCGTCGCCGAGATGCTGCGGGTGTTGACGCCGAGCCGCGCCGCCGCGTCGCGATCGATCGCGAGGTTGACCTGCAGGCCGTTCTGCTGCTGGTCCGAATCGACGTCGGTGATCACCGACTGATCCTTGCGCAGGGCTTCGAGGAGCTTCGGCCCCCAGGCGTAGAGTTCCGGCAGCGAATCGGATTGCAGGGTGAACTGGTACTGCGAGTTGCTCTGCCGGCCGCCGACCCGGATGTCCTGGACCGCCTGCATGAAGAGGTTGGCGCCGGTCACCTGGGCGAGCTTGGGCCGCAGCCGCTCGATCACCTTGTCGGCCGAAATCTTGCGCTCGCCCAACGGTTTCAGCGAGGCGAACATGAAGCCGGAGTTGGTCGAGTAGCCGCCGGTGAAGCCCGCGACGCTCTCGACGTCGGGGTCGTCGCGGACGATCTGCATGAACTGCCGGAACTTGCGGCGCATCGCCTGGAAGGAGATCGCCTGGTCGGCGCGGATGCCGGCGATGATGCGGCCGGTGTCCTGCTGCGGGAAGAAGCCCTTGGGGATGTTGACGTAGAGATTGACGTTCAGGATGACCGTCGCCAGGAACACCAGGATGGTGATCAGCGGATGGCGCAGCACGAGCCCGAGGCTGGCCCCGTAGAAGCGCTGCAGGCCATCGAACGAGCGCTCGCTGAGGCGGAAGAAGAGACCCGGCTCGCGCTCGACCTCGGGCCGCAGCACGTAGGCGCACATCATGGGGGTCGTGGTGAGCGACACCACCATCGAGATCAGGATGGCGATGGTGAGCGTCACGGCGAACTCGCGGAACAGCCGGCCGACGATGCCGCCCATCAGCAGGATGGGAAGGAACACGGCGATCAGCGACAGGCTCATCGAGATCACGGTGAAGCCGACTTCGCGCGCGCCCTGCAGCGCCGCCGGGATGCGCGGCATGCCCTCTTCCATGTGCCGCGAGATGTTTTCCAGCACGATGATGGCGTCGTCGACGACGAACCCGGCGGCGATCGCCATGGCCATCAGCGACAGGTTGTTGAGGCTGTAGCCCAGGAGGTACATGCCGCCGAAGGTGCCCATCAGCGACACGGGCACGGCGACCGCGGCCACGAGTCCGGCGCGGGCCGAGCGCAGGAAGGCGAAGGTCACCAGCACGACCAGCACCACGCTGACCATCAGCGCATGCTGGACCTCGGTGAGCGAGCCGCGGATGGTGGTCGTCCGGTCGGCGACGATCTGCAGGTCGACGTCGTTGGGCAGTGCGGCCTGCAGCTCGGGCAGCACCTCCTTGATCTGGTCGACGGTCTCGATGACGTTGGCATTGGGCTGCAGGTAGATGATGGTCAGCACCGAGCGCTTGCCGTTGGCCTGGCCCTCGTTGCGGATGTTCTCGACCGAGTCGATGACCTCGGCGACGTCGCTCAACCGCACCGGCGCCCCGTTGCGCCAGGCGATGACCAGCGAGCGGTACTCGGCCGCGGTGCGCGCCTGGTCGTTGGAATAGATCTGGTAGCGACGGTCGCCGATCTCGAGCGCGCCCTTGGGCGAATTGGCGTTGGCCGCCGCGAGCGCCGCCCGCACGCTCTCCAGACCGATCTGGTACTTCGATAGCGTCGTCGGGTTGAGCTCGATGCGGACCGCCGGGAGCGAGGCGCCGCCCAGCACGACCTGGCCGACGCCGCTGATCTGGCTCAGCTTCTGCTGCAGCACGTTGGACGCGGCGTCGTACAGCCGGCCCTGGCCGATCGTGTCGGAGGTGAGGGCGATCACCAGCACCGGCGCGTCGGCCGGGTTGAGCTTGCGGTACTGCGGGTTGCTCGGCAGGTCGCTCGGCATGTCCATTCGGGCGGCATTTATCGCCGACTGCACGTCGCGCGACGCCCCGTCGATGCTGCGCGACAGGTCGAACTGCAGGGTGATGCGAGCGTTGCCCACGGTGCTCTGCGAGGTGATCTCGGTGACGCCGGCGATCGCGCCCAGCGCCCGCTCGAGCGGTGTTGCGACGCTGGTGGCGACGGTGTCCGGCGAGGCGCCGGGCAGGGTCGCCGTCACCTGGATGGTCGGGAAGTCGACCTTGGGCAGCGGCGACACCGGCAACTTCATGAAGGCCGCCATGCCCGCCAGTGCCAAGCCGATGGTCAGCAAGGTCGTGGCGACCGGGCGCCTGATGAAGGGGGCCGACAGGTTCATGGCTGCGGGCTCTCGCGGCCCTGCGGCTCGCCGCCCTGGGGCTCGCGTCCACCGGTTGGCTGCGGATAGAGCGGGGTGTCGAGCGGCAGACCGCGCACCCGGCGGCCCAGCCGGTCGAAGGCGAGATAGATCACCGGCGTGGTGAACAGCGTCAGCACCTGGCTCACGATCAGACCGCCGACGATGGTGAGTCCGAGCGGATGGCGCAGCTCCGAGCCGGTGCCGCTGCCCACCATCAGCGGCAGCGCGCCGACCAGCGCCGCCACCGTGGTCATGAGGATCGGCCGGAAGCGCAGCAGGCAAGCCTGGTGGATCGCCTCCTGCGGCGCCTTGCCCTCGTTGCGCTCGGCGTCGAGGGCGAAGTCGATCATCATGATGGCGTTCTTCTTCACGATGCCGATCAGCAGCACGATGCCGATGATCGCCACGACGGTGAGGTCGTCACCTGCCATCATCAGGGCCAGCAGGGCGCCGATGCCGGCCGACGGCAGCGTGGACAGGATGGTGATGGGGTGGATGTAGCTCTCGTAGAGCACACCCAGCACGATGTAGACCGTGACGATGGCGGCCAGGATCAGCATCAGCTGGCTGTCGAGCGACTTCTGGAAGGCCAGCGCGGCGCCCTGGAACTGGGTCGAGATCGAGCGCGGCATGCCGATCTCGCGCTCCGCGGCGGTGATGGCGTCGACCGCTTCGCCGAGCGACGCGCCGGGTGCCAGGTTGAACGAGACGGTGGTGGCCGGGAACTGGCCCAATCGGTCGATGCGCAGCGGCGCCGAGCGTTCCTCGAAGGTGGCGACCTCCGAAAGAGGCACCTGCTTGCTGTTCGATCCCGGCAGGTAGAGGTTCGAGAGCGATTCGACCGAGCGCGCCATCGACGGTTCGACCTCGTAGATCACGCGGTACTGGTTCGACTGCGTATAGACCGTCGAGACGATGCGCTGGCCGAAGGCGTCGTAGAGCACGTTGTCGATCGAGGCGGCGGTGATGCCGAAGCGGGCCGCGGCGTCGCGGTCGACCTTGATGTAGAGCGACAGTCCCTTGGCCTGCAGGTCGCTGGTGACGTCGACGATCTGCGGCACCTGCTGCAGGCGTTGCAGCAGGCGCGGCACCCAGACGTCGAAATCGTCCGGCTTGGCGCTCTCCAGAACGAACTGGTACTGGGTGCGGCTCACCGTCGAATCGATGGTGAGGTCCTGGGCGGGCTGCATGTAGAGCGAGATGCCCTGCACCCCGGCGGTCTCGCGCAGCAGGCGGCGGATGATGTCGCTCGCCGTCGCGGTGCGGCCGTCGCGCGGCTTGAGGTTTATAAGCATGCGGCCCGAGTTCAGCGTCGGGTTGGTGCCGTCGACGCCCACGAACGATGTCAGGCTCTCCACGTCGGGGTCGTTCAAGATCGCTTCGGCCAGCGCCCGCTGGCGCTCGCTCATGGCGGCGAAAGAGATGCTCTGCGGCGCCTCGGTCACCGCCTGGATCAGGCCGGTGTCCTGGATCGGGAAGAAGCCCTTGGGCACCACGATATAGAGCACGACCGTGAACACGATGGTGGCGACCGCGATCACGAGCGTCAGCGCCTGATGGCGGAACACCACGACCAGGCAGCGGTCGTAAAGGGCGATCAGCCAGGCGAACCAGCGGGCGCCCAGCGCCTCGGCTTCGGCATGCTGGTGCTGCGCCACGGCGGCATGGTCAGCGCGCTGGCGCAGCAGCAGCGCGCACATCATCGGCACCAGGCTGAGCGACACTGCGGCCGAGATCAGGATGGTGACGGCGAGCGTCACGGCGAACTCGCTGAACAGCCGCCCCACCACGTCGCCCATGAACAACAGCGGGATCAGCACGGCGATCAGCGACACGGTGAGCGACACCACCGTGAAGGCGATCTGGCTCGAGCCCAGCAGGGCCGCCTCCTTGGGCGGGTCGCCCCGTTCGATGTAGCGGGCGATATTCTCGATCATGACGATGGCATCGTCGACCACGAAGCCGGTGGCGATGGTGAGCGCCATGATCGACAGGTTGTTGAGGCTGTAGCCCGCGAGATACATCACCGCCAGCGTGCCGACCAGCGAGAGCGGTACCGACAGGCTGGGGATCAGCGTGGCCCGCCAGTCGCCGAGAAACAGGAAGATCACGGCCACGACCAGCGCCACCGCGAAGCTCAGCTCGATCTGCACGTCGCGCACCGAGGCGCGGATGGTGACCGTGCGGTCGGTCACGATGCTGACGTCGATCGAGCTCGGCAGGGTCTCGCGCAGCTGCGGCAGCAGCTTCTTGATGTTGTCGACGACGGCGATCACGTTGGCGCCGGGCTGGCGGCGCACGTTCACGATCACCGCCTGGGTGGTGTCGACCCAGGCGACGATGCGGGTGTTTTCCTGCGCGTCGGACACGGTGGCGACGTCCGACACCCGGACCGGCGCGCCGTTGCGGTAGGCGACGACGATGTCGCGAAAGGTCTGCGGATCGGTGACTTGGTCGTTGGCGTTGATGGTGTAGGAGCGGGTGGGGCCGTCGAAGTTGCCCTTCGGTGTGTTGACGTTGGCGTTGGTGATGGTGGTGCGCAGATCGTCGACGTTGAGGCCGTAGGCGGCCAGCGCCGTCGGGTTGGCGCGGATGCGCACGCCGGGCTTCTGGCCGCCCTCGAGGCTGACCAGGCCGACGCCCGGCATCTGGGAGATCTTCTGGGCCAGCCGCACGTCGACCATGTCGTGCACCTTGGTCAGCGGCTCGGACTTCGAGGTGACGGCGAGCGTCAGCACCGGCGCATCGGCCGGATTGATCTTGGCGTAGACCGGCGGCGTCGGCAGGTCGGCGGGCAACAGGTTGTTGGCGGCGTTGATCGCCGCCTGGACCTGCTGCTCGGCGACATCGAGGGGCAGCGAGAGGTCGAACTGCAGGGTGATCGACGAGGCGCCGGCCGAGCTGGTCGACGTCATTTGGGTGAGCCCGGGCATCTGCCCGAGCTGGCGCTCGAGCGGCGCCGTGATCGACGTCGTCATCACCTCCGGGCTGGCGCCCGGATAGAGCGTCTGCACGCGGATCGTCGGGTAGTCGACCTGAGGCAGGGCCGACAGCGGCAGGAACCGGTAGGCGATCACACCGACCAGGATGATCGCCACCATCAAGAGCGAGGTGCCGACCGGCCGCTCGATGAAGATCCGCGACGGGTTCACGTGCCGCCCGCCCGCCGCCGGCGAGCCGTCATTGCCCGGCCGGTCGCTGGCCGCCCCCCTGACCGCTTTGGTCGCCGCCCTGACCGCTTGGGCCGCCCTGGCTGCTCTGGCCGCCCTGCCCACCCTGGCCGCGCGGGGGCGGCGGACCCTGATGTCGCGCCCGCGCCTGTTCGTATTCGTCGCGCGTGATCTTGCCGTCGCCGTTCAGATCGAGCGAGTTGAAGATCTCTTCCAGGCTTCGTGGCGGCGGCGGTGGAGGCGGCGGACCATCGCCCTGCGCGTCCTGCTGTTGACCCTGTTGACCCTGTTGCCCCTGATT
>JAFAKN010000685.1 GCA_019235415.1 Alphaproteobacteria bacterium
CTGGGCGGTGATCCTGACCTTGATCCAGTCGGAGATGACCTGCGTGCCGCCGGTCACGGCCGAGCGATCGCCACCGCTTTCGCGGATCACGGGCGCCGATTCACCGGTGATGGCCGCCTCGTTGACCGAGGCCACACCCTCGATCACATCGCCGTCGGACGGGATCAGGTCGCCGGTCTCGACCAGCACCACGTCGCCCTTCTGCAGGCGCGGCGCCGGCACCGATTCCCACTTGGTGCCGGACGCATCGGTCAGCCGCTTGGCGACGGTGTCGGTCTTGGCCTTGCGCAAGGTCGCCGCCTGCGCCTTGCCGCGGCCTTCGGCGACCGCTTCGGCGAAGTTGGCGAACAGGACGGTGAACCAGAGCCAGAGGTTGATCTGGAAGGAAAAGCCCAGTCCGCCGCCGCCGGTCGCCAGGTCGCGGATGAACAAGACCGTGGTCAGCGTCGCCACGACCTCGACCGCGAACATCACCGGGTTTTTAACCATGACCCTGGGATCGAGCTTGCGGAACGCGTCCCAGATCGCCGGCACCAGGATCTTCGGGTCGGAGAGGGTGGCGACGCCGGCGCGCCGGCGGTCCTCCGAGAGGGTGAGAGCCATGTTACGTCCTCGACTCTAGAACAGGGTGCCGGCGTTCATGGCAACCTGCTCGACGATCGGGCCGAGCGCGAGCGCCGGGAAGAAGGTGAGGCCGCCCACGATCAGGATCACTCCGACCACCAGGCCGACGAACAGCGGGCCATCGGTTGGGAAGGTGCCGGCCGACGCCGGCACGATCTTCTTGGCGGCGAGCGAGCCCGCGATCGCCACCATGGGCACGATCATCAGGAAGCGGCCGATGAACATCGCGAAGCCGATGGTCGTGTTGTAAAATAGCGAGCTGGCGGTGAGGCCAGCGAAGGCCGAGCCGTTGTTGCCGGTGGCCGAGGTGTAGGCGTAGAGGATCTCGCTGAAGCCGTGCGGCCCGGCATTGGCCGGACCGGCGAGGCCTGCCGCGGTCACGGTGGCGATGGCGCTGAAGCCCAGGATGCTGAGCGGCAGGATCAGGATGGCGAGCAGCGCCATCTTCACTTCCTTGGCCTCGATCTTCTTTCCGAGATACTCGGGCGTGCGGCCGACCATGAGGCCCGCGATGAACACCGCCAGGATGGCGAACAGCAGCATGCCGTAAAGACCCGCACCGACACCGCCCACGATGATCTCGCCGAGCTGGATGTTGAACAGCGGCACCAGGCCGCCGAGCGGCGTGAAGCTGTCGTGCATGGCGTTTACGGCGCCACACGAGGCGTCGGTGGTGATGGTCGCGAACAGCGCCGAGTTGGCGATGCCGAAGCGGACCTCCTTGCCCTCCATGTTGCCGCCTGCCTGCAGGGCCGACGGTGCGGTATCGACGCCAAGCTTGGCGATGTTGGGATTGCCCGCCGCCTCGGCCCAGTAGGCGACCAGCGTGCCGGCGAGGAACAGGAAGGCCATGACGGCCAGCACCGCCCATCCCTGGCGCTGGTCGCCGACCATGCGACCGAACATGTTGGTGAGCGAGGCGCCGATCGAGAAGATCAGCACGATCTGCACGAAGTTGGTGATGGCGTTGGGGTTCTCGAAAGGATGCGCCGAGTTGGTGTTGAAGAAGCCGCCGCCGTTGGTGCCCAACATCTTGATGACTTCCTGCGAAGCCACCGGCCCCTGGGCGATCACCTGCTTGGCGCCTTCGAGCGTCGTGGCCTCGGTGTAGGCGCCGAGATTCTGCGGCATGCCCTGCCAGACGAAGAACAGGCCGACGACGATCGAGATCGGCAGCAGGATGTAGAGGGTGCAGCGGGTGAGATCGACCCAGAAGTTGCCGATGCCGCGGGCCGAGCGGCGGGCGAAGCCGCGCACCAAGGCGACGGCGAGCGCAATGCCGGTCGCGGCTGAGACGAAATTGTGCACCGTGAGCCCGGCCATTTGCACCAGGTAGCTCATGGTCGTCTCGGGCACGTAGGACTGCCAGTTGGTGTTGGTGTCGAAGCTCATCGCCGTGTTGAAGGCGAGGCTTTCCTCGACCGCGGACTGGCCGGCCGGGTTGAACGGCAGCAGCGCCTGCAGGCGCATCAGCGCGTAGAGGGTCGCGAAGCCCACCAGGCTGAACAGCAGCATGCTGACGGCATAGGCGACCCAATTCTGGTCGCTGCGCTCGTCGACGCCGCTCAAGCCATAGAACGCGCGCTCGACAGGCCGCAAGACGGGCGAAAGGAAGGTGCGCTCGCCGGCAAACACGCGCGTCATGTAGCCGCCCAGCGGCTTCACGATCAGGAGGATCGCCAGGCAGTAGATCACGACCTGGATCCAGCCGTCGAAAGTCATCACGGGAATTCCCCCCTAGAAGCGCTCTGGGCGCAGCAGTGCGTAGACGAGGTAGACGAGCAGGCCCAGCGTCACCGCCGCGCCCAGGATGTATTCGATCACCATGATTGGCTCCTCAGAGCTTGTCGCAGGCGTAAGCGTAGGCGACGCCGACGAGGAAAAGGCCGCAACCGACCGCCACTAGAATAACGTCCAGCATCAGGGTGCTCCTCGAGTCGCGAATTCCTTGTGACAGCGTTGCCCGGACCGCTGCGAACCTGGTCGGCTGCGCGTCAGCAGGTGGCGCAGTCTTGCAGCAGGAGGGCGACGACCAACGCCAGGCCGAGATGGGCCGCCAGAATGACGCCGATCTCGAACAGCACGTCGTCGACGCGTGGGGCGTCCGCCGGCGGCTC
>JAFAKN010000544.1 GCA_019235415.1 Alphaproteobacteria bacterium
AGCTGCAACGCCTCGATTCGCGCGATCTTCATGCCAATCTCCGTTGCTTGTTGGGCTTCTATTCGAGGGCGCGGTCGAGGATCGCCTGGAGCGTCACCGAGCCGTTCAATCCAGCGGCCGGCGTGTGGCCGCCTTCGGCGATGCGGCGTCGCTGGGCATCTTCCCAGTGCTGTCCGTCGAAAAATCCGACGGGCTTGAGACTGGGCCCATCGATGCCGTCGAGACAGCGGGCTTTGACCGAGATCCGGTCGGGCTGCGAACGCGGTATGTAGAAGGCGTGCATGCCGCAATGGGTGCAGAAGGCGTGCTGCGCCACGCCGGTGCCGAAAGTATAGACCGTCAGCGCATGCTTGCCCCGCAGCAGCTCGAAAACCTCGGGCATCACGGGCAGATGGAGGATGCCCTTCTTGGTGCATATCGTGCAGCTGCATTGCGACAGTCGGTCGAGATCAACCTCGGCACGGAAGCGGACGCGGCCGCAGTGACATCCACCCTCACGCTTTTCAAGCATCGCCAGCACTCCCCTGTCAGACGGCAGTTGTCAGACGGCAGTTGTCAGACGGCAGCCTGCCGCAAGTGCGGAATAACGTCGGCGCCGTATTCGGCGTACCACTCCTTCAGCACTGTGGGCGGGCGAGCGCGATCGAAGGTAGCAGCAAAATGGCCGGCGCCGGCGAGGCGGCACTGCCCCACGATCTGCTCCGCGATGGTCGCGGAGGTTCCGGCGATGAACTCGTCGTCGCCAACGGAGAAGGCGTGCGCGGTCGGCGTGTCGAGGATCGCCGGCCGATCCGGCGTCTCCAGTCGCGGATCGGCTTCGAGAAACTTGCGCGTTTCACGGCGTCGCATCTCGAGAACGGCGGGGACTTCGCGATCGTCTTTCAGCAGGATCACCTGTCGGCGAATGCACAGATCCTCAGGGCCGACATTCCGCCCGATTTTTGCCGCTTCGTCGCGAAAGGCGTCAAAGATCTCGACGATCTTGCCGAGAGGATGAAAGCCGGTGCAGAGCTTGGCACCGCGGCGCGCGGCTTTGCGTGCCGAGGCGGTGCTCACCACCGTGACCCAGACGGGCGGTGCGGGCTGCTGCACGGGACGCGGCGTCAGGCGCAGGTTGTCGAACTGCCAAAACTTGCCGCGGTGGGAAATCACCGGACTTTTGAGGGCCGCATCGAGAATATCGAGCGCCTCGTCGTTGCGGGCGCGCGCTTCGTCGTGCCCCAGCCCAACCTTCGCCATCTCGTTGGGTATTCCGGCCGCCGTTCCGATCTCGAGCCGCCCGCCGGTGAGGTGGTCGAGCATGCCGATCTCTTCGACCAGCTGCCACGGGGCATGGTAGGGAGGCACCATTCCCAGAGTCCCCAGGCGAAGCGTCCTGGTTCGCGAGGCGACGTTGGCGATGAGCAGGTTCGGCGCGGGCGAATACGCCGCGCCGAAATGGTGCTCGCTGAAGAAAATCCCCTCGAAGCCCGCCGGCTCGGCGCTGGCCCAAAGATCGAGATAAGCGTCGAAATAGCGCTGCGACGCTTGCCGGTCGAAGTGGCCGTCGAGGTCCCGCGGCGCGGCGAAGAATTCAAAGATCCACGGCTTGATCACGGCGGTCGACCCTCTCGAATCAACTCGAAGTCCACTCTCGAAAGGCTCACGCCGTCCAGCCAAGTCGTGCGCGCCACCCGGCTGCGAGCTTATCTCCCGACTCGTCACTTGAACATGCGTTCTGTGTCCTTCTGAGCAGCCGGTGCCGCACTTGGCGTCCCGTGGTCAGGTCGCGGCAAGGGGAATTCGTAATACAATGTGATTTGCTCGCGCGCCGGGAGATTGGCTAGCAACGCACGATGGACGTCACCCCGACAGAAACATCGAAGAACACCGAGCCCCTCTTCTGGCAGCAGGCCCGGCGGCACCTCGTCCGCTATGGCGGCGCGGGAGACAAGCAGTTCGTGCCGCTCATCGTCGAACGGGCCCAAGGCAGCTTCGTGTACGACGCCGACGGCCGTCCCATTCTCGATTTCACGTCGGGACAGATGAGCGCCATCCTGGGCCACGCCCATCCCGAGATCTGCGAGGTCGTGGCCGGGCAGATGGGCACGCTCGATCATCTCCTGAGCGCGATGCTGAGCCGTCCTGTCGTTGCGTTGGCCAAGCGGCTGGCGGAAGTGACGCCAGGCGCACTGCAGTGCAGCCTGCTGCTCAGCACAGGCGGCGAATCGAACGATGCGGCCATTCGCATGGCCAAAGTCGCGACCGGCAAGTACGAGGTCGTGGGCTTCGCACAGTCGTGGCACGGCATGACCGGCGCCGCCGCTGCCGCGACCTACAGCGCCGGTCGCCGCGGGCATGGGCCCTCGGCGGTCGGCTCGTTGGCGATTCCCGCGCCGCAGGCTTACCGGCCGCAGTTCGAGCGCGGCGGCGTCTACGATTGGCAGGCCGAGCTCGACTATGCCTTCGCCTTGGTCGATCGTCAGTCGAGCGGGAGCCTGGCAGCCTTCATTGCCGAGCCGATCCTGAGCTCGGGCGGCGTCATCGACCTGCCGCCCGGCTACCTCGTGGCGCTGAAGCGCAAGTGCGAGGAGCGCGGCATGCTCCTGATCCTCGACGAGGCCCAGACCGGCGTCGGCCGCACGGGGCTGATGTTCGCCTGCGAGCGCGACGGTGTAGTGCCTGACATCCTCACGCTCTCCAAGACGCTGGGGGCCGGCCTGCCGCTTGCCGCGGTGGTCACGACGGCCGACATCGAGGAGCAATGCCATCGAAACGGCTTCCTGTTTTACACCACCCACGTTTCCGACCCACTGCCGGCGGCGGTGGGACTGAAGGTGCTGGAGATCGTCGAGCGCGACCGGCTCGCCGACCGCGCGGCAGCGGCGGGCGCGCATCTCGAGGCCGGCTTGCGCGCTCTGCAGCAGCGTTTCGACTGCATCGGCGACGTGCGCGGCCGTGGGCTGTTGCTGGGCATGGAGATCGTGAAGGACCGGCAGGGCAAGGAGAGCGCACCCGAGCTCGGCGTCAGGATCACACGCCGTTGCCTGGAGCTGGGACTGAGCATGCAGATCGTGCAATTGCCCGGCATGGGCGGCGTCTTCCGCATCGCGCCGCCCCTGACCGTCAGCGACAGTGAAATCGATCTCGCTCTCGACCTGCTCGGCCAGGCGATCGAGTCTTCAGTGTAATGCCGGAGCGTAGGGACGGTGATCGCGCGACCGTCAACTCCACTCCGCTCACTGCTGCTTACAAGACCCCGGCATAGTGTGCCGCCCCGCCGTCGATCGTGATGATCGTGCCGGAAATGTGTGAGGCTCGCTCGGACGCGAGGAAGGCGACGAGGTCGGCGCACTGCTCGGGCGTGCCGACGGGCGGGCTGGTGGGGATCAGCTCCTGCCAGCGGGCGGCGTCGCCCAGCCTGGTTTGAGCGGTGGCGCGAAGCATCGTCTCCATGCGCTCGGTCCGGATCAGGCCGGGATTGCAGCCGACGACGCGGACATGGTCGACCAGACTGTGCCGCCCAAGCCGCGCGTGAAGGCCATCAGCGACGCGTTGCCGGCACTGCCCGCGATGTAGCCCCAAGTCGGCCGTTCGCCGGCGGCGCCAAGGACGTTGACGATGACGCCGCCGCCAGGTGCCTTCATCTTGGGATAGACGGCACGGCAGAGATTGATGTAGCCGAACACCTTGAGGTCCCAGGCCCGACGGCCAGCGTGGCTCTTCGATGGCCTGGAGGTCGCCTGCGGGAATGGCGCCTGCGTTGTTCACCAGGACGTCGTTGTCCTCGCAGGCGGCAGCGCGCGACCGCGCGGCGTCTCCGTTGCCGAGATCGACGGGATGGATTGTTACCGAAACGTTGTGCCGCGCCTGGATCGACTCCTTGGCGCACTCCAGGTCGGCTTTCGTCCGCGCCGCGAGATGCAAATGGCAGCCTTCTTCGGCAAGTTGCCGGGCGCAGGCCAGGCCAATTCCCTTGGAAGCGCCGGTGAGGAGGGCGAGCTTGCCGCGAGATTGAGATCCATGCCTACCTTCTTGGATGATTGTCTCGGCGGCGCGGAGCGTACACTATTTGGCCCTCATGCCCGCTCCCGACCTGAAGGCCCCCGACCTGAAAGACCGCATGGCGCTCTCACCGCCGCCGCCGGCGGTATCGGCCGATGCCTCGCGCCTCGAGTGCAGCGGCCGGATGGCCCGGCCTGGCCAAAAGCCCGGTCTGGCCCGGCGGCGGTCCGAAGCCTGAGCAGCCTATACTGGAGTGCCGCATGACAGAGGCTCATCCGATCGTCTTTCTGGTCGACGTCGACAACACGCTGCTCGACAACGACGCCATCCAACAGGACCTGAAGGACCATATTGCCGAGGCCTACGGCGCCGCCGCGCGGGATCGTTATTGGCGGATCTGCGAGGACATGTTCTCGGAACTGGGCTATCGCGACTATATCGGAGCACTGCAGCGCTATCGCGAGGAGCACCCGTTCGATGTCGAGCTGCTGGCGATGTCGTCCTTCCTGATGGACTATAGCTTCGCCGCGCGGCTCTACCCGCAGGCGCTGGAGGCGTTGAAGTGCCTGCGTGGGATCGGCCCGACCGCGATCCTGTCGGACGGCGACGTCGTCTATCAGCCGCGCAAGGTCGAGCATGCCGGCATCGCCAACTGCGTCGACGGCGACGTGCTGATCTACATCCACAAGGAAGCGGCGCTGGTCGACATCGAGCGGCGCTATCCGGCGCGACACTACGTCGTGATCGACGACAAGCTGCGCATCCTGGACGCCATCAAGCGGGTCTGGAAAGATCGGGTGACGACGGTGTTCGTGCGCCAGGGCTCCTACGCCCACGACGCGAAGGTCGTCGACAGCTTGCCGCCGGCCGATGTTACGATCGAGCGGATCGGCGACCTAGTCCATCGTGACTTGGCGACGTTGCGGACGACACTCGGAACGGTCCATCCAGCCTGAAGGTGACACCATGACAGTAGCGCCTTTGCAAAAGCGCCCGGCCTGGTCGGCACTGGAACAGCATCAACGCAAGATCGCGGGCATGCATCTGCGGCAGCTCTTCGCTGACGATGCCAAGCGCGGGGAACGGCTGACGGCGGAGGCCGCCGGCATCTTTCTCGACTATTCCAAGAACCGGATCACCGACGAGACGCTCGGCCTGTTGCTCCAGCTTGCCGAGCAGTCGGGCCTGCGCGAGCGCATCGACGCGATGTTCCGCGGCGACAAGATCAATGTCTCCGAGAAGCGTGCGGTGCTGCATGTCGCCCTGCGTGCGCCCAAGGGCGCCACGATCCTGCACGACGGCCAGAACGTGGTGCCGGAGGTCCATGCGGTCCTCGACAAGATGGCGGCCTTCGCCGACCGGGTGCGCAGCGGCGACTGGAAGGGCCATACCGGCAAGCCCATCCGCAATGTCATCAACATCGGCATCGGCGGCTCCGACCTCGGGCCGGTCATGGCTTACGAGGCGCTGCGGCACTACAGCCGGCGGGACATGACCTTCCGCTTCGTGTCGAACGTCGACGGCACGGATTTCGCCGAGGCGGTGCACGACCGCGACCCGGCGGAGACGCTTTTCATCGTCTCCTCCAAGACCTTCACCACGCTCGAGACGATGACCAACGCGCATACGGCGCGGGACTGGCTTCTGGCCGGCCTGAAGAGCGATGCCGCGACAGCCAGGCACTTCGTCGCGGTCTCGACCAACGCCCAGGAGGTCAAGAAGTTCGGCATCGACACGGCCAACATGTTCGGCTTCTGGGACTGGGTCGGCGGCCGCTATTCGATGGATTCCGCGATCGGGCTCTCGACCATGCTCGCCGTTGGGCCGGACAATTTCCGCGCCATGCTCAATGGCTTCCACGAGATCGACGAGCACTTCCGCACCGCGCCGTTCGAGCGCAATCTGCCGGTGCTGATGGGCCTGCTGTCGGTCTGGTACAACGATTTCTTCGGCGCGCAGACGGTCGCCGTGCTGCCCTACGAGCAGTACCTGAAACGCTTTCCCGCCTATCTCCAGCAGCTCACGATGGAGAGCAACGGCAAGCATGTGACCTGGGACGGCGCCGCCGTGGACTACGCCACGGGGCCGATCTATTGGGGCGAGCCAGGCACCAACGGGCAGCATTCCTTCTATCAGCTGATCCATCAGGGCACGCGGCTCATACCCTGCGACTTCATCGCCTTCGCGCGGACCGTCAATCCGCTCCCGCCGCACCAGGACATGCTTTTAGCCAACGTCTTTGCCCAGACCGAAGCGCTCGCCTTCGGCAAGACGGCCGAGCAGGTCAAGGCCGAGGGCACGCCGGACTGGCTGGTGCCGCACCGGCTGTTCGAGGGCAACCGCCCGTCGAATACCCTGCTGCTCGACTGCCTCACCCCGGCTGCGCTGGGCAAGCTGGTCGCGCTCTACGAGCACAGCGTCTTCACGCAGGGAACCGTCTGGCAGATCGATTCTTTCGATCAATGGGGAGTGGAGCTCGGCAAGGCGCTGGCTCAGAAAATCATTCCCGAGCTCGAGAGCAAGAGCGAGCCCGAGCTCGGGCACGACAGCTCGACCAACGCACTGATCCGCCGCTATCGCAAGATGAAGGCATGAGGCTCGAAAAGGGCCAGTCAAGGTGATCAGGCAATCTGGAAGGAAGGAGTACTCGCCATGCAGCTGGGAATGATCGGACTTGGCCGAATGGGCGCCAACATGGTGCGCCGCCTCTTGAAGGGCGGACATGAATGCGTCGTGTTCGACATGTCACCCAAGGCGGTGGCCGAGCTGGTGAAGGAAAAAGCCGTCGGCAGCGGATCGCTGGCCGAATTCACCAAGAGCCTGACCAAGCCGCGCGCGGTCTGGCTGATGGTGCCGGCGGGCGTTGTCGACAAGACCATCGCCGATCTGCTGCCGCATCTCGAGTCGGGCGACATCCTGATCGACGGCGGCAACTCCTACTACATAGACGATATCCGCCGCGCCAAGGAGCTCGGGCCCAAGTCGATCCACTACGTCGACGTCGGGACCAGCGGCGGCGTGTGGGGGCTGGAGCGCGGCTATTGCATGATGGTGGGCGGCGAGAGCGCTGTCGTGAAGCGCCTCGAGCCTATCTTCGAGACGCTGGCGCCCGGTCGCGGCGACATCGCACGCACGCCCGGCCGGGAAAAGGCCGGCGGAACCGCCGAGCATGGCTGGCTGCATTGCGGCCCGAACGGCGCCGGCCATTTCGTCAAGATGGTCCACAACGGCATCGAGTACGGGGTGATGGCGGCCTATGCAGAAGGCATGGCAGTGCTGAAGGCCGCCAACATCGGCAAGCGGTCCCACCAGCTCGACGCCGAGACCACGCCGCTGCGCGATCCCGAGCACTACCAGTACGACCTCAACCTGCCCGACATCGCCGAGCTGTGGCGCCGCGGCAGCGTGATCGCTTCGTGGCTGCTCGACCTGCAGGCCTCGGCGCTGATCAAGGATCCGGCGCTGGCGGGTTTCGCCGGCCGGGTGTCCGACTCGGGCGAGGGACGCTGGACGATCAAGGCGGCGATCGACGAGGGCGTGCCGGCCCATGTGCTGTCGTCGGCGCTCTACGAGAGGTTCAGCTCGCGCGGCGAGGCGGACTTTGCCGACAAGCTCCTGTCCGCCATGCGCTACGAGTTCGGCGGTCATATCGAGAAGCCGGCGGGATCCTAGCTCGACCATGACAGCGCCGTCGGGCGAGCAGATCGCCATTTCAGCAGGAGACCAGCAGGCCGTCATCGTCGAGGTCGGTGGCGGCCTGCGCTCCTATTCCGTAGGCGGGCGCGATCTGCTCGACGGATACGGCGCCGACGAAATGGCGTCTTCGGGCCGCGGGCAGGTGTTGATCCCGTGGCCCAATCGTCTCGAGGACGGCAGCTACGAGTTCGACGGACGGCGACAGCAGCTGCCGTTGAGCGAGGCGGCGCTTGGCAACGCCATCCATGGCCTCGTGCGCTGGAGCGCCTGGACCGTTGCCGAGCGCGAACCCGATCGCGTCGTGATGAAGCATATGCTTCACCCCCAACCCGGCTATCCGTTCACGCTCGGCGTGAGCATCGAGTACTCGATCTCGGACACCGGCCTCCAGGTTCGGACGACGGCCACGAATCTCGGCAAGGACGCCTGTCCCTTCGGGAGCGGCAACCATCCGTACCTGAGGCTCGGGACGGGGCGTATCGATCCATTGGTCTTGCGCATACCGGCGCGAACCATGCTGCGCTCGAACGAGCGTTCACTGCCGGTCGGCAAGGACGCCGTCGAGGGCACGCCGTACGACTTTCGCCAACCCCGGCGGATCGGCGCGACCAAGCTCGACCATGCCTTCACCGACCTCGAGCGCGATCAGGACGGGCTCGCGCGCGTCGAGCTGAAGGATCCCGATCAAGGGACCGGTGTCGCGCTCTGGGTCGATCGCAGCTACGCGTACCTGATGGTCTTCACCGGCGACCCGCTGCCGAACGTCAATCGCCGCAGCCTTGCCGTCGAGCCCATGACCTGCCCGCCCAACGCTTTTCGAAGCGGCGACGACCTGATCCGGCTCGAGCCCGGCGCGTCTTTCACCGGGACATGGGGCATCAGCCCGCGAAGCGCGGGACGCCGCTAAGTCGCGCCGATGTCATCCTTGGCCTTGCGGGCGCACCAACTCCAAGATCCGCGTGCTACCCGCCGAGTCGGGGCTGATCGAGACGCCGTAACTCTTGCCGTTCGTGCAGCGCACGCGCCAATCCGCTTCATTCCCCGGCTCCATGCCATTGAACAGCGCGGCTGCTCCGACACAACCCTCTCCGACAACGCGGCCGAGCACGGCGGCCTGCTGATCGGCCGGCATGGCCATCAGCATGTCGTGCGTTTGGTTGCCGGAGCCCGCCATCGCGGCCGTGGCAACCGCGAACGATGACGCCGCGACAAGCCAGAATCGATCCCAACGCATTTTTCGTCCCCAATCACCACAGTGTGTCCCAATCACCCGCTTGTCTGTTGGCCCACGCAGACAGACTTGGCAACTTCGGAGAAGAGCAGCCATCCACAGCCAACGCCGCCATCAATCCAGGCAATCCGCTGCCGTCGGGAAAGAACCAGACCCTTCCGCATCGACAAAGTCGCACGGAGCACCGAAACTCGGGTGGGAGTTGCCATGCTAAAGGATCGCTACGACCTTGACTTGACGACGGCGTCGACGGCCGCACGGGACGCCTACGTTGAGGCCTCCGGTCTCGCGCTCACGTTCTATCCCGGCGCGCTCGAGGCGTATGATCGGGCTCTCGCCGCCGATCCCGGCTTCGCCCTGGCGCACGCCGGCAAGGCCCAGGTGCTGCTGCGACAGGGCGACGTCGAGGCAGCCCGGTTGGCGCTCTCGGCCGCCCGCGACCTGGCGTCCGGTGTGTCCGAGCGCGAGGCCAGCCACATCGCTTTCCTCGACCTCGTGTTCGCCGGCCGGTCAGAGCCCGCCCTCGCCGCCCTGCATGCCCATCTGACAGCTTGGCCGCGCGACGCGCTGGTCGTCGCCGTTGCCGCGAACCCCAACGGCTTGATCGGCGCTTCTGGCCACACCGGACAGAAGCACCAGATCGCGGCGTTGATGGACAAGCTCGCCCCGCATTATGGCGAAGACTTCTGGTTCGTCTCCTATCACGCCATGGCCCTGTCCGAGGATGGGCAGCTCCGCATTGCCCGCGCCAAGATCGAGCAGTCGGTGGCCACCAATCCGAACAATGCGCACGGCGCCCATGGTTTCGCCCACATCTGCTACGAGAGCGGCGAGCGCGAGACGGCGCGCAAGTACCTCGCCTCGTGGCTCGCCACTTATCCGCGCGAGGGCTTCTTCCATGGCCATTTGAGCTGGCATCTGTCGCTTTGCGAGATCGAGGCCGGCAACTGGAAGGAGGCGTGGCGGCTCTATCACGACGCCATCGCCCTTGACCGGCACAGCGGCGGACCTCAGCAGAAGATCTCCGACGGGGCGGCTTTCCTGTGGCGGTCCGAGCTCGCCGGTTATCCGCGCGACGCCACGGCGTGGCGTGGTTTGCACGAGTACGCGAACAGCGCACTGCCGCGGCCCGGCAGTGGCCTCGCCGATCTGCATGTCATCCTGGCGCACGCCGCGATGCGCGATGAAACGGCGCTCGAGACTCGAGCGCGCCAAATGGAGGCGTTGGCGCAGGAGGGGCGTTACCCGTCGGGCGCGTACCTGCCTGCGCTGGCGCGCGGCTTCGCGGCGTTCGAACGCGAGGATTTCTCCGGCGCGATTGCGGCGCTCGCGCCGCTGGCGGGGCAGAACGAACGGATCGGCGGCAGCCGCGCGCAACACGACCTGATCGACTTCACCTTGCTGCGGGCCTGCCTCGCCACCGACCGGCTGGAGGAAGCACGGAAGCTGCTCGCCGCGAGACGACCGGGGGCCGGCGGCGTTCCCGTCCTTGGTGCGGCGGCGCTTCACTGAACGAGGGTCGCCGCACCGTCAAAGATAGACGACGCATCCCCTCGCTTCGAGGTCGGCGAGCCATGCAGGCACGTCCAGCGTGGTGGCCCAGCGGAGATCGATTTTCTCCAGGCGCGGCAATGTCAGCAAGCTTTTCGGCAGGCTGGCGATCGGGTTCCCCCTGAGATCGATCTGGCGCAACTCGCGGAGCGCTGCCACGTCCT
Organism: Alphaproteobacteria bacterium; assembly: GCA_019235415.1. Lineage (GTDB taxonomy): Bacteria > Pseudomonadota > Alphaproteobacteria > Reyranellales > Reyranellaceae > Reyranella. The sequence goes on from JAFAKN010000544.1 coordinate 10,627, forward strand.
CCGGCAGGGTGGTGAGCCGGTTGTTGCGCACATGCAGCTCGCGCAAGCGCGTCAATCGCGAGATCGACGGCGGAAGCTGCGTCAGACGGTTGTCCGTCGCGCGCAGCTCGATCAGCCCGACCATTCCCGTCACGGCCTCGGGCAGGACCTCGAAGGCATTCTCGCTGATATTCAGGTAGCGTAGCCTCTCGAGGCGCATCAGCGACGCGGGAAGCTCGATCAGCTCGTTGTCGTGCAGGTACAGGAAATCGGTCAGACCTTGGAGGTCGCCCAAGCTGTCGGGAATGCGACGAAGCCGATTGTGCCCGAGATCGAGCATCCGCAGGTGCCGCAGATCGCCGATCCGCTTGGAAACCTCGGCGAGGTCATTGCCCGCGAGGACGAGCGTCTGCAGGTCCTTGCGCTGCCACACCTCGTCGGGCACGGTGCCGAGCGCTTGGTTCCAAAGCGATAGATGCGGTCCTGACGAGTTCGCCATCGGCGCCGCCGGGGAACGCCTTTCAGTTAGCGGCGAGCGCAGGGCGGCGCGCACGCCACGGCATGGCTGTCTCGTAGGCGTGGGCGACGCGAAACAGCGTCGGCTCGCTGAAGGGCTTGCCGGCGAGCTGAATCGCCACGGGAAGGCCACCATCGCCGAAGCCGGTACAGACGCTGATGGCGGGAAAGCCTGTGACGTTGAACGGCATGGTGAAGGACGGCTTCTCCAAGTTGGCCCATTTGGGCACGCTGTCGATGCGGGGCGCTTCGCCTTGCTGCGATGCGCTGACGATGATGTCGAGATCGACCATCGCCGCGGCCATCTCGCGGCACAGGAGACGCCTGCGACGTGTCGCCTGGATCATGTCAGGTCCGCTCACCGTCGCCGCCAGGGCGAGCCGGTCGCGCAACAGTTCGCCGTAGTCCATGAAACGCTCGCGCATCCAGGGCGCATGCAGGGCGAATGCCTCGGTGACCATCAGGAGGAGCCCACGGCGTGGTAGTCGGCCGCCGGCGAAAGCACGATGTCGCGTACTTCGGCACCTTGCTTGCGGAAGAAGTCCAAGGCGGCGTCGATGCCGGCCCGCGTCGCAGCCGACACCGGTTGATCGGTCTCGAAGAAGTGCCGCACGACGCCGATGCGCAGGCCCTTGACGCCATCGTTGATCCCGGCCGTGAAATCGGCGACCGGGCGGTCGACGCTCGCTGGGTCTTCGGGATCGTGGCCGGCCATCGCCTGCAGCAGCAGGGCGCAGTCCTCGGCCGTCCAGGCCATCGGGCCGGCGTGATCGAGTGAGAAGGCCAGAGGGAGGATGCCGTTGCGGCTCGAGAGGCCATAGGTCGGCTTGATGCCGGCGATGCCGCAGAGCGCTGCTGGTCCGCGGATCGAGCCGCCGGTGTCCGATCCGGTGCCGCCCAGCACGAGGCCGGCCGCTACGGCCGCTCCCGTCCCCGACGACGACCCGGCGGTGAAGTGCTCCGTGTTCCACGGGTTGCGTGCCGGCGGCCACGGCAGGTCGAAAGACGGCCCGCCGAAAGCGAACTCGTGGGTCGCAAGCTTGCCCAGCATCACCGTTCCGGCATCCGCCCACTTCGCGACGGTGTGCGCGTCGCGCGTCGGCACGTTGTGCTCGAGCAGCCGGGAATGCGCGGTCGTGCGAATGCCGGCGGTGTTGTAGATGTCCTTGTGCGCGATCGGAATGCCGTCGAGCGGGCCGCGGCGCGACCCTGCCATCTGGCGGGCTTCGGAGGCCTTGGCATCGGACAGGGCGCGTTCCTCTGTCACGAGCAGGAAGGCGTTCAGCTTTGGGTCGAGGCGGTGGATGCGGTCGAGGTGGCTCTTCGCCAGCTCGACCGGCGAGAGCTTCTTTTGATCCATCAGGCGGGCAGCCTGGGCGATTGTCAGGATCTCAGTCATCACTCCTGCTCCACCGAAAAGGTCAGCGCAGGCTCGGCTTCGCGCGGCAACGGCGCGCTCATCCGCTCGATCATCCGTCGGAAGATTTCCGCCCCCGGCAATAGGGCGCGCACCTGTTCGGGTGTCAGAGCGAGGCCGGCGCGATTCAGAGCCTGACCAAGCTCACGTTCGTCGATCGTCGCTTTGCTCATGGCGCACTCTCCCGTGGACTGCTCCACCCATAGCGCCTGGTACCGCGTCCAGCCAGCCAGATTGCCGGGTAAGCGAGAAGCCGATTAGGCTCGGTAGTCAAACTCTTTCCGCAGGAAGCCGACGAAGAAGACGAGGGTTGCGGCGGTCACGCAGACGAACAGCAGCCACATCGGCCATGCCGTCGCCGCTTCCAGCAGGCTGGCCAAAGCGGCGAAGACGGCGCTGACGACAATGAACAGGCCGCAGACCAGGGCATTGGCGCTGCCGCCGGCTTCCGGGAACCGGGCCAGGCACTTCGAATATGCGTTCGGCCAGATCATCGCCATCAGGAAGTAGATGATCCCCGCAGGGACAACCAGGGCCACGATGTTGAAGATGCCGGAAAGATCGAGGGCGAGCATGAGCGCGCTGATCGCGAAGGAGATGCCGGCGGCGGCCGTGATGATCCGGACGACCTTGACGTAGACGCTGAGGTAGCGGTTAACGATGTTTCCCGTCAGCCACAGGCATCCCAGTACCTGTTGCACGTGGCCGTAGAAGACGGGCCCGCGATTCAGGTCAGTCTGCACATAGAAGGGCGCAAGGAACTCGAAGCCGTACGTCACCGAAATCACGAACGCCATGCCGAGAGCGGTGGGAAGGTAGACGCGGTCCGTCGCCATCTTCCCGTAGAGGCGGAACCCGTCGCCAAACCGGCCCGCGAGTTTCTGGTCCCGCGTCTCGGGCAGAACCGTGAGCGCGATCAGCACGATGATCACGCCCCATCCGGCCAGGAACCAGAAAGAGGCGGTCCAGCCGAACCACACCTGGAGATATCCGCCCAAGGCAGGAGAGAGAATCGGACCCATGGCCCAGGCAAAGGTCGTCCAGTTGGAGGCTCTCGCTTGCTCCGCTCCGTCGTAGCAGTCGGCGACGATGGCGCGCGCGCCGACCGCGGAGCAGGCCACGAACAGCCCCTGCACGCCGCGCAGCGCAATCACCATCCACAGCGGCGGCGCCAAGGCGATTCCGATGGAGGCAAGCACGAAGACGATGGTGCTCAGCAGGATCGGCCGCCGGCGACCGAAACTGTCCGTCAGCGGACCGGCGATGACCTGGCCGACCCCGTAGGCGGCCAGATAGAACAGGAGCGTGGACTGGATGGCGAAACGGTCGGCGTGAAAGTGCTCGGCCATCGCCGGCAGGGAGGGAACGTAGATATCGGTAGCCGCGCCCCCCAGCGGCACGATGATCAGCATGGCGAAGAACGCGCGACTACGCTGCCTGCCGGGCAGATGACTGCCGTGCGCCATCGGGCACTCACTCCTGCGCTACACGGGGCCTACTGCGCCTCGTCGACGCGCTCCTCTCCCAACCGGCTGGCAAGACTGCCCAGGCCCAACGTCGGCGGCAAGCGAGAATTGCCGGCTTGGGAGACGATGGCGCCGTCACGGGCGTGTTGCCGCTCGCCAAGCCGCCTGAGACGCGTGAGGCCTACGACACCGGGCTGAGGGCCAAAGGCTTCACTCAGTACAAGGCTGGCTATCTGCCCACTGCAGCGCGACATCGTTCGCCGCGGACTAGCTACCACCGATCGCCGTTACATCCCCGCGGAGACAAGGGACCGGCCAGCCCTCGCAAGGGAGCTGGCGCATGGGAAGGCGCAAGGGTGAGGACACCGTCGCTGCGAAGAAGCGGCGCATGCCGTTCGTCGCCAAGATCACGCGGGAGGAGCCGTCCCCCCCCCCCCGGAAGACGAGCGCGAGGTCCAGGCCATGTGTCGGCGCATCGCCGCTGCCGGCGAGTTCGTGTCCCTGGCCGGCTGGCGGTCGGATGCCGGCTATCGAGTGTTCCACTTCGCGACCTGGTCGAAGGCGCGGGCGATGCAGCACTGGATCGACCGCAGCGGGATCGCACGCCGGCCCATGCCCAGGCTTTGGAAGGATTAGGCGATGGCCATAGCCCGCGCCATGGCGGCCGACCTATGCACCGTGGCCAGAGCTCTGAGTAAGCAACTACCGGCATGCGCCTGATAGTGGCCCGGCAGATTCTCGGCTCGCATTTTCGTTGAGGGCTTCGACGTCGCGTGAAATGATCGCTGCTGCTGGCTCGAGGAACGGAGACCACCGTGTGGCGTGTGGGATTGATGTTGATCTGCTCTGCGGCCGCTTCGGCAGCCGCCCAGACCTCCTGTCCCGACCTCAAGGGCACGTGGTCTGGAAATCCGCCGGCTGTCATGTACGGCAAGAACGAGCACCACCCGGTGGGACCGGGCAACGACACGCCTAGAGTCGACCAGGCCGAATTCTTTTTCGTCATCACCGGCCAGGATGGCGCGAACGTCTGGGGATACAGCTACTCGAACAAGGCCAAGACCAACGAGCCGTTCGCCTGGTCGATCGCCAGCGACCGCCGGACCCTGATTGGCGCCGATACCGACGGCTATTTTCACATTACGCTCCAGTCGGGCGACCAGATGGACCTCTGCTACGCACAAAATCGGCTCGGTCCAAGCGGCATGATCCTCAGCGTGTGCGGCCCCTTCAAGCGCGAGAAGAAATAGGTCGGGCCCTCGCCGAGGCTGTAAGCAAGAACGCCGCGTCACGATCAGCACGGTGCTCTCCGTTCGGCTTAGGCGATCGCAGTCGGCTTGTGGAGACGGCACATTGTGCCGACAGCTGGATGCCGCTCCAGCCGTCGGCTGCTACCGCTTTGGTGCGCGCCCCTTTACCAGGACAACGCATTGGCAGAGCTGGGGCGATAGGCCGTTCGAGGTGCTGCTCGCGGTCACCAGCGCCCAGAGGTTGAAGCAGCTTCCCGGCAGCTTCTGGGTCACGGCGGCGGCCATTCAGCGCTTCGTCGCAATGCCCGAGACCCGGGAGCGTTTCGACAAGGACGGGATCGAGCCCGTTGGCAATGCGCCGGACGTCTTCGCTGTCGAGATCGCGCACGAGATGGCGTAATGGCGCGACCTCGCCAAGGCGACGAAGATCACCGTCGAATGAATGGCTAGCCTTTCTTCGGCGACCAGCCATAAGCCTTGGCGCAAGCGCCGCCCATCAGCGTGGCCCGCTCACTGTCGCTCAGCCGCTTGGTCTCGAGGAACGGCGCCACGGCCTGCTCGTAGTTCACGACCGCGAAGGCGCGCGTCCAGTCCGTGCCCCACAGGCAGCGATCGAAGCCCCAGGCATCGAAGATGCGGGCGAGCGGGTCCCAGATGTCCGGGAACGGATAAGGCTCGCGGGAGAGCGTGCAGGCACCGCTGACCTTGATCACAGCGTTGGGCCGCTTGGCGAGCTCGACCACCTTGGGCAGGTCGGCCCACGGCTGCGCCGGTGCGGGCGGCACGCGCGGCTGCAGGATGGCGAGATGGTCGATGATGAACCGCGTCTCGGGATGGCGGTCGATCAGCGCCATGCCGTCGTCGAGGTTGCCCCAGCACAGCATGTTGACCGGGAAGTCGTAGCGAACGGCGGCGCGCAGGACGCGGTCGAGGCCGGGGTCGTGCGGCGAGCGGTTGGCTTCCTTGGTCATCATGATGCGGATGCCGACCGTGCCGGGCGTTTTCTTCCAGTCGGCGATGACGTCGGCCACTGCCGGATCGTCCGGGTCGACCGGCTTTACGATGGCCATTCGGTTGGGATGAATGCGCGCCACTTCCACCGCGTAGCTCGCATCATAGCGGTACAGGGAGAAGGCGGAGATGAAGATCGCGCCATCGACTCCGACCTTGTCCATCGCCGCCACCATCTCGTCGCCGGTGACGTGCGGCGGCCAGTTCGGCACGGTGTGCCAAGGCCGCTGCGGGGTGTTGGCTTCGTAGGCGTGGACCTGGGAGTCGATGACGATCATCGGCGGAAGCTCCTTTGTGCCGAGCGAGTTTCATACCGCAGCAACGCTGCGTCCAGAAGGGACCGATAACCCCGACTGCCTCGTGCTGTCATCCCGAGCGAAGCGAGGCATCCTTTGGTTGCATTAAGGATCCCTCGCTTCGCTCGGGATGACAGAAAGGCGATCTGCAAGCGCTATAGGAGCGGCCGCTCGAAGACGATCTCGCCTTTCTCGCGCCGTCCGGTATCGGTCCAACCGTTGCGGCGATAGAAGCGGTCGGCGCGCGTGCCGGGGTCCGTTGTCAGCCTGGCCACCGAGTGGCCCGCGACGCGCAGGTCCTCGCAGGCAAGCGGCAGCAGGGCCCGGGCAATGCCGCGGCCCTCGTAGTCCGGATGGACGAACAGGCCGAAGATCGTGCCGTCGCGCACGTCGGCGACGGCGAAGCCTTGCACTGCGCCATCCTCTTCCCACACCCAGAAGCTGCCGTTGTCGTAGATCCAGCGCGCGACGTCAGCCACCCGCGAGACGTTGGCCGACGACAGGCGGTTCTCGCGGACGGCGTTGCGGATCTCGGTGATGCGCTGCCAGTCGTCGAGCGTTGCCTTGCGGATCATGCCATGGCGTTCAGCGCGCCATGCCCGGAGCGCCGTCTGGCACGTCGTAAAACGCCAGCGTCATGGCCACGCTGGTGTAGTGTCCCATCAGGGTGATGACATCGGTGATGCCGACATGGCCGAGCGTCTTGACGGCACGCTCGTATAGCCCGCGCGGCACCCACCGCGCCTGGGAGAGCACCATCGCCATTTCATAGACGACCTGCTCGCGCTCGTCGTCGAAGCTGGTTGGCATGCCTCCGACCATCGCCTCGACCTTCGCAGCCGGCAGCCCGGCTTCTTTCGCGAGCCGTTCGTGCGCCGCCGTCGGATAGCCGGCATGCCAGCGGCTGGTGATGATGCAGACGGCGATCTCGCGCTCGCGCTCGCTCAAGGAATAGCCGCCGGGCTGGAA
>JAFAKN010000616.1 GCA_019235415.1 Alphaproteobacteria bacterium
CGAGCAGCTCGACGAAGCGCTCGCCGAGAAGGCCGATGCGATTCTCCTCGACAACATGCAACCCGAGCAGCTTGCCGAAGCGGTGCGCCGCGTCGGCGGTCGCGCGATCAGCGAGGCCTCGGGCCGCATAACGCCGGCGACCGCGCCGGCCATCGCCGCGAGCGGCGTGGATCTGATCTCGGCCGGTTGGCTTACCCACAGCGCGCAGGTGCTGGATATCGGCCTGGATTGGCAACCCGAGGCCGGCGGGCATCGTCTGGACGGGGTGCGGGCAGCGGCGTGATCTCGCGCCTGTCGCAGCAATGACATCAACAAGCGGTGCCCTTGCCGTGACATGAAACGCACCATATCTCTGGTCGATGAGAGAGGCGCTCTCCCAGTCTCGCCTTGCCGACATCATCGACCAGGGCCGCGGCATGAGTCCGGCCGACCTCGTGGTCAAGTCCGTCGGCATCTACGATCTGACCTGCGGTGAGATCGTCGTGGGCGACATTGCCATTGCCGGAGATCGCATCGTCGGCATCCGCGAGTCCTACGATGGCGCCACAGAGATAGACGGCCGCGGACTGGTCGCCGTGCCGGGTTTCATCGACAGCCACGTGCATTGCGAATCGAGCCTGGTGCCGCCGCTGGAGTTCGACCGCTGCGTCGTGCCGCGCGGCACGACGACGGCGATCTGCGATCCCCACGAGATTTGCAACGTGCTGGGAGTCGAAGGGCTGGAATTCTTCCTGGCCTCGGCTGCCGTGACGGTCATGGACCTCAGGATCCAGCTCTCGTCCTGTGTGCCGGCGACCCATCTCGAGACATCGGGGGCGCGGCTCGAGGCCGAGGATCTGCTGCCATTCAAGCGCCATCCCAAGGTGCTGGGGCTCGCCGAGTTCATGAACGTGCACGGCGTGCTCGACAAGGATCCCGGCGTGCTCGCCAAGCTCGCGGCCTTCTCCGACGTGCAGATCGACGGCCATTCGCCATTGCTCTCGTCGTACGACCTCAACGCCTACATCGCCGCCGGGGTACGGAACTGCCACGAGACGACGTCGGCGGCCGAGGCGCGCGAGAAGCTCGCCAAGGGCATGCAGATCCTGGTGCGCGAAGGCACCGTCTCCAAGGACCTTGCGGCGCTGGCCGAGCTCATCACCACCGAGCGCGCGCCGTTCCTGGCGCTTTGCACCGACGACCGCAACCCGCTCGACATCGCCGAGGAAGGCCATATCGACTACCTGGTCCGCGCCGCCATCGATCGCGGCGTGCGGCCGCTCGACGCCTATCGCGCCGCCAGCTGGTCCGCTGCGCGCCACTTTGGCCTGTTCGATCGCGGCCTCGTCGCGCCCGGACAGCGCGCCGACATCGTGCTGCTCGAGGACCTGGCGACATGCCGGGTCCATTCGGTGATCTGCCGCGGCGCACCGGTGACACCGGACCGCTTCAAGGCGCGGCCGGACGTCCCGCTGGTCGGCCTCGATTCGGTGAAGCTGCGTCCGGTGACGGCGGCGACCTTCCATGTGCCGGCGGATGGCCACCGTTCGCCGCCGGTGATCGGTATCCGGCCGGGCCAGATCCTGACCGACCGCCTGTCGCTCGACGTGCGGCGCGAAGACGGCGCATTCGTCTCCGATATTCCCCGCGACGTTCTCAAGGTGGCCGTGCTCGGCCGGCACAACGACCGCGGCGATGTCGGGCATGGATTCGTCAAGGGCTTCGGCATCAAGCGCGGTGCCATCGCCTCGTCGATCGGCCACGACAGCCACAATGTGTGCGTCATCGGCTGCGACGACGGCGACATGGCGGTCGCGGTCAACCGGCTGATCGAGCTCAAGGGTGGCTTCGCCGCGGCAGAGGACGGCAACGTGGTGGCCGAGCTGGCGCTGCCGGTCGCCGGGCTGATGAGCGCGCGTCCCTTCGAGGAGGTCGAGCAGGCCTTGCGCGCCCTGCGTCACGCCGTGGCCGCACTCGGCACGCCCTTGCACGAGCCTTTCCTGCAGATGGCGTTTCTGGCGCTGCCGGTGATTCCCCACCTGCGCATCACCGACAAGGGCCTGGTCGATGTCGACCGCTTCGAACTGGTGAGCTGATGTCATCCCGAACGCAGCGGATCTTTGAGACAGCAGGAAGGATCCCTCGCACACGCTCGGGATGACAAGATTACGAATGCCAGGCCGGCGCGAGCACGCTCTGCAAAGGCGATTCGTCTTGCGCCTGGGGCGGTGCCGTCACCCCGTGCTCGACGGCATGGCTTGCCATCGCCGAGGTGAACTGCGCCATCTGCCCTGACGGGTCGAGCGTGACGAAAGTATTGCCGTCGTGATTGGCAAGCACGAACTGATCGGTCGTGAAATTCCCGTCGATGTGAAGCTCCGCCGCGATCCGGTGCCTGTCGAACAAGGTCAGAACGCCATTCGAATAGTCAGCCGAGGTAACGCTGGTGTGGGCGAGCTCGATGGTGCTGTCGGGATTGAAGCCATCGATGGAACCGAGGAATTCCCGCGGCTCGTCGAGTTTCAAGAGTCCGGACTGCAGGTTGACCGTTTGCCCTGCCGCGACATACTCCCCGAACTCGAGCGTGCCGGCGCGTGAGGTGTTCGAATCAAAGAGAACATCGAAGACGCCCTGACCTGCCACCGCGGCATTCATCCGCACGGTCCCGCCGAGCGCCTCGACCGTGCCGTTGTTCATCAGCTCGGCGGACTGTTCCGGCGCCTTGACATCGAGTGTCGAGCAGTCGCTGGAAAGCCATACGGCGCCGGAGTCCAGGGTGAGGGTGCTGCCGCTCGCCATGCTGACGGTCAGGTGCGCAGGGAAGGGCTGGTTTGAATCGACCGTCGCCCCGATGTCGATCGCGCCGTCTTCGGTCACAGGGCCCGACACCCTGATCCTCGCCTCGACGTCCGGCTGGGAGGGATCGAACGTGGCGGTCTCCACGCGAATCGTGGTGGTTGCGGCGAGCGTCGCGTCGTTCAGGACGAGCGTCGGGGTCGTGGTCGGCGATCCGAGGCGGATCGTGGGATTGGCGATCGTGAGGTGGTCGGCGCGGACCCGGCCGGCTTCGATGACCAGCGTGTCGGTTGCCGCCGGGGATCCGGCCGGGGACCAATTCTGCGCGTCGCTGAAGTTGCCGGTACCGCCGAACCAGGTCTGCACGGTGGGCGGCGGTGGAGCAAACACGAGTTCGGTGATCTGGGTCGACCATACCGTCGTCAGCGTGGGATCGGCGGCCGCCCATTCCTGGGTCGTCCAGAACTGCAGGGGATTACTGGGATCGACCGTCGTCGTGCTGTAATCGCCCCAGCGCACGACGGTGGCGCCGGCTCCCTGCTCTCCGTCGGTGCCGAGATAGGGACCGTCGCCCGCCTTGAGCAGGATGGGATCGCCCATGCTCAGCTGATCGCCGTCGAGAGTACCGACGACTGCAAAGGCGCTGGGGTAATCATTCGGACCCGATCCGGTGAATCCAATCACGACGTCGCCCAGGGCATTCACCGCGATCGAGCCATCATAGACGTTGAGATCGGGAGGATTGATGACGCCGCTGTCGAGAATGGTTGGCGAATTCAGCGGGTCGCCGATCACGAACCAGCGAAGAGCGGCCAGGCCATTCTGCTGAACGCCTTGCACCGCGAACATTCTGCCGTCCTCGAGGACCACGCTGGAGCCGAACTGTGAGGTGGAACGCAGGTCCAAAAGGACGTTGGTCCCCTTCTGGGTGGCGGTCGTCACATCGGATTCGGGGACGATGCCGACAAGGCGATCGGCAACGTTCAACGAGGGGGTCGCAATCGGCGGATCGATCGAGGTGACTTTGAGGGAATTGGAGAAGGCGGAGCTGGTGCCCGCGGAAAGCAGCGGCTCCGAACCGGACTCCTGATACGCAACAACCGGATGCGGAGAAAATCCGGTGTCGGTCGGACTGACGTCCGCGAACACTGTCGCATTCGCCACGGTCGGCGTCGCCTGCAACAGATCGGACTTTGGAATGGCGATGATCTCTTCCGACGCGAAGGCGGAGGTGTTGGCAAAGTACATGTTGGCGGCGATGTAGACGCCGTCCTGATTGATGCCCAGCGTCGGGAAGTCGGCCCAGGTCTGCTGCGAAGAATCGCTGGGAATGGCAAAGCCTTGCCAACCTTGCGTGGGATCCGACGTATGCGAAACTGCCACAAGGATATCGTTGGGAATGAAGGGGTTTTCCGACGAGGTCGCGAACCAGCGTTCGCTCACCGGGTCGTACAAGATGCGCGGATCGAAGGGCAGCCCGGACAGCGTCACGCCCGCCGACGTCCAGAAATCCGGCAACCGCGCGACCTGCAGCAGCGAGCCGGACTTGTCGTACACCTGATAAAGGTTGTTCAGAAGCTCGACAAAAGATGTCGGGCCGGCCGCTCCGTCAGTGTCCGGCGGCGTGAAGGCTATGGTGGGATCGGTGTGGAAGGCGGCCCCGGAAAAATTGGCGCCGATGGTGACGACGGGGGCAGAGTCCGCCGTGGGGGTGGTTGCGAGCGCAGTCTGGGTCATGGTTTCCTCCCGCTCGGTGCTTCGTGCCTGCGGCTGCCAGGGCGCACGCCTGTGCGCCAAGGCAGAGGCTCGGTCACGATCTTCCAGATGGAGGGGGCAGACTGCCGACAGCATGCGCCAAAGCGCCCGGCCGATCACCCGCTGTGCGTGACCAACCCGTGACCTTGTTTGATCGAGACGAGGCCCGAAGGGCCCCTTTCATCTCTGCCTCATGATCATGTCGCGCTCGAGCCGCGCCACCCAACGGGCGAAGGGAAACAGCAGCACGAAGAACAGGATGGCCGCGGCGGTGAGCGGAGTCGGATTGTAGGTCTGCTCCTGCGCCACGCGCGCCGAGCGCAAGAGCTCGGGCAGCGCGACCAGCGAGGCGATCGACGTCGTCTTGACGAGCTCGAGGGAATTGGAGGCGAGCGGCGCCACCACGCGCGACAGCGCCTGCGGCAGGATCACGAGGAAGATCGCCTGCAGCGGACGCAGGCCGAGCGCCAGGGCGGCCTCGCGCTGTCCGAACGGCACCGCCTCGATGCCGGCACGGAAGATTTCGCCGTAGTAGCCCGAGTGGTTCAGCACAAGCGCCAGCACGCAAGCGGCGAAGCTCGGCAGCTTCAGGCCAAGGAAGGGCAGCCCGTAGAAGATCAGGATCAGGAGAACCAGCACAGGAAAGGAGCGGAACAGGTCGATCCACACCAGCAGCGCGAGGTTGATCCATTTGTGATGGAAGCTGTAGGCCACGGCGATCAGCAGGCCGGCGGCGACGGCGATCGGTACAGTTACGACGGAGAGCAGCACGGTGAGCTGCAGGCCCTGCCAGAGGAGCGGCCAGACGCGGACGAGCGAGTCCCAGTTGGCGAAGTTGTCGAGAAAGAGATTTAGCGCTTCCACGGTCAACGTCGATGTGCAGGGGCCGGGCCGGCACTGCGCTCGAGCCAGCGGCTGGCCACGACCAGCGGCACGAAGAAGACGAGGTAGAGGGCCGCCGCCAAGGTAAGTGGGGATGGATTGGCGGCGATCGCCATGGCGCTCTGCGCACGGCCCAGGAGCTCGGGCAGCGAGACCGCCGTTCCGAGCGCCGTGCCCTTGGTGATAGCGATGGCGCGGTTGGCGAGCAACGGCACGGCGATGCGAACCGCCTGCGGCAGCACGACCAGGAACAGGACCTGGAAAAAACCGAGCCCCAGCGAGCGGGCGGCATCCCACTGGCCTTGCGGGACAGCCTGGATTGCAGCCCAGAAGATCTCGGTGGCGAAGGCCGCCAGCACGGCCCCCAGCGCCAGCGTCGTGGCGGCGAACGGCGACAGCTGTATGTCGGCATAGGGCAGGGCGAAGTAGAGGAACACGATGATGACGAGCTGCGGCAGGGTGCGGAAGACGTCAACGAAGACGACGATGGCAATGTCCGCCGCCCGCCAACGCATCGCCCGCACGATCGCCAGCACGAGGCCGATGCCGATCCCCATCAGGATGGTGAGCAATGCCACTTCGACAGTGACGCCGAAGCCGCCCAGGATCGACGGCCAGTACTGGGCGAGGATCTGGGCGTTGAAGAAGTTGTCGACTAACGGGGTCATCTCGAGCCCAAGCTTTTGTCATCCCGAGCGCGAGCGAGGGATCCTTGAGGCAACACGAAGGATCCCTCGCTCCGCTCGGGATGACAGGGTGCGCTCGGTGACAGCGGTGCGCTCGGTGACAGCAGTGCGCTCGGTGACAGCGGTGCGCTCGTCATGACAGGGCGTGCGCCCGAATGACGGTTGCTCCTTACCTGCAGCTGGGCACGTGCGGCTTGAACTCGTAGCCCTTGAAGCCCGGCGGGCCGTAGCCCACGAACACCGCGTTGATGGTCGAGGTCTGATCGGGCGGCGCGCCGTACCACTTCTCATGCAGCTTCGCGAGCGTGCCGTCGAGCTTCATGCACTCGATGGCTTCCTCGACGGTGTTGCGATAGGGCACGCTCTCGAGCCGGAACGCGTAGCCGAAGTTGCGGCCGTTGTAGTCCTTGAACCCGACCTTGATCGCCTTGTTCTGGCTCGCGGCGTAGACCGTCGTCGGAATCTCGTTCAGCGCCGTGAAGGCGCGCCGCGTGATCACCGCCTGCACCGAGTCGGGGAAGGTGTCGTAGCGCTGCACCTCGAAGCCATACTTCTCGGCGCTGGCAGTTGCCCAGGTGTCGGAGATGGTGCCGCGGTTGACGGCGAGCTGCTTGCCTTTGAGGTCCTCGAAGCCCTTCATCTCGTCGCCGGCGCGAATGAGAAAGCCGTTGCCGGTGGCGAAGAACGGCGCGGGGTAGAGCATGCGCTC
>JAFAKN010000045.1 GCA_019235415.1 Alphaproteobacteria bacterium
TCGACGCCCTGCCGCCGTGGTGGCGCGGCTGGGTAAGCGGCACGGCGCAGGGCGTCGGCGCGCCGGAGGATTATGTTCTGCAGGCGCTTCTGGCGGCGGTCGCCGGCGTCTGCGGCGTGGGCGTGGTCGGCCGCGTCACCGACAGCTGGAGCGAGCCGCTGATCCTGTGGCAGGCCCTGGTCGGCGGCCCGTCGAGCGGCAAGACGCCGGCGCTCGAGGCGCTGCGCCGGCCGCTCGCCATCGTCGAGAGACAGCTGTCGGTCGGTGGCCGCGCCACGACCATCGTGGTCGAGGAGACCGGTTTGCCGGCGCTGCTCGCGTCCGCCGCCAAGCGCCTCGCCGGCGTGCTTTTGTGGTGCGACGAACCAAGCGCCTGGCTTGCGAGGCTCGGTCGCCAGAATCCCGGCGAAGCGCGCCGGCGCAGCCTGCTGCTCGATGCCTGGGCGCCCATGCAATGCGCCTCGGCGACGCCGCGTCCGGCCGTCAGCATCTTGGGCTCGCTCGATGCGACGCGGCTCGCCGAGGCGCTGTCCGGCACCGGCGACGGCCGGGCGGCGCGCTTCCTCTACGCCTGGCCGGCAGCGCCGGCCTACCGCTCCTTCCTCGCGGCCGTGCCGGCGAGCGAAAGCGCGGCGGTCAATGGACTGCAGCGCATCGCCAACCACGTCGGCGACCCCGCCCGGCCACACGCGCTGGTGCTCGACGCCGAGGCGCAGCAGGTGCTCGACCGCTGGCTCGCCGAGCTGCATGGCGAGCGGTCACGGTGCGACGGCTTCGAAGCGGCCTGGCTCGGCAAGGGCAGGGGGACCGTCGTGCGCCTGGCCACGATCCTGACCCTGCTCGCCTGGACGGCCAATTCGGCGCCGACGGCCGCGCCGCCGCGCGTGGTCACGCGCGACGCGCTGATCCAGGCCATTCGCCTGTGGGAAGTCTTTCGCCTGCACGCCCGCGCCGTCTTCGTGCGTGCCGACCCGACGCACCAGGAGCGCCGCTTGCGGCGCGTCTTGACTTGGATCCGCGACAACGATGCTGCCGTCGTCTCGAGCAAGGAGATTCGCCGTGAAGCGCTGAGCCAAGCGCTCGACGGCGAAGCGACGCGGCACGTGCTCGCATCCCTCGAACGTGCCGGTGTCCTGCGCCGTGCAGCAATCGCGCAGGAAGGGCCCGGACCACGCAAGAAACGCTGGGAGATCAATCCGCTGGTCCACGCCAGCCGCTAGCCCAATTTGCCCTATTCGAGTTCCTCTGTCTGATGCGCGAAAGAGTTCACATGAAGACAATTGAAAATGTATTGCACATCTGACGGGGTGTGGCTGGAAGTGCGACGTAGTTTTCGGCAGCCGGAAGCCGATCGGCATCGAGGCGACGGGCGGCGGCTACGTGATGGCCCGCCGCACGTTGCAGCGGCCGGCGCGACGTTGGATGTTGGCGCGACTTCATCGCTCACGATGTACGCCGCTACCATGGTGGGTTCGACGGCTGCCGGAGGCGGCGCCGTCACGGTCGTCGCGCAGCCGGTCGAGGCGGATTCTCTCGTCAAGCCGCACGCCTGAGACGTCGGCTGCCTTTAGCGTGAGGGCGTTACGCTGCCGGTGCTGCCTTGCGCGACGTCGGTGGTTGCCGGCTGTCCGCGTGAGCGCATGACATAGCCCATGGCGCGGAACTGCGAGTTGTCGCGGATGTTCGCGGCCACCTTGGAATCGCCGTCGCGATTGGAGACCTGGACGAGCTTCTCGATCTGCGACGCGCAGGCCTCGGCGACGGCGCGGGCGGCAGCCGACTGATCGATTGCCCCTGGCGCCTCGGTCGCGGCACGCCGCGCCAGGCAGGCGTCGCGCTCCTGGTAGGCTTCGTTGATCCTGGGCGTGTGCCAACGGTCGCCGACGCTGAAGAAGCTTCCCTCGCATCCGCCCAACACCAAGGCCAGCGAGAGGAGGGCCCATCGCCGATGTGACGTCGATTGCAATATCACGGTACTAGCAACTCCCGCTTTCCGGTGGGCTGAGCGCATCGTCACCATCCCGATCTGCGATGCGCTCATCTGCTTTTTTCGCTGTAGCTTGCCTAAGCAGAGCTGTAAAACCAAAATGTGTCGATGATGCGGTGGGCAATTCTTTCTCGTATCCGTCAATCTGAAGCGGTGCCTTGGCGCCCGGTTGCAGTCTTTGCGTTGGCTCTCGCGCTCACAGCGTGTGCAGGCGCCTATCACACGCCGAGCGATGGCCGGCTCAATACACGCATCATCAAGGCCTATGAGGCGCGCGATGCGTGCCTGGCCAAGAATGCCGCCGGCGATATCGGCCTCAGCCTCGATGCGGCGCAAGCCGCGCAAGCCGTGAGCCTGGCCTGCGTGCCGGAGACCGAGAAGCTGGTGGAGGTATCCAACACCAGCGGCGATCCCAAGGTCGGCGAAGCAATTCGCAAAGACAGCGAATTCCGTGCCATGGGCTACGTGCTGCGGGCGCGCGGCGAAGTGACCAACTGATCCACCGACGGCACGGACCGCGGCCCTGAGTCGCCTACCGTTGCAATGCGATTCGTCGCTGGCGCGGCAAAGTAACCCAGCAGAAAGATCATCGCGGCGTGCCGTCGCGCGAGCTTGACCGAGTGATCGGATCGGTTAGCGTGCCGCCGCGCCGAGGGGCAGGGCGTCTGCTCTGGCGACTTCACGGAGGATGTTATGTTGCGAACTGTCCTTGCGGCCATGAGTGGTGCTGCGCTGCTGGTAGGGGCTGCCGCCTCGTCCTATTCCCAGACGCCCGCGGCGCCCGGCACGGCCTCGGCAAGTGGCCGGGCCGGCGTCAATGTCGGCTCGCTCACCTGCAACGTCTCGGGTGGCGTGGGCTTCGTGTTCGGATCCTCCAAGGAGCTCAGCTGCCTGTTCAATCGCACCGACGGCGTTGCCGAGCGGTACACCGGCACGATCCGCAAGTTCGGCGTCGATATCGGCTTCACCAAGGAAGCGCAGGTCGTGTGGCTGGTGTTCGCGCCGGGCAGCATCGCATCGGGCTCGCTGCAGGGCGCCTATGCCGGCGCCACCGCCGGCGGCTCGGTGGGCGTCGGCGCCGCCGCCAACGTGCTGGTGGGCGGCAGCAACAAGCAGATCACGCTGCAGCCGGTCAGCGTCGAGGGCAGCGTCGGCCTGAACGTGGCCGTCGGCATCGGCGAGATCGAGCTCAAGTACGTCCCCAAGAAGTAGGCCATCGCTTGCAGGGGACGGCCGGTCAGGTCCACCTTGTGGCCATGCCGACCGTTCCCGAAGCGCTGATCGCCCGGCTCGAGGCGGACTGCACTGCCGCCGAGCAGGCCGAGCGCGCTGTCCGAGCCGAGACCGAAGCACGCTTGCGTGCCGTCGAGCGCGTCCGTGCCTTCGCCTGGCGCCGGTTGAACGTGCTCAAGGACATGCTCACGGTGGCCGCCGGCGAGCCCGATCGCGCCGTCGCGGTCGACCGGCAGCTCGCCGGCCTGTTCCGCGACATCGGCTGGATCGAAAGCAGCGTCGAGGAGCTCGGCGCAGCGGGGCTGCCGTTGCTCGACCGGCTGCGGCCGATCGCCGAGGCGCTGCATGCAGCCTGCCACCCACCCGAGCCGACGGCGCCGCCGGTGCCGGCCGAGGCCGGGTTCGATGCCGTTGCCGCCTTCGCCGCCTTCGAGGCGTGGTTCGAGGCCGACCGCGGACAGCCCTTCCTGCAGGTGTTCGAGCGCTATGTGCCGCCGACGCCGGTGGTCGAGTTCTGACCATGGCGCACGACGGTTCCGTCCATCGCGCGGCCCACCGCCTCACGGCGGTGACGGACGAGGCGCTGGACGAGATCGTCGCCGAGGAGATGGCCGTGGCGCTGGTCTACAACGGCATCAGCCATGCCGTGATGATGGCGACGCCCTGCGACCTCGAGGATCTCGGGCGCGGCTTTTCGCTCACCGAAGGCATCGTCGAAAAGCCGTCGGAGATCTACGACGTCGAGGTCGAGCCGGTGGCGCTCGGCATCGAGGTCCGCATGCACATCGCCGCGCAGCGCATGGCGCGGCTGCAGGAGCGCCGCCGCAGCCTGGCGGGTCGCACCGGCTGCGGCTTGTGCGGCCTCGACAGCATCGACGCCGCGATGCGTCCGGTGAAGCCGTCGACCTCCGACGTGAAGCTGACGCGGCCGGCGATCGAGCGCGCCATGGCGGCGCTGCCCGGCCAGCAGCCCATCAATCGCATCAACGGCGCCACCCACGCCGCCGGCTGGGCGACGCTCGACGGCACGCTGCTGGCGGTGCGCGAGGACATCGGCCGGCACAACGCGCTCGACAAGCTGGGCGGCGCGGCGAGCCGCTTCGGGTTGCCGGCCGACCAGGCGGGCTTCGTCGTGGTGACCAGCCGCTGCTCCTACGAGATGGTGCACAAGGCGGCGGCGCTGGGGGCGGTGGCGATCGCCGCGGTCTCGGCGCCGACGTCGCTCGCCATCGAGACGGCCGAGCGCGCGCGCGTGGCCCTCGCGGCCTTCGTGCGCGACGGGCGGCTCACGGTCTACGCCAACGCCCAGCGGATCGTGCCATGAACCGGCGCATCTTCGGCGTCACGGGCTGGAAGAACGCCGGCAAGACGACTTTGGTCGAGCGCCTGGTGACGGAGTTCGTGCGCCGCGGCTGAACGGTCAGCACCATCAAGCACGCGCACCACGACGCCGACGTCGACCAGCCGGGTCGGGATTCTTTTCGCCATCGC
>JAFAKN010000012.1 GCA_019235415.1 Alphaproteobacteria bacterium
GTGGGCGGTCGGCCGCGCGCTCGAGCTCAACCCCGCCGTCGGCAAGGCCATGGCCGCGGCCGGCCACGAGGTCGCGAGCCACGGCTATCGCTGGATCAACTACAAGGACTTCACGCTCGAGCAGGAGCTCGAGCACATGAAGAAGGCGGTGAAGGCCATCGCCGACACCGCCGGCAAGCCGCCGGTCGGCTGGTACACCGGCCGCTTCGGCATGCACACGCTGGCCGCCGTCATCAAGCATGGCGGCTTCCTGTACTCGAGCGACTCCTACAACGACGACCTGCCCTACTGGGTGCGCGTCGACGGCACGCCGCATCTCATCATCCCCTACACGCTGGAAGTGAACGACATGAAGTTCGGCGTGCCGCCGGGCTTCACCGCGGGCGACGGCTGGCTGCAGGCGATGAAGGACAGCTTCGACGTGCTCTACGCCGAGGGCGCGCGTCATCCGAAGATGATGTCGATCGGGCTGCACTGCCGGCTGGTCGGGAGGCCGAGCCGCGCCGCGACGTTGGCGCGCTTCATGGATTACGTGGCTTCGAAGCCGAAAGTGTGGGTCGCGACGCGCGAAGAGATCGCGCGGCACTGGATGAAGGTGCACCCGGCGGGTTGAGCGGCGGTGATCGGCGTGCCCCACGAGAAGTGGGGTGAGGCGGTCACGGCATTGGTTGTCGCCAAGCCCCGCATGCAACCGGCGCTGCGGGCCGAGTACGGGTCGGGACAGTCGCGACAAGTGGGAGTGATCGTCTCTGTCATCCCGAGCGCAGCGAGGGACCTTTACTGCGGCCTCAAAGGTCCCTCGCTAGCGCTCGGGATGACAGAAGCGCTTCGCTTACGACAGAGGCGCTTCGCTAGCGGTCACGGAATGGTCGCGAGCATGAGATTCTTGCCGCACATGCTGCGCATCTCGCATTTGAAATTCATAAGTTCGCGCGATGTTCGCGCTTCGGTCCTATTGTGCTTCGAGAAATCCACATGTGTGGGGTTTACGCCACAGTTCGAATCGTTAAACAGAAAACGATGGGAACGATTTCACGAACCACCATCGCCCCCGGCCTCATGGCGGCCGCCTTTCTCGTCAGCGGGTGTCAGCTCGGTCAACAACCTCCCCAGACGTCGTCGCTGCAAGCGGAGGATCCGCGCAAGCAAGTCGAAGACCGCAAGGACGAGGTCATAAAGCAGCTGGCGCATTGCGAGACCGGCGGCTTCGGTCCGTCGGAGCGGCCGATCTATGGCGGCCGTGGGGCGTATCTGGGGCGCATGCAGTTCTCGGCGCAGACGGTGATCAGCTACCAGATGAAGAAGGACGGAACGCAGCTGTCGCGCAAGGAAGCAGCCGACCTCGCGCAGGACTACGACCGCGCTGCCGCGCTCGCGAAGTACATGATCTTCGACCTCGAAGAGTACTTTCACTGGCCGCTGTGCTCGCGGAAGCTCGCGATCAGGGACGAGGTCGCCTACGTCAAGGAGCTCTCGCTGAAGGCCGACGCCGAAGCCGCCAAGGTGGAAGCCGCCAAGGTCCAGACCGCCAAGGCTCAGGGCAAGTAGTCAGTATCTTCTCCTCCCCAACGAAGTTGACAACGAAGTTGGGGAGGTGTCGGCGTTATACGCCGACGGAGGGGTCGTGACTCATGACCCCTCCGTCCGCTTCGCGGACACCTCCCCATCGCGGGCTCCGCGATGGGGAGGAGAGCGCACCTATCACCGGAGCTCGTCGCAGAATTCCTGGATGCGGCGGCAGCCTTCGCGCAGGCTTGCGATATCGGTCGCGTAGGAGATGCGGAAGTAGGGGCTCATGCCGTAAGCCGCGCCCTGCACCGTGGCGACGTGCTTCTCTTCGAGGAGCGCGGTCACGAAATCGGTGTCGGTCGCGAGCTTGCGGCCGCCCGGCGTGGTCTTGCCGATGCAGCCTGCGATGTTGGGGAACACGTAGAAGGCGCCTTCCGGCTTGTGGCAGGTGATGCCCTTGGCCTGGCGCACCATGTCGACGACCTCGTCGCGCCGCTTCTGGTAGTCGGCCACGCGCTCCTTGATGAGATCCTGCGGGCCGTCGAGGGCGGCGGTGGAGGCGGCCTGGCTGATGGTCGAGATGCCCGAGCCGATCTGGCCCTGCATGTTGACCATCGCCGCGATCAACGGCTTGGGGCCGCCCGCGAAGCCGACCCGCCAACCGGTCATGGCGTAAGCCTTCGAGGCGCCGTTGACGGTGAGCGTGCGCTCCTTCAGCCGCGGCTCGACCTCGGCGGCGGTGCAGAAGCCGAAGCCGTCGTAGGTCAGGTGCTCGTAGATGTCGTCGGCCATCACCAGCACATGCGGATGGGCCAGCAGCACCTCGGTGATCTCCTTCATCTGCTGGCGCGAGCAGACCGCGCCGGTCGGGTTGTTGGGAAAGTTCAGCACCACCCACTTGGTGCGGGGCGTAATGGCGGTGTCGAGGTCGGCGGCGCGCAGCTTGAACTGGTTGTTCTCGGGGCACGACACCGGCACCGGCCGGCCGCCCGCCACCAGCGCCTGGTCGGCATAGGAGATCCAGTAGGGCGCCGGAATGATCACCTCGTCGCCCGCGTTCACGCTCGCCATCAGCGCGTCGTACATGATCTGCTTGCTGCCGTTGGAGATCATGATCTCGTCGAGCGCGTAGTCGAGGTCGTTGTCGCGCTTGAACTTGCGCCGCACGGCTTCCTTCAGCGGCCTGACGCCGTCGATCGGCGGATACTTGGTCTCGCCCGCCAGCGCCGCCTGGTGCGCCGCCTCGATGGCGTGCGCGGGGGTGGCGAAATCGGGCTCGCCGATGGTGAGCTGAATGACATTGACGCCCTGCTCGCGCAGCGCGCGCGCCTTCACCGTCATCGCCACCGTGGCGGCGACGCGCACGCGGGAAAGCCGCTTCGCGAGTGCCGGCATCAGCGCATGCCCTGGCAGAACTGCTGGATGCGCGTGCATCCCTCGCGCAGGCTTTCGGTGTCGGTGGCGTAGCTGATGCGGAAATGGCCGGGATACATGAAGGCGGCGCCGTGCACGGCCGCCACGCCCTTTTCCTCCAGGAGCGCCACCACGAAGCTTTCGTCGTCGGTGACGCGCGCGCCGCCTGCCGTGGTCTTGCCGATGCAGCCATGGATCGAGGGAAACACGTAGAACGCGCCTTCCGGCTTGTGGCAGGTCAGTCCCGGCGCACGGTTGAGCATATCCACCACAAGATCGCGCCGCTCACGATAGACGCCCACCATCTCGCTGATGAAATCCTGCGGCCCGGTCAGAGCCGCGAG
>JAFAKN010000161.1 GCA_019235415.1 Alphaproteobacteria bacterium
CGTGCACGTGCGCTCGATGACCCTGGGCCGGAGCCTCTTCGATCGTGATTTCGTTCGCGGAACACCCGCAGGTGGTGCACATCACACGACCTCCATTTCTCGCACGCGCAACTCCCGGCCCCGAACGATGCGCAGGTAGCCGCCGCATGCACACACGCCGTATGGGCTCGACAAGGCGACGCTGCCGCCGCACGCGTCGCATGTAGCGCGCCCCGGTATTTCGACGATGTCGAGCTCGGCGCCCGCGACAGCGGTTCCCTGCGCGCAGGTATCGAAGCAGAATCGGAGCGCGTCCGGAGAGACCGCGGCAAGCTCGCCCACTTCGACCGTCACACGCAGCACGCGCGCACCGCCGGCCCGCCCGGCGCAGGCCTCGACGATGGCGGAGGCGACGCTAAGCTCGTGCATGTCAGCAGATCCGCGGCAATTGATCGCCCGTGAGCATGTCGACGATCCGCTCGCCGCCGAAGATCGTCTTCATGACGACCATCCCCGCAGGCTCGCGCGTCACCTCGCCGATGACCGCAGCATCGGCACCGGCAGGGTCTGAGCGCATCATCTCCAGCAGGGAACCGGCTGCGTCGGCGGGCACCACGGCGAGAAGCTTGCCCTCGTTTGCGAGGTAGAGCGGATCCAGACCGAGGATTTCGCAGGCGCCTCGCACGGGCTCGCGCAGCGGCAGGTCCCGCTCGCGGATGAGGATGCCGGCCCCGGAGGCCGCGGCAAACTCGTTAAGTACCGTGGCGACGCCGCCCCGCGTGGCGTCGCGCAAGCAACGGATCGCCGGACAGGAACGCAGCATTGTGCCGACGAGCCCGTTCAGCGGCTGGCAGTCGCTCGCGACCTCCGCTTCCAGCGCCAGCTGGTTGCGGGCGATCAATATCGCGACGCCATGGTCGCCCACGGTACCGCTGACGATAACCTGGTCGCCGGGGCGCGCGTTGCCGGCGGACAGCGCGATGCCGTCCGGTACGACGCCGATCCCGGCCGTGTTGATGAACAGCCTGTCGGCCGCGCCGCGTTCCACCACCTTGGTGTCGCCGGTCACGATGCTCACGCCGGCGCGGTCTGCCATGTCCCGCATGCTCGCCGCAACGCGCCGCAAGGTGTCGATCTCCAGCCCTTCTTCCAGCACCATGCCGCAGGACAGGGCCAGCGGGCAGGCGCCGCTCACCGCGAGGTCGTTGACCGTCCCGGCGACGGCCAGCGCGCCGATGTCGGCGCCGGGAAAGAACAGCGGGTCGACCACGTAGCTGTCGGTCGTGAAGGCGAGCCGGTCGCCGCGAGAGGCCAGCGCCGCGAGCGGCAGCACGGCGCTGTCTTCCGGTTGCACATGGCCAAACGTGTCGACGAACAGCTCCTCGATCAGGGCCCGCATGGCCTTTCCACCGCTGCCGTGGGCAAGGTTGATGTGGGTGTCGTGCAGGGGCATTTCAGGCCGGAACCGTCGGGGAGCCCGTACGCCGGGCGTAGCTGTAGTGCGCGGCGCAGGCCCCCTCGCTCGACACCATCAGGGAGCCGAGCGGCGTCTCCGGTGTGCAGGCGGTGCCGAATACCTTGCATTGATGCGGCTTGATGATGCCCTTAAGCACCTCGCCGCACTGGCACGATTTGGGATCGGCGATGCTGATGTTAGCGACCGCGAATTTGCGCTCGGCATCGTAGGCGGCATAGGCGGCGCGGAGACGCACGCCGGACTGATCGATCGAACCCAGCCCGCGCCACTCGAAGAACTCCCTCAGCTCGAAGACCTCGGCGATGGCCGCGAGCGCGGGCCCATTGCCGTCTCGCCGCACGACCCGCGCGTACTGGTTCTCCACCTCGCAGCGCCTGTCCGCCAGCTGCTTCAGCACCATGTAGGTCGATTGCAGAACGTCGAGCGGCTCGAACCCCGCGACGGTGATCGGCCTCCGGTAATCACGCGCGATGAAGTCGTACGGCCGGGTGCCGATGACGGTGCTGACGTGACCCGGGCCGAGAAATCCGTCGAGCTGGAGATCCGGTGAATCGAGCATCGCCTTGATCGTCGGGATGATGGTGATGTGGTTGCAGAACAGCGAGAAGTTGCCGATCCCGGCTTTACGCGCCTGGATCAGCGCCATGGCCGTGCTCGGCATCGTGGTCTCGAAGCCGAGCCCAAAGAAGATCACTTCGCGGTCCGGATGCCTGCGCGCCAACGCCAGTGCGTCCAACGGCGCATAGACGATGCGTACATCCGCGCCCTCGGCCTTCGCCTTCAGCAGGCTCTTGCGCGAGCCCGGCACGCGCACTGCGTCTCCGAACGTGCTGAATATGACCTCGGGCCGTTCGGCCAGGGCCACACAGTCATCGACGCGGCCCATCGGCAGGACGCAGACCGGGCACCCCGGTCCGTGTACGTACTCGACTTCCTCGGGCAGCATCTGCTGGATGCCGTAACGGAAGATCGTGTGCGTGTGGCCGCCGCACACTTCCATGATCTGCAGCGGCCGACCCCGCGCGGCCGGAATGCGCGCCACCAGGCGGTGAATCTCCTCGACCAGGATCCGCGCGCGCGCCGGGTCGCGAAATTCGTCGACGTATTTCACGGCGCGGCCATCTGGCCCCGATCCTCCGCCAGGAGCGTATGAACCAGGTCCCAAAGGATGTGATAAATCGTCATGTGGACTTCCTGGATGCGGTGGATGCTTTCGCTCGGCACCACGAGGCAGTGATCGACGTCCGGGCTGCGTGCTGTCTTGCCGCCGTCATGCCCAGTCAGCGCGATCGTGGTGGCGCCGATCTGCTTGGCCTTGGCGAAGGCGGCCAGGATGTTCTCTGAGTTGCCACTGGTGGAAAACCCGATGACGCCGTCGTCGCGTCGCGCCAGCGCGACCAGCTGGCGCAGGAAGACGTGGCGAAAGCCGAGATCGTTCCCCACGGCGGTGATCATCGCGGTGTCCGAGCCGAGATTGACCGCCGTCAGCGCCGGACGCCCGGCGGTCACCGGATGCTGGAACTCGACGGCAAAATGCGCCGCGTCGCAGCTCGAGCCGCCATTCCCCATGCTGAACATCCGGCCGTTGCGGCGATAGACGGCAGCAATCGCTTCCGCCGCCTGCACCACGGTCTCGCCGCTCGCCTCGAAAAACCGCTGCTTCGCGGCGATCGAATCGGCGGCTTTGCGGCGCACCGAATGCAGTAGCGAGCCACGCAGCGATGCAGGGTCCTGACGCTCGCCATGGAGGAATGGGTACAGCCCGCGCAGCGTGTCGTTCTCAGGCATCGGGCTCGCCTCGCATCTCCCCGAGTTCCTCCAGCAATTCTAAAGTGCGCGCCGCTTCCTCGGCATCGATGCGGGTCAAAGCGAAGCCGGCATGCACTAGAACCCAGTCGCCGACGCATTCCTGGGCCGGCCGGTCCTCGAGGAGAAAACTGACGTTCACCGGTCGGCGTACGCCGCCGACGTCGACCATCGCCAGCGCTTCCTCCGGATTGACGAGGGAGACGATCTGTCCAGGGACGCCCAGGCACATGGCTCAGGTCTCCAGCGTCTGCGCCGCAGCGATGACGGCTTGGCCAAGCGAAAGTCCGCCATCGTTGGCGGGCACGTTGCGATGGGTCAGCACGCGATGCCCGCGCGCTTCCAGAAGCTCGACCAGCTGCTCGAGCAGGATACGGTTTTGGAACACGCCACCCGAAAGCGCGATCGGCGCTTCCAGCGCCACGGCATCGACGGTCTGGGCCATTCCCATCGCCAGGCCACCATGGAACCTGGCAGCAATCACGCCAGCGGGCACGCCGGCGGCTATGTCGCCGAGCAACGCGGGCCAAACGGGTGCCGCGTCCAGATGCAGTAATCCGTCGGACGTCTCGAGCAGCGCGAAGCCGTACGGGTCGCCCGCCACACCGGCTTTGCGTGCAGCCGCCTCCAGCATCATCGCCGCCTGACCCTCGAACAGGGCGCGATCGCGGCACAGCCCGATCGCGGCCGCGATCGCGTCGAACAACCGCCCGCACGAGCTCGCAAGCGGCGCATTGACGCCGCGCGCGATCGCAGCGGCAATCGTATCCACCGGCTTTTCGCGCAGATATCGAACGACGTCGGTCCCACCGTACTGCGCGACGACGTTCGGCCAGTCCATGCCGGCGAGAAGCTGCGCCAGCACGTTGCGCCACGGCTCGCGGACGGCCTTCGCGCCGCCCGGCATCGCCACCGGCTTGAGGCACGCGACGCGGCGAAAGCGCCGATAGTCGCCGAGCAGGAACTCGCCGCCCCAGATCGTGCCGTCATCGCCCCAGCCCAGGCCGTCGAGCACGATGCCCAGGACCGGCCCGGCGTCGAGCGCCACGCCGTTTTCGGCCATGCACGCCGCGAGGTGGGCGTGGTGGTGCTGCACGCGCACGCAAGGCAGCTCACGGCGCGCCGCCAGCTCGAGACCAAGCTTGGCGGACAGGTAGTCGGGATGGCGGTCGATCGCGATCGCTTGCGGACGGTGCGCGAACAGGTCGGCGTACTGCTCGATCGAGCGGCGATAGTCGGCGAACGTCGCGGCATTCTCGAGATCGCCCATGTGATGCGAGGCGACCGCCTCGCCATCGCGCAGCAGGCAGAACGTGGATTTCAGCTCGGCACCCATCGCAAGCACGGCCGGTGCGTCGCGGAAGCCGTCCGGGAGGACGATCGGCGCCGGCGCGTAGCCGCGCGCCCGACGAACTACGCGTGTGGCTCCGCTCATTTCGCGCACCACCGAATCGTCGACGCGGCGGGCAATCGCGCGGTCGTGCAGCAGAAAATGGTCGGCCAGGTTGCACAGGCGGTCGCGTGCTTCGCCGTTGCCGATACATTGCGGCTCGTCGGACAGGTTTCCGCTCGTCATCACCAGTGGGCGATCGAGGTCGTGCAGCAGCAGCTCGTGCAACGGCGTCCCGGGCAGCATGAACCCAAGCGTGTCCAGTCCCGGCGCGATGCCGGGCAGGCTGCATGCGTCCAGTGCATCCAGAACGACTACGGGTGAGGCGGGACTGTGCAGTGCGGCTTCGGCTTCCGCCGTCACCTTCGCATAGCGACTGACCACGGCGAGATCCGGTGCCATGAGCGCAAACGGCTTGGCATCACGCCGCTTTGCCGTCCGCAACCGCGCAACCGCGGCGGCATTGGTCGCGTCGCAGGCCAGATGGAAGCCGCCCAGCGCCTTGATCGCCAGGACGCGGCCGGAGAGCAGCAGGCGCCGCGCCTCGTCGATCGCATCGCCGGCCGCCGGCGGCTCGAGCCAGACGCGCGGGCCGCAGCTCGGGCAGGCGATGGGCTGCGCGTGAAATCGTCGATCCGCCGGATCGGCATATTCGGCGGCGCAGGTCTCGCACAGGCGGAACTCGCGCATGGTGGTGTTCGCGCGGTCGTAGGGAATCGCTTCGACGATCGACAGCCTCGGTCCGCAATGGGTGCAGTTGGCGAACGGATAGCGGTGGCGCCGAGCGGCGGGATCGAAGATTTCCAAGCGGCAGGCTGGGCAGATCGCCGCGTCCGGGACCACGCCCGTGCGGACCGCGCCGGCGGCGCTGTCGGCGATGCGGAACGGTCCCTGGTCGGTGGTTGCGCCGACCCGAACGCGCTCGAGCGCCTCGATCCGCGCCAGGATCGGCGGCCTGCGGCGCAAGTGGGCGAGAAATTCGTCGATGGCGTCAGATCGACCCTGCACCGAGATGGTCACGCCGCCGCCGTCGTTGCCCACCCAGCCGCGCAGCCCGTAGTGGTTCGCCAGGCGCCACACGGTCGGCCGGAATCCCACGCCCTGCACGAGGCCGCGGACCCGAATCAGCTCGGCAAATTCGGACGGCGCCCCGCTCATGTCTTCAAGTTACTCCAAGGCGAGTTTTCAGCGCTCGCACGATGACCGCCGGATCTCCGGGTTTGAGAAACACGCCGGAAATGCCGAGCTCGCCCAGGCCGACCGAGCCCACCAGCGCATCGCTTGCGGTGCTCACGATGTAGATCGGGATCTCGCTGCCGATCTTCCTGAGCTTGTCGGCGATGACGCCGCCGGCGTCGATGGTCTCCAGCATCAGGTCGGCAAGGATCGCATCGGGCTTTATGCGATGGACCGTGCGCTCACCTTCGGCGCCGCTCGCCGCCTCGCCGACCGTGAAGCCGGCAGCCTCGAGAGCGTTGCGCATGGTTGCCCGCGCATGCGGGTCGGCGTCCACCAGCAAAATGGTCTTTCTCTTGTCGCCCAAACCGATGTTCATGGCTTCTGCTCCACCGACGTGCCTATCCTCCTGCGCATCGCCGTGACGGCCGCGGCCAGGTTGCCGCTCGCCCGCTCGCTGAGGCCCTCGAGAAACTCGAACTCATAGCCGCGGATCGCGAGGAGGTAGGCGTCGGGAGACCTGCCGTAGTATTGCTCCACGATGGCCAGCAGCGTCTCGGGTTTGAGAAGGTGGGACGTGAAGGCAAGGTCCGGCCCGGCGCGCAGCCGACGGATCTCGTAGGGTTCGGCACCGCTGCGGGCCGCATCGACGAACCAGACCACGTCGTGCTCGGCGATGTCGGCGGCGTCCTCGATGACCAGCTGGTAATTGTCCTGAACCGATACACGCGGCCACCCCAGCCTGGCCATTTCCTCGGCAGCAGCCGGGCCAAGCCCATCGTCCTGACGGCCGGGATTGCCATAGCCGAGCACGAGGACGCGGTCGGCTGCGGTCATTCCTTCACCCGCGTCGCGATGGGCGAGCCGTCGGCCGCCTCGAGCGTGACGATGAGCGGCATCTGGCCCACGGCGTGCGTGGCGCAGGAAAGGCATGGATCGTAGGCCCGGATCGCGACCTCCACGTGATTGAGCAGCCCCTCGGTGATCTCGCGTCCCGACAAGTAGTTCCTAGCGACGTCGGTCACCGCCCGGTTGAATGCCTCGTTGTTGCTGGTGGTCGAGACGATCAAGTTGGCGCGGGTGACCTGGCCGTTCTCGTCGACGTCGTAGTGATGGAACAGCGTTCCGCGCGGCGCCTCGATGCAGGCGATGCCTTCGGGCCGGCGCTCGCCGCGCACCAACAGTTCGCTGCCCTGCAGGTCGTCGTCGAACAGGAGCTGCTTGATCTTCTCGGCGCAATGCAGCACACAGATCAGGCGCGCCCAGTGATAGGCGAGGGTGGGATGCACCGGCGCGCCGCCGTTGCGGGCGAAGAACTCGCGGCGCTCCGCTTCGGCGAGCGGCGTGTCGATCCCGCTGCAGCAGTTGAGCTGGGCGAGCGGGCCGACGCGATACCAGCCGTCGTCGCGGCCAAGCGAACGGATGTGCGGGAACTTCATGTAGCTCCAGGGGCGAACCTCCTCGACGAAGTACTCGCGGTAATCGGCCGGTTTCACGCCTTCGAAGATGGTCCGGCCGTCGGCGTCAATCGCCCGCAGCCGGCCGTCGTAGAGATCCATTCCGCCGTCTGGTCCGACGAGGCTGAGGAAGTTGGACCGGAAGGCCGCGAAGCTGCGATGCAGTGCCGAATGGCTCTCCACGTAGGCCTTGTGATGCTCGAGCGCCTGGCCGCACCAGGCGATGATCTGGTCGACCTGGCCGCGCAAGGGGTCGCGCTCCGCGACCGATAGGTTTTTGTTTATTCCGCCGGGAACCGCACTGGTGGGATGGATCTTGCGGCCGCCCGTGGCCTTGATGACCTCCTGGCCGAACTTGCGGATGAGGATAGCCCACTTGCCGATGACGGGATGGGCCGTGAGCAGGCTGACGATGTTGCGCTTGTCCGGTGGCGCATCGAAGCCAAACAACAGATCGGGCGACGCCAGATGGAAGAAGTGCAGGGCATTGGACTGCAGCACCTGGCCGTAGTGCATCAGGCGGCGCATCTTCTCCGCCGTCGGCGTCAGCTTGTCGACGCCGACCACGACATCCATAGCCTTGGCCGCCGCGAGGTGGTGGCTGACCGGGCAGATGCCGCACAGCCGCTGGATGATGACCGGCACCTCCCAGAACATGCGGCCCTGGATGAAGCGCTCGAAGCCGCGGAACTCGATGATGTGGAGGCGCGCGTACTCGACGGCGCCCTGCTCGTCGAGGCGGATCGTGACCTTGCCATGTCCCTCGACCCGGGTGACCGGATCGATGACGATCTTGCGCGGCCGCTCGCGTGCCTCGATGCGATCCATGACCCGCTTCTCCTATTCGTATTTCAGCAGCCCGTAGGGCAGGCTGGGCGGTTGGCCGGTCAGCAGCGCCCTGAGCGCGTGCCAGATCGTGTCGCCCGAGGGGGGACAGCCGGGAAGGAAGTAGTCGATCTTGACGATCTCGTGGGACGGATAGACGCGATCGAGCAGTAGCGGCAGGTCCTCGTCGTTGGGAATGACGCCGCCGTCCTCGACCGTCGGGCCCCTGAGGTAGGCCTCCTCGAGGCAGGCTTTCAGCCCGACGAGGTTGCGCATCGCCGGCACGCCGCCAGTGATCGCGCAGGCGCCGACCGAGACCAGGACGCGGCAATTCTTGCGGAACTGCCGCAGCACGTGGACATCGTGCTCATTGGCGCAGCCGCCCTCGACCAGCCCGACGTCGACCAGACAGTCGAACTGCTTCTTGTCGTCGAGCGGCGACTTGTCGAG
>JAFAKN010000278.1 GCA_019235415.1 Alphaproteobacteria bacterium
GTGCGCGCCGACAGCCCCTACAAGTCGATCGACGATCTCAAGGGCAAGAATCTCGGCCTGGTAGATCCCAACTCGACCTCAGGGAACAATGTGCCGCGCTTCGTGCTGAACAAGATGAACATCGTGCCGGAATCGTACTTCGCGCACGTCACCTACACGGGCAGCCACGAGAACGCCGTGCTGGCCCTGCAGCAGAAGACGGTCGACGTGGCCGCCAACTGGTGGAATTCCGAGGACGATTCCAATCTCAGCCGCATGGTCAACAAGGGGCTGGTGAAGAAGGAAGACTTCCGGATGATCTCCAAGTCCGACCTGATCCCCAACTCGCCCTACGCCTATCTGGCCGACATGCCGCCCGATCTGAAGGCGGCGATCGCCAAGGCATTCGACGACGCGCCGACCAAGGCCAAGGCGGCGTTCGACAAGCTGTCCGACGGCAAGGACCGCGAGTTCAAGCCGGTCGACGCCAAGTACTACGAAGGCGTGGTCGAGCTGATCAAGTTCATCGACTCGCTGCGCAAGCAGAAGAGCTGAGCCCGAAAGTCTGTACGCCCGTTCGGCCGTAGCCTTGGGCTCGCCCGTCGTCTCGCTGCCGCCGGCACAGCTCCAGCCGTTGCTGGCAGCCTACGACGCGTCCGTGCGGACGCGCCGCCTGCACACGCTTCTCGTGCTGGGTTGCATGGTGGTCGCCATGGCGGCCGCCTCGGCCTCCGCCGAGGTGTCGCTGTCGCGCCTGATCGAGAACATCGACCGCTTCCCTAGCTACATCGTGCGGCTTTTCCATCTCGAGAACGGTCAACCCGTCTGGACCGATGTCGCGGAATGGTTCTGGGGCCTGCGGCGCTGGCTGCGCCTGCTCGGCGAGACGCTGCTGATGGCCTATGTCGGGACCTTCCTCGGCGCGGTCGGCGCCTTCGGGCTGGCCTTCCTGGCGGCGGCCAACGTCGCACCGTCGCCGTGGCTGCGCATCGCCGTGCGCCGCTTCTGCGAGCTCTGCCGCACGGTGCCATTGCTCGTCTTCGCCCTGGTGTTCGTGATCGCCTTCGGGCTCGGCCCGCTGGGCGGCGTGCTGGCCGTGCTGATCCATACCCTGGGGGCGCTGGGCAAGCAGTGCGCCGAGGTGGTCGAGAACATCGACATGAAGCCGGTCGAAGGCGTGGCGTCGACCGGCGCGCGATGGCATGTCGCGATGCGTTACGGCGCGCTGCCGCAGGTCATGTCGAACTTCGTGAGCTACACGCTGCTGCGCTTCGAGATCAACGTGCGCGAATCGGCGGTCATGGGCTTCGTCGGCGCCGGCGGCATCGGCCAGGACCTGATCGAGGCGATCCGCAAGTTCTACTACTCAGACGTCTCGGCCATCCTGGTGCTGATCCTGATCACCGTGGCGCTCATCGACACGACCACCTCCCGCATCCGCCATCACTTGATCGGCATGGAGGCGCCGTCGTGATCCCTGGCCAATCGCCCGATGTCGACGGCTTGCGCCAGCGCTATCCCGGCCACTTCTCCCCCTTCGGGCGCGAGCGGCTGATCCAGCTGCTCGTCGCGGTCGCGGCCGTGGTCGTTCTGCTGTTCGGCATGGCGCAGCTGGATTTCTTCAGCGGCAAGCTGGCCGCCGGAATCGGTCGGCTGGTCGAGATCGCCGACCTGATGCTGCCCCCGGATCCGGGCAGCTGGGCCCATGCACGCACATTCGCCATCGCGCTGGTGCAGACCATCGCCATCGCCTTTCTCGGCACGCTGTTCGCGGCCGTGCTGGCACTCCCCGTGGCGATGCTGGCGGCGCGCAACGTCACCGCGGCGCGCATCGTGCGCTTCCTGTCGCGCCGCTCGCTCGACACCATCCGCAGCGTCGACATCCTGGTCTGGGCGCTGATCTGGGTGAACGTCGTCGGGCTGGGCCCGTTCGCCGGCGCACTGGCCATCATGACCGCCGACATCGGCTCGTTCGGCAAGCTGTTCTCCGAGGCGATGGAGGCAGCCGACCGCAAGCCGGTCGAAGGCATCCTCTCGACCGGCGGCAGCCATGCACTGGGCATCCGTTTCGGCATCCTGCCCGAGGTCTTCCCGGTGCTGGTCAGCCAGGTCCTCTACTACTTCGAATCGAACACCCGGTCGGCCAGCATCATCGGCATTGTCGGCGCGGGCGGCATCGGCCTGCATCTCGCCGAGGCGATCCGTACCCTCGAGCTGCAGCAGACCTCGTTCATCATCCTTCTCATCCTGGTGGCGGTGGCCGTGATCGACTTCATCTCGAACCGGCTGCGCTTTGCGGTCATCGGCCCGCGGGGTGGCACGCCATGAACGAGCCGCCGCGCTATGCCCTCTACTACGCACCGCGGCCGGGCGACGCGCTTGCCGTCAGTGCCGCACAATGGCTCGGCCGAGATCCCGAGACCGGGCAGACGAAGCCGCTGCGGCCCGTGCACGGCCTCTCGCTCGACCGGCTGGCCGAGATCACGGCCGACCCTCGGCTCTACGGCTTTCACGGCACGCTGAAGGCGCCGATCGTGCTGGCCGACGGCCTGTTCGAGCGCGAGTTCCTCGAAGCCGTAGGGCGTTTCGCTGCCGGTTGCCGTCCGTTCTCCGTGCCCGCCGTGCAGCTCGCCGAGCTGTCCGGCTTCCTGGCGCTGGTGCCCGCGCAGCGCTGCATGGAACTGCACGAGCTTGCCGACCAGTGCGTCGTGGAGTTCGACGAGTTCCGCCAGCCGGCCGACGAGGCGGAGCTGGCCCGGCGGCGCAAGGCCGACCTGTCGCCGCGGCAGGACGAGCTCCTGATGCGTTGGGGCTACCCTTATGTGCTCGAGCAGTGGCGCTTCCATCTCACGCTGACCGGACGCCTGCCGGACTCTGCGGAACGCACGCTGGTCTCCAACGTGCTGCGGCAGCGCTTCGCGGGCTTTCTCGACCGGCCGTTGCCGGTCGCCGACCTCTGCGTCTTTCGCCAGCCCGGTCCCGGCCGGCCGTTCACCGTGCAGGCGCGCTTTCGGCTGGGCGGCGGAAGGCGGGTGAGCGTCGAGACATGGCGAGCAGCCTGACAAGCGCTTCCGCCGCGTCGTCGATCGCCCCGTCGTTCTCGATTGTCACAAGATTGGACACTGCGACCTCCAGCGTGCTGCGCTGCAGGCGTCTGGCAGAGGCCGCGGCGTCCTCGCGGCCGCGCTTGGCCAATCGCTCCTGAAGGCGCGCGGCCGATGCGGTGATCAGCACCGGCACGGTGCTCTCGTCGATGCCGTCCGCTCTCTGGAAATGCTCGCGCGAGCCGCTGACCACGACCGAGAGGCCGGCGTTCCGCCAGGCGTTGATCTCGATGCCGATGCCGTAGTCGTTGCCATGCGCCTGCCAGTGGAAGGCGAACAGGCCGCGGGCGCGGCGTAGGTCGAATTCGCCGGGGCTGAGGCAGATGTGGTTCTCGCCGCCGGCATTCGCGGGCCGCGTGATGTAACGATGGGCGAACACCACCGGGTCGTCGATCGAGAGCAGCCCGCGGGCGCGTTCCATGACGGCGTCCTTGCCGGCGCCTGAGGGCCCCATGACGTAGATCAGAGGCCCTCTCATTTCAGACGACGCGCTCGCCGGCACACCACACGGCGCGCACCATCGGCGCGCTCTCGAATTGGCGCACCCGTACGAGATCGGCGCGCCGGGCGGTCGCGATCTCGCCGCGGTCCTCGAGGCCGACGGCGCGCGCCGGGTTGAGCGAGGCGAGCTGCACGGCCTGCGGCAGGCAGATGCCGATGCCCGCCCCGGGCAGCGCGAACACGGCTTCCATCAGGCTCGCCGGCACGTAATCCGAGGACAGGATGTCCGCCTGGCCCTCGCGCAGGAGGTCGATGGCGGCGATGTTGCCCGAGTGCGAGCCGCCCAATACCAGGTTCGGCGCGCCGACCAGCACGGCGAGGCCGGCCTCCCGTGATGCGTCGGCCGCTTCGCGCGTGGTGGGGAACTCGGCGATAGTCATGCCGTTCTCGACCGCTTCGGCGACATGCGCGCGGGTGGCGTCGTCGTGGCTGGCGAGCGGCAGCGCGCGCGCATGGGCGCGCGCCACGATCTCACGCCTGTGCTTGGCGGCGTTGCGCGCATGCAGCTCGACCGAGTAGGCGTGGAACGCCTCGAACTGCGGCTCGGTCATGGCGAACTTGCCCATGTAATACTGCTTGAGCTTGGTCGCATCGAGGAACTGCCGTTGACCCGGCGTGTGGTCGTTTATCGACATCAGGCCGACCAGCGGCAGGTCGATCCAGCGGTCGACCGCCTCGACGGCATCATCCGGCGTCACCTCGCAGCGCAGGTGCAGTCGGTGCTCGACCCGTGTCAGGCGCCGCTCGCTGGCGGCGCAAATCGCCTCGACCATGCGGGCCCGGTTCTTCACGCGGTCGGTCTCGCCGCGCACGTCGCCGAGCGACAGGGAGTCGAACACCGTGGTGATGCCGGCGGCGGCGATCTGCGTGTCGTGCGCCATCAGCGCCGGCAGGCTTGGCCATTGCACGCCGGGGCGCGGTGCAAAGTGCTTCTCCATGCTGTCGGTATGCAGCTCGACCAGACCGGGCAGCAGGTAGTCGCCCTCGAGATCGATGGCCGTGGGAGCGCGAGAAAGGCCGTCGTCGATTTCGGCGATCAGCCCGGCGCGGATCACCACGCTGCCGGTGAATTCGCGATCGGCCGTCACGACGCGGGCATTGGTCAGGATCGACTCGATACTCATACGGCTGCTCCTGGGGCGGATCCAAGCGGCGCGACGTCGTAGACGCGGGTCGCCAGCGCGTCGCGCACGCCGGCGTCGTGGAAGATGCCGACGATCGCTGCACCCGCTTCGCGCCGCTGTTGGATGAGCCCGACCACGCGATCGCGGTTGTCGGCATCCAGCGAAGCGGTCGGCTCGTCGAGCAGCAGCACGGGATAGTCGACGTTGAGCGAGCGGGCGATGTTGACCCGCTGCTGCTCGCCGCCGGAGAAGGTCGCTGGCGGCAACGGCCAGAGCTTGGGCGGGATGCCGAGCACGCCGAGCAGGAACTCGGCGCGAACGCGGGCGTCGCGCGCCGCCATGCCGAGGCGAATCGCCGGCGCCGCCACGACGTCGACGGCCGGCACGCGCGGGATCACGCGCAGGAACTGGCTGACGAAGCCCATGGTCCGGCTGCGCACGTCGAGCACGGTGCGCGGCTCGGCGCCGACCAGCTCGACCAACGCCTTGTCGTGGCGTACCAGGATCGAGCCGGCATCGGCGCGGTAGTTGCCGTAGAGCGAGCGCAGCAACGTGCTCTTGCCGGCCCCCGACGGGCCGACCAGGGCGAGGCATTCGCCAGCCGACACCGCCAGCGACACGTTGCGCAGGACCGGCAACGCCAGCCCGCCCTGGGCATGGACGACGAAGGACTTGGCAAGGCCGGAGACGCGGAGCGCGGGCATAGTCATACCGGCAGGATCGACGCCACGAGCATCTGCGTGTAGGCGTCCTGGGGATCGTCGAGCACCTGGTCGGTGAGGCCTTCTTCGACGACCCGGCCGCCTTGCATCACCATCAGGCGATGGGTGAGCAGGCGGGCGACGCCGAGGTCGTGGGTCACCAGCACGGCCGACAGGTGCAAGGTCTCGACCAGCCCGCGCAGCAGGTCGAGGATGCGGGCCTGCACCGAGACGTCGAGGCCGCCGGTCGGCTCGTCCATGAACACCAGCCGCGGCCCGCTCACCAGGTTACGGGCGATCTGCAGGCGCTGGCGCATGCCGCCGGAGTAGGTGGTCGGACGGTCGTCCAGGCGGTCCTGCTCGATCTCGACGCGGCCCAGCCATTCCGATGCCGTCCGGCGGATGTCGCCGTAGTGGCGCGCACCGATCGCCATCAGGCGCTCGCCGATGTTGGCGCCGGCGCTCACGCCCATGCGCAGGCCCTCGCGTGCGTCCTGGTTCACGAAGCCCCATTCGGTGCGCGACAGCAGCCGCCGCCGGGCCTCCGAGAGGTCGTGGACGTCGACCTGGCCATAGGCCGCCGAGTCGTAGACGACGGTGCCGGTCTCGGGGTGCAGGCGACCGGCCAGGCAGTTGAGCAATGTGGTCTTGCCCGAGCCCGATTCGCCCACCACGCCCAGCACCTCGCCCGGCCACAGGTCGAAGCCGACGTCGCGGCAGGCGACGCGATCGCCGAAACGCTTGCCAAGGCCGGAGGCGGAGAGGATCGGGTTCATCGCTGATGCCGTTCGCACCAATCGGTGTCGGAGCAGACGAACATGCGCTTGCCTGAATCGTCGACGATCACCTCGTCTAAAAAGCTCTCGCGCGAGCCGCACAGCGCGCAGCATTCGTCCCAGCGCTCGATCTCGAACGGATGGTCGTCGAAGTCGAGGCTCTTGACCGGCGTATGCGGCGGCACGGCGTAGATGCGCTTTTCGCGGCCGGCGCCATAGAGCTGCAGCGCCGGGCTGCGGTCGAGCTTGGGATTGTCGAACTTGGGGATCGGCGAGGGGCTCATGATGTAGCGCCCGTTCACCAGCACCGGATAGTTGTAGGTCTTGGCGATGCGGCCGTGGCGGGCGATGCTCTCGTAGAGGCTCACCTGCATGACGCCGTATTCGCTCAAGGCATGCAGGGTGCGCGTCTCGGTCTCGCGCGGCTCGAGCATGCGCAAAGGCTCGGGGATCGGCACCTGGAAGACGATGATCTGGCCTTCCCGCAACCGCGTCTCCGGCACGCGATGGCGAGTCTGGATGATGCTTGCGTCCTCGGTGCTGGTCGTGGTCGCCACGTCGGCCACCTTGGCGAAGAAGCGCCGGATCGACACGGCGTTGGTCGTATCGTCGGCGCCCTGGTCGATCACCTTCAGCGTATCCTCGCGGCCGATGATCGCCGCCGTGACCTGGATGCCGCCGGTGCCCCAGCCGTAGGGCAGCGGCATCTCGCGGCCGCCGAACGGCACCTGATAGCCCGGCACCGCCACCGCCTTCAGGATGGCGCGGCGGATCATGCGCTTGGTCTGCTCGTCGAGATAGGCGTAGTTGTAGGCTTGATCCGGCCCGCCGGAAGCAGGCGACGCGTCGGCGATCGACTCGGACATCTCGTTCACTCCGCCGCCTTGTCGAGGGCCGCGGCGGCCGCGGCGGCTTCGCGGTTGCGCCTCTCGACCTCCTCGCGCAGGGCGCGCACGGTCACCAGCTCGGACTGGAAGTCGACATAATGCGGCAGCTTGAGATGCTGCACGAAGCCCGAGGCCTCGACGTTGTCGGAGTGCGCCAGCACGAATTCCTCGTCCTGCGCCGGCGATGTCGCCGTTTCCGAGAGCTCGTCGGCGCGCAGCGCGCGATCGACCAGCGCCATGGCCATCGCCTTGCGCTCGGCATGGCCGAATGCGAGCCCGTAGCCGCGGGTGAACTGCGGCGGCACGTCATGCGAGCCTGCGAACTGGTTCACCATGTCGCATTCGGTAACCTCGATCTCGCCCAGCTCGATGGCGAAGCCCAGCTCCTCGGGCACGAACGACACCGGCACGTGGCCGTAGCGGATCTCGCCCACGAATGGATGGTTGTTGCCGTAGCCGCGCTGCGTCGAATAGCCGAGCGCCAGCAGAAAGCCTTCGTCGCCGCGCGCCAGGTTCTGCAGGCGCAGCGGTCGCGACGCCGGGAACATCAGCGGCTGGCGCGTCAGGTCGTGGCCGTCGTCGCCTTGCGATGGCGGCTCCAGGAGGCCGTCGCGCTGCAGGATGTCCCCGACGCGCGGCAACGGTAGCGGCTCTTCGGTCGGCGCGGTCGGCGCCAGCGGTCGCTCGCCCGCGGCGGCCAGCGAGAAGTCCAGCAGGCGATGGGTGTAGTCGAAGGTCGGGCCCAACACCTGGCCGCCGGGCACGTCCTTGAAGGTGGCCGAGATGCGCCGCTCGGCCAGCATCTCAGTGGTGTCGATCGGCAGGCTGTCGCCGAAACGCGGCAAGGTGGTGCGGTAGGCGCGCAGCAGGAAGATCGCCTCGATGAGATCGCCGCGCGCCTGCTTGATGGCCAGTGCGGCGAGCGAGCGGTCGTAGCACGACCCCTCGGTCATCACGCGATCGACCGCGAGACTGAGCTGCTGATCGATCTGCTCAAGGCTGAGCTCCGCGACGCTGCGTTCGCCACGCCGCTTGTCGGCGAGAAGCTCGAGCGAATGGTTGATCGCCGTCTCGCCGCCCTTGACCGCGACATACATGGTCAGGCCTCCACTGCAATGCTGCGCGGCAACGCCGCCAGCTGTCGGCCGGCGACGAACAGGATGTCGACGCCGCAGGGAAACAGCGCGTGGTTCTCGTTCCACGCCTGCCAGAAGCGATCGTCCGGGCCGTCGATGGCGACGCGGCTGGCGCCGTCGATGCCCGGTCCGCGCCACCTGCGGGTTGCACCGCTGCCCAGTGCGGCGACCTCGATCACCAGCGTGGCGGACCGATCGGGATAGCTGTCGGTGCCGATCGCGAAGCCGTCGAACTCGGCGACCTCAGGGCTCAGCAAGGCGAACGTTGCTTGCGCCCGATCGGCGACAAGAGGTGCGCCGGTGTGGAAGCGCAGGTAGTCGCGAACCGCCTCGTGGTCATAGGCCGGGCCGAGCCAAAGCGGCGTGTCGCGATCGGCGAGCGTCAGCAGGCAGCCGGTGGCGGCCGGGCCGACGCCGCTCGGGCCGGCCGGCGCATCGATCAGCTCCACGACGCGGCCGGGATGCGAGATAGCGTCGAGCACTGCCCGGAACAGCCGTTGGGCGTCGTGCGGCGGGTCGGCAAGGCCTGGTGCCAGGTCCCTCATGTTCCTGCCTCGCGAGCCACCGTGAAGAATTCCACCTTGGTCGCCGCCGACCGTGACGCCAGGAGCCGCCGGCGGGCTTCGGCTTCAGTGACCAGGGGCGCAATGACGGCTCCCTCCAACCGCTCCTGCCATTCGGGACGCTGCCCCAGGGCGTCGATGGCGGCGATCAGCTCGGCTTGCCGCGGCGAACGTCCACCGACATAGCCAAATCCGACCTCGCCGGTTGTCAATCGCACGGCGGCCCGCGTGGCGGTCATCTCGCCGGCGCAGAAAGCGCTGCCGCTGCCCGAGACGCGGCCCTTCACCATGACCAGGCCGATCTCCGGCCGACGCAAGATGCTATAGTCAGGGACGGTGCCGAGCGCATGCCATAGCGCTTCGAGGCGCTCAGCCGGCGCTTTTGCCAGAATCGAAAGCCAGCGCTGGCGGCGGGTTGGCGCGCCGGCGGGATCAGTCAGGGAAGACATGGTGGGCGGGCTCTGTGGGGGGTCACCTATCCGGAGCCCACGTTACCGGTCCAAGTGCCATTCGTGAACTTCCGATGACAATCGGAATTGCCGCGGGAAGCTCCCACCAGCCATGGGGCTGTAGGGAATGTCATCCCGAGCGTAGCGAGGGATCCTTCCTGTGGTCGTAAGGATCCCTCGCTGCGCTCGGGATGACAGTCACAGTCTGGACTGATCTCAAAACGGCGTATGCCGCTGGTGGCCCAAGCGCCGGCCGCGCTTGTCGCGCGGGGCCGTGCGATGGATGTCCTGGATCCTCTGCGACGCGGGCTGTGTGGGAACGGGTTGCAGGGCGAGCCGCCGGCCGCGGTCGGTGAGGCTGACGCCATCGGCGCGGTCCTCGATCAGGCCCAACAGCTCGAAGCGCAAGCGCTGCATGGACGACAGAGGAAAGGTCGAACTCTTGGCGATCGCGCGCAGGATCTCGTGCTCCTGGGCACCCAGTTGAACCGCATGCTTCCTGTTCATCACCGTGCACCCGGAACGCGGTGGAAAAAACGCCCGCCCAACGGGGGAGGGTCGGGCGGGCGGTACCCAGCCGGACGTCAGGTTCGCGGGGGACCCGGCTGGGGCTGAGAGGGATGAACCTCTCGTCACGCCAACGGCCTTGCCTGTTACAGGTTGCGGCCCGTGCTGCAATTGCCACGGCTTCTTGCTACGGTCCCGGCCCGATGCCGGTTCAATGGACAATCTCGCATTCCAAGCGGCTGGTGCTCGCCGTGGCGCGCAGCCCTGCCGCCGCGGCCGACATCGAGACCTACCTGCACTCGGTGGCCCTGGCGGGCGGCATGCCGTACGCCAAGATTTTCTCCATCGTCGACGTCGAGGGTGTGCTGAGCGCGGAGAACATGGCCGCGCTGGCCGGCATCGTTCGCCACTATGCGCTCTACGGCCGGATCGGGCCGATCGCGATCGTCGCCCCTTTTGACCGGGGCTATCGCCAGGCCCGCCTGTTCGCAGATGCCGCGACTGCCGACCGGCCGCTCGCCATCTTTCGCGAGCTGCACGAGGCGAGGCGCTGGATCGACAGCATCACGGCTGCAAGGACGACCGAGCAGCCCGGTTCCGCGGCCTGAGGCGGCTATTTTCGGTTCTGCCTGACCTGGCGGGCGAGGACGGCGATCACATCGCGCGCATCGTACGGCTTGTCGAACAGCGGGCGATCGCGGTGTGTGTAGGGCATCAGCGCGCTCGACAGGCCGCTCACGAAGACGAACGGAATGCCGAGCACCGAGAGGACATCGGCAAGCGGAAACGATGTTTCGCCGCGCAGGCGAATGTCGAGCAGGGCCCCGTCCAACGTGTGATCGGCCATCAGCGCGAAGGATGCCGCGACCGTCGACGCGGGCCCGACCACTGTTCCACCGGCATGCGCGACCGCGGCCGCGAGGCTCAGCGCAATCGGCGCCTCGTCCTCGACGATCAGGATCTTGCGGCTCTGCAGCGGGTGCGATGTCTCGTTCTCGAGCAGCGTGGACATTGAGCGCCATAACGCAGGGAGGGCCTGCCGGGTTCCCAACCGACCGCCGCAAACCCGCAACGCGCGGCGCTGGGCGCGCGCGACTCCAGTCGCGCGTCTGGGTTTGCACCACGAGATGACGCGCCACTGGAGTGGCGTGCCCCCAGCGTCGGGTCTATTGCGGCTCGCACGGCAGGGCAATCGACACCGACGCACCGCCATGCGCGTTGCGCCGCGCATCGACCTCGCCGCCGAAGGCTTCGACCGTACGCTTCACATTCCACAGGCAGAGCCGCGTCGCGCCGAGCTCGTCGGCCGAGGGCACGTCGACCCCGACGGCGGCCGGCTGGAAGTCGTGCTGGAAGAAGAGCTCGGGTTGCTCGGCGTTACAGCCGCGATCCTCGACGCCCACCCGCGCTCTCGCGCCGTCGTCGCGCAGCTCTATCGTCACCTCGCCGTAGCGCTCTGAGGCGTTGACGGCGCTGGCGATGGTGTCGAGCAGCACGAGCTTCAGCGCCGGGGCCACGGCATTTACGACGACCCCTTCCTTCAGCGCGTGGCGCATGCGGATGTTGCGCAGCCGCGCCCGCCCCTCGAGCTCGTCGATCACATCGCGCATGAGCCCGGTGAGGTCAACCGGCGAACGCGGCGCGGCCACCAGATTGGCCATGGTGGTGTCGTTGCGCTGCACGGCGTTGACCACGCTGGACAGCCGGTCGAGCGACAGATCGATGATCTTGAGCGCTCGCTGCGCGCGGGGCTCGTCGGGCGGCAGGCTGCGTTTGACGGCGCCCAGCGCGGCACGCATGGTGGCGAGCGGCGTGCGCAGCGAGTGGGCATTTTCCGCCGCCGTCAGCCGCATCTGGTCCGACATGTAGCGCAGGTCGAAGACCAGTCGGTCGAGCAGCAGCGCCACTCCCGACAGCTCGCGCACGCCGTTGCGCGCCACCAGGGCGTTGTCGCCGACGCGGCCGAGCACGATCTCGTAGGCGGCGCTGCGGAAGCTGCTCAGGCTGCGCAGGATGCTGAACGCTATCGCGATCGCCACCACCATGAGGACGAGATAGGCGATCACCGCGAGTCTCAGCTCCGAACTCTGCCAGTAGCTCGGTGACGCGAGCGGACCCAGATCGGTCGCCGGTGCGTCGCTGGCCCGCACGACCTCTGCGGTGTGCGGATCGAGGACGGGCGCGGGGACGGGCGGCATGGGCGCGGGCGGTGCCGGTGTCGGCAAGGGCGGCCGGGCGGAGCTGCCGCCCGCGGCTTCCGCGCCGAAGCCCGCGAGCTGGGCGCCGCGCAGCGGGGCCTTGGGAGCCTCCGCCGTCAGGTGCTCCACGAAGGCGTGGGCGATCGCCGTCGAGCGGCTGCGCAGCACGAGCATGATCTGCTCGCGTGCATGGCGGTCGTTGCTGTCGAGATAGGCCGCCAGGACCAGCGGCATGATCGACAGCGCGGCCACGAGCCCGAACAGCCGCAGAGCCAGCGAGCGTGCTGCCGGCGGCCCCGGTTTTTGCGGAGGGTCAGCCGGCTGGCTTTCCCCAGCAGTATCCGAAGGCGGTGTAGTTGATGATTTCGCCGAAAGCGGGATCGCAATCGCGGAACTTGTTGCGGATCCGCTTGATTGCCGAGCGTACGTTTGCCCGATACCCATGTTCCCCACTCCCTGCGATGAATCCCTCGTAGTGCAGCCGGTCGTAGATGGCGCGATAGGTGACGTAGCGGCCGGCGTTCGACGCCAGGAGATGGACGATGTTGTATTCGCCCAGAGTGAGGCCGATGTCGACGCCGTCCCAATAGGCCCGGCTGATGGTGGGCTTCAGTGTCAGGTGGCCGCACACGATCGTTTTGTCGGCCTGCGGCTCGGCTGGCTTGTTGTTGCCCTCGACCACCCGGCGCAGCCGGCGGGCCAGCACCTCCGCGCCGCGTACCTTGTCGATGAAGTCGATGGCGCCGCGATCGAAGGCGAGGTTCTCGTTGTCCGTCAGCGCGCAGCCGGTGAGGAACACCACAGGCAGGTTCACGCCGTGGCGGCGCAGCTGGGGCAGCAGGTCGATGCCGGAAGTCTTGGGCAGGCCCCAGTCGAGAACGATGACGTCGGCGTCGGCGGCGGCCTCGAGCGACGACAACAGCGCCTGGCCATCGGGGAACGCCCGGACCGAGAAGCCCATGACGGCGAGCTCGTCGGCCATCACTTCGCGGTAGTCGTCATCGTCCTCGACGAACAACACGCGGATCTCCGGATGAGTGCCGAGCGGCGGCAGTGACCGCAGCGGCGAGTTGGAAAGCGCGACGGTACTGTCCTCAGACCCCAACGTCATTGTGACCTCCCCAAGTGGG
>JAFAKN010000356.1 GCA_019235415.1 Alphaproteobacteria bacterium
CTGACGCTGACCGCGACGCCGATCCCGCGCACCCTGCAGCTGGCGCTGACCGGCGTGCGCGACATGAGCGTCATCGCCACGCCGCCGGTCGACCGGCTGGCGGTGCGCACCTTCGTCACGCCGTTCGACGCCGTAACCGTGCGCGAGGCGTTGCTGCGCGAGCAGTATCGCGGCGGCCAGAGCTTCTATGTCTGTCCGCGCATCGAGGATCTCGGCACGGTCGCGGCCGACCTGCGCGAGCTGGTGCCCGAGATCCGCATGGCCATGGCGCACGGCCGGCTGGCGCCCAAGGCTATCGAGGACACCATGCAGGACTTCGTCGACGGCAAGTTCGACGTGCTGCTGTCGACCAACATCGTCGAGTCGGGGCTCGACATCCGCAATGCCAACACCATGATCGTGCACCGCGCCGACATGTTCGGCCTGGCCCAGCTCTACCAGCTGCGCGGCCGCATCGGCCGCGGCAAGATGCGGGCCTACGCCTATCTCACCGTGCCGCCCGGAAAGGCGC
Organism: Alphaproteobacteria bacterium; assembly: GCA_019235415.1. Classification (GTDB taxonomy): domain Bacteria; phylum Pseudomonadota; class Alphaproteobacteria; order Reyranellales; family Reyranellaceae; genus Reyranella. Next base: position 512 of record JAFAKN010000356.1, read on the forward strand.
TGAACGAGGCGGCGGCAAAGCGGCTCGAGGTCATGCAGACGCTCGACACGCTGGGCGCGGGCTTCCAGCTGGCGAGCCACGACCTCGACATCCGCGGCGCCGGCAATCTTCTAGGCGAGGAGCAGTCGGGTCACATTCGCGAGGTCGGCATCGAGCTCTACCAGCAGCTCCTGGAGGAGGCGGTGGCCGCCGCGCGCGGCAGCGCCGAAGAGGCGCAGCAGGCCGAATGGTCGCCGCAGATCAGCCTCGGCATCCCCGTCCTCATCCCCGAGCAGTACGTGCCCGACCTCGCGGTGCGCATGGGCCTCTATCGCCGTCTCGGCTCGCTCACGACCCAGGAGGACGTCGATGCCTTCGCCGCCGAGCTGGTCGACCGCTTCGGCAAGCTGCCCGAGGAGGGCGAGTTCCTGCTGAACACCGTGGCGTTGAAGCTTTTGTGCCGGGCGGCCGGGGTCGACAAGATCGACGCCGGCGACAAGGCGGTCGTGCTGTCGCTGCACGACAACAAGTTCGCCAAGCCCGAGAAGCTCATCGCCTGGCTGCAGAAGAACGCCCCTTTGGTGCGCCTGCGGCCCGACCACCGCGTGATCGTGCAGCGCGCCTGGCAGGACGACCGCCAGCGGCTTTCCGGCGTGACTTCGATCGTTTCTTCGCTGGCGAAGCTCGCGGCCTAAGGCGTGGCTTCGGGCGCGGTTTGAGGGGCGGGCGGAGGAGGAGGGTGCCGGCCAGATGCGCGCAGCGCAGCAGCCAGTCGGCGAGCCGGGTGTCGCCCGAGGCGCGGCCCAGAATCACGGCGCCGATCGCCAGGATCGCGGCCGTGGTGGCATCGGCATCGAGCTTGCGCGGGCGGCCGCGCGCCAGCTCGGCGATGGCGCCGTGGAGGACGTTGGCGTAGGCGAGCCGCACCGACAGCGGCGCCCGCGCCACGTCGACGGCGAGCGCGGCGAGCGTACAGTCCTGCGCCGTCGCGGCGAGGTCCGCCTTGCCGAGGTAGGCCTTCAGGACGGCCTCGGGGTCACCGGCGCGAAGCCGCGTCAGGAGGCCGTCGCCGGCCGCGACGATGGCGGCGAACAGCGCCTCCTTCGAGGCGAAGTGGGCGTAGAACGCGCCGCGGGTGAGGCCCGCGGCCAGCATGACGTCGTCGATGTTGGTGCCGTGGTAGCCGCGCAGCCGGAACAGCCGCCCGGCGTGGCGCATGATCTCGGCCCGCGAGCGGGCCTTCTGGTGCGGGTTCGGAGGCATGATATGTCAGTGAACATGTCATATGTTAATGATCATATCCTCCCCATTGCGGACTCCGCGATGGGGAGGTGTCGCGGTCACACCGCGACGGAGGGGTCATGAAACTTGATTCATGACCCCTCCGTCCGCTGCGCGGACACCTCCCCAAGCTTCGCTTGGGGAGGAAAACTACGCCGGCGACTGCGCGGTCGCCGTCGCGGCGTCGCGTTCGGCGAGGTTGAACACCTCGACGAAGGCCGACGGCGGCTGGGCGCCGGAGACGGCGTACTTGCGGTTGACGATGAAGCAGGGCACGCCGTTGATGCCGAGGCGGCGGGCGTAGACGTCGGAGGCGACGACCTCCTGGCGGCCGTCGTCGCTCTGCAGGAACTGGCGCGCGCTCGGCTCGTCGATGCCGGCGCGGCGGGCGCACTCGATCAGGACCTCGAGGTCGCCGACGTCGAGGCCTTCCTCGAAATAGGCCTTGAACAGCTCGCCCACGACCTCGTCCTGCCGCTCGTCGCGCGCCGCCCAGTGGATCAGCCGGTGCGACAGCACCGTATTGGGCGTCCGCCGGATGCGCGCGAACTGGAACTCGATGCCGGCCTCGCGGCCGCTCTCGGCGATCGCCTGGTAGATCTGGCGCGGCCGGTCGCCTCCGCCGAACTTGGCACGCACGTAGTCGTCGCGCGTCATGCCCTCCGGCGGCATGTCGGGATTGAGCTGGAACGGCCGCCAAGCGACCGCGATATCGGTGCGGCCGCTCTGCACCAGCGCCCGCTCGAAACGGCGCTTGCCGATGTAGCACCACGGGCAGATCGTATCGGAGACGATGTCGACGTAAATCATGCGCCAGCTTACGCCTTTCGCGCCAGGGCCGGAAGACGCCAGCGACGATGGCGAGCGCCATTGAAGTCAGGCGCCCGGCAAGGAGCGTCACGCCACCGATCGTTTGCCTTGCAGCGATTCCACGAGCTTGTTCACGGCGACCGTGGCGCCTTTGCCGGCTTCGTTTCCGAAGAGCAGCCGGGCAAGCTGACCGCCGAGGTAGGGGTGAAGGCCCATGTCGTAGAGCGCCAGGAAGTTCCGCGTCTCGATGGCACGCCGTTCGTCCGCGCGCAGCGCATAGCGATCGAGCACGCGAGCTTCGCTGGCGGCGAATTCCACGCGCAACTCGGCCGACCATTTCAGGTCCTGGATCAAGTCGTGGACGGCAAGTGCCGGGTCAAATTTCTC
>JAFAKN010000420.1 GCA_019235415.1 Alphaproteobacteria bacterium
GCGCTCGATGAGGTCGCGCAAGGCGTCCTCGTAGCGGTCCTTGAACTGGGTAGGATCGAACGCGGCGGACTGCTGCTCGATGATCTTCTCGGCGATTTCCAGCATGCGCGGGTCGGCCTTGGGCAGGGTGCGTTCGAAGAGGCCGGCGCTGGCGCGGATCTCGTCGTGGGCGCGCAAGGTCGTGAGCAGCATGCCGCCATCGCGCGGCTCCAGCGCGCACAGGCGCTCGCGCTGGTGCAGCACCAGCCGGCCCAGCGCCACCTTGCCCTGCTTGGCCATGGCGGCGCGGATCACGGCGTAGGCCTCGATGCCGGTCTTCCCCGACGGGGCGAGGTAATAGGGCTGGTCCCAGTAGATGCGGTCGATCGCGGCGGCATCGACGAACTCGGTGATGTCGATGGTGCGCGTCGATTCGAGCTTCACGGCGTCGAGCTCTTGCTTGTCGAACAGCACATAGCGGTTTTTGCCGATCTCGAAGCCGCGCACCAGCTCCGACCGTTCGACCGGCTTGCCGGTGCCGGCATCGACGGTCTGCATGCGGATGCGGTTGTGGGTCTTGGGATTGATCAGATGGAAGTGCACGTCGGCTGCGCTCTCCGTCGCGGTGTAGAGCGCGACCGGGCAGGTCACCAGCGACAGCCTGAGATGCCCCTCCCACGTCGGGCGCACGGCCCTGTATCGCCCATCGTGTTGCCCATCGTGCTGGCCATCGCCCCGCGAGGCGCGCGGCGATTTATGGCCGTTGGCGCGAGAGCTCGACCGCCGAGGCTTTGCCATGACATGCCCTCACGATTTCGATTTGATCAGCCGTTCGATTGCGGCGCGCAGCGGCACCGCCGCCTTGTCGTAGTCCGCCCACGGCTTGCTCTTCTTCAAGAGCGCCGGCGCGGTGCCGAGCGTATAGGCCTTGGGGTTAAGGTTTGCTTTAACTTGCGGCCAGTTGAGCGGCATCGACACCGTTGCCCCGTCGCGCGCCCGCGGCGACAAGGGCGCGACGGCCGTCGACATGCGGTCGTTGCGCAGGTAGTCGAGGAAGATCTTTCCGCCGCGCTCCTTCTTCGCCATGTTGAGCAGGTAGCGGTCGGGATGGTCGGCCGCCAAGCGGCGGCAGATCTCCTTCGCGAACAGCTTGGCGGCGTCGAAGTCGGGGCTGTTCTTGTCGTTGGTCAGTGGCACCACGACGTGCATGCCCTTGCCGCCGGTCGTCTTGGGGAAGGTCGCCAGCCCCAGCGCCTCGAGCCGCTCGCGCAGCGCCTTGGCGCCCGTGACCACCTCGGCGAAGCCGACGTCGGGCGCCGGATCGAGGTCGAACACCAGCCGTCCCGGCAGCTCGAGAACATCGGGCTGGCAATTCCAGGGATGCAGCTCCGTCGCCCCCATCTGCGCCACGGCCGCCAGCCCCTCGACCCGGTCGATCTGCAGATAGGGCTTGCGATCGCCGCCGACTTCCACCGAGTCCACGAGGTCGGACATGCCCGCCATGATGTGACGCTGGAAGAAGGTCTGGCCGTGGATGCCGTCGGGCGTGCGCACGATCGAGCACGGCCGGCCCTTGATGTGGCGGATGATCCAATCGCCGACCGCCGAGAAATATTGCGCGAGCTCGAGCTTACTGATGTTGTCCTGCGGCCACATCACCTTGTCGGGATGCGTGATGGTAACCCCCATCACCACGGCTGGACCATGCGCGTCTGCCCGTGTCGGCGCCTTCTTTGTCATCCCGAGCGAAGCGCCTGCCCTGAGCGAAGTCGAAGGGAGGGACCTTTCCTGCTGCCTTGAAGGTCCCGCGCTACGCTCGGGATGACGCTCCCGCTTTGCTTTCACCGCAGCTTTCGACCTGAAGGTCGCTCGCGGCAAGCGCTCGGCCGGTGGCTCGGCGAGCTCGGCCTTCTCCGGCGCCACCGCTTCCTCGGCCACGACTTCATCGGCTGGCTTGTCCTCGCGCAGGCCCTTGAACGAGCCCTGCCGCACGTTGCCATCGCCGGTCCAACCGGCGAACTCGATCTCGGCCACCAGCTCGGGACGGACCCAGTGCATCTCGCGCGCCTTGGGCGGGCGGGCCCCGGCGGCGAAGGGACTCGTCTTGCTTTCGATCGCACGCAGCTTCGGCAGGAGCTTGCGGATCACTGGCTCGCTGAACCCCGTGCCGACGTTGCCGACATAGACCAGCTTCTTTCCCCCACCATCGTCCGCACGATGCACGCCGACCAGCAGCGCGCTCAGCGCCTTGGCCTCGCTGGTCCAGCCTCCGATCACGACCTCCTGGCCGGCGCGGTCCTTGGTTTTGAGCCAGGTGCCGGCCCGGCCGCTGTGATAGGGATCGTCGAGCTTCTTGGAGACGATGCCTTCGAAGCCCATGCGCGAAGCGCCCGCCAGCACCTCCGCGCCCGACGTCTGGAAGTGCTCGACATAGCGCAGCGAAGGGTGCTCGCCCTCGAGCCCGTCCAAAAGCTCCTTCAGCCTCTCCTTGCGCTCGGCCAAAGGCAGCGCCTGCACGTCCTCGCCTTCGGCAAACAACAGGTCGAAGGCATAAAAGATCAATTTGCCCGACTGACCTTCCGACAGGGCTGCCTGCAGGGCGCTGAAGCTCGGCACGCCTTTGCCGTCGACCGCCACCGCCTCGCCGTCGATCATGCAGTCGGGCAGACCTTTCGCCTGCTTGGCGATGGCGCCGAACTTGTCGGTCCAGTCCAACCCCTTGCGGGTGCGCAAGACCGCCACGCCGTCCTCGACGCGCAATTGCAGGCGATAGCCGTCGAACTTCACCTCGTGCGCCCAGCCCGGCCCCGCCGGCGGATGCTCCGCCAGTCGCGCGAGCGCCGGCTCGACGAACTTCGGCATCGCTGAAACCTTCTTCGCCTTGGCGCTGCGCTTGGGAGCGGTGTCGACCTCGCCGCCGTCGCCGTCACCGCGGTTGCTGTTCCACACCGCTCCGGCCGAGCGGCGCCTGCCGGTCATGAACGGTGTCGGCGCGCGGCCCATGCCGAGCGCGATCTCCTTCAGGCTGCGGCCCGAGGCCACGGACTTGTCCTGCAGGAAGTCCTCCTGGTCGCCTTCACGCGTGAATTCGTCGCGATGCTTGATCAACAGCCAGTTGGTGCGTTTGCCGCCGAACTTGTCGCTCTTCATGCGCACCAGCACCCAGCTGCCGCGCAGCCGCTCGCCGACCATCGTGAACTTGAGATCGCCCTTCTTGAGCCCGGCGTGCGGATCGCCTTCGGGGATCCAATAGCCGCGGTCCCACAATTGCACCGTGCCGCCGCCGTACTGGCCCTTGGGGATGGTGCCCTCGAAGTCGCCATAGTCCAGCGGATGATCCTCGACCTCGACCGCCAGCCGCCGGTCGTGCGGGTCGAGCGAGGGACCCTTGGTCACCGCCCACGACTTGAAGACGCCATCGAGCTCGAGGCGGAAGTCGTAGTGCAGGCGCGTGGCGTCGTGCCGCTGCACCACGAAGCGCAACGCCTCGGCGGGCGCCACGGCGCCGCCCCCCGAGGGCTCCGCGGTCTGGCTGAAATCGCGCTTGGCGCGATAGGTCGACAGGCTGTCCTTGCGCATCGCTCACCGGTAGGGATCGATTGTCCGCCGACCCCCATCTTCTGCCGCTTCTCCGCAGCGATAAAGATTCATGATTCCTCTGCCCTTAGCGGGCAGGGGCATTCGCATATAACGCCAAAATCCTGTCATCCCGACCGGAGCCTTGCGCAGCAAGGCGGAGCGGAGGGACCTGTTTTGTTGCTGCATCAACAAAACAGGTCCCTCGACTGCGCCGCCCTTCGGGCGGCTCCGCTCGGGATGACGGGGAAATTGGCCATATGCCCTGCCGCCAGGCGGAGAGGAGGTCATCTTATGCGCCGCAACGCCTCGCACGTCGGGTCGTTGCTCGGCCATGAAGCCTCTCGACCTCGCCCTTACGCGCCGTGCCCTGGGACTGGCCTCCTTCATGGCCGCGGTATTCGGCCGGCAGCTCCGCGCGCAACCCTTGCACGATGCGCCCGAGCCGGCGCCGGTCTCGCCGCCGCGACAGTCGATCCGAATCGAGCTCAGCGTCAACGGCGACCCCTACGATCTGTCGCTCGATCCGCGCACCACGCTGCTCGATGCCTTGCGCGATCATCTCGGCTTCACCGGCACCAAGAAGGGCTGCGACCACGGCCAGTGCGGCGCCTGCACCGTGCTGGTGAACGGTGCGCGCGTGAATTCCTGCCTGTCGCTCGCGGTGGCGCGCGACGGCGACGAGATCGTCACCGTCGAGGGCCTCGCCGACCATGGCCGCCTGCACCCGTTGCAAGAGGCCTTCGTGCGCGAGGACGGCTTCCAGTGCGGCTATTGCACGCCCGGCCAGCTCTGCTCGGCGATCGGCATGCTGGACGAGATCGAGCATGACGTGCCGTCGGCCGTCACTGCCAACCTCACGACGGGGCCGCAGGTCACGGCAGAAGAGGTGCGCGAGCGCATGAGCGGCAACATCTGCCGCTGTTCGGCCTATCCCAACATCGTCGCCGCCATCCTCACTGTCCACCAAGCTCAGGCAGCGTCCCCTCAAGCGCCGAGAGGCCAAACCCCGAACAGGCCGATGCCATGAGAGAGTTCACCTACGAGCGTCCGACGACTGTCGCCGACGCGCTGCAGGCCGGCAGTCGGCCAGACGCCAAGTTCATCGCCGGCGGCACCAACCTCGTCGACCTGATGAAGGTCGACGTCGAGCGACCGGCGCACCTTGTCGACATTTCGCGCCTGCCCCTGCGCGACATCGTCACCGCCGAGGACGATGGTCTGCGCATCGGCGCGCTGGTCGGCAACACCGAGCTGGCGAGCGACAGCCGCGTGCGGCAGCTCTATCCCGTGCTGGCCCAGGCGATCGTGAACGGCGCGTCCGGCCAGCTGCGCAACATGGCGACCACGGGCGGCAACCTCCTGCAACGCACGCGCTGCCCTTATTTCTACGACACCGCCATGCCGTGCAACAAACGCACGCCCGGCAGCGGTTGCGCGGCGCTGGGCGGCTTCAACCGCATGCACGCGATCCTGGGCGCCAGCGACAAGTGCATTGCCGTGCATCCCTCCGACATGGCGGTGGCGCTGGCGGCGCTACGCGCCGAGATCGAGGTGCAGAGCGTTTCAGGCACGCGGCGCGTGCCGATCGGCGAGCTGCATCGCCTGCCCGGCGACCATCCCGAGCAGGACACGACGCTGGCGGCCGGCGAGCTGATCACCGCGGTGATCCTGCCGCCGCCGCCCGCGGGCCGGCAAATCTATCGCAAGGTGCGCGATCGCGCGTCCTTCGCCTTTGCGCTGGTGTCGCTCGCCGCCGTCCTCGAGGTCGGCCAGGGCATGGTGCGCGGCGCGCATCTCGCCTTGGGCGGTGTCGCTCACAAGCCCTGGGTGCCGACCGATGCCGAGCGCGCCCTGGTCGGCGCGCGGGCCGTGCCCGAGAGCTTCGCCGCAGCCGCCGACAGCGTGCTCGGGGAGGCGCATCCGCACGAGGCCAACGAGTTCAAGGTGCCGCTCGCGCGGGCGCTGATTACCCATACGCTCGCCGAGCTCGCGAGCAGCGGAGGCTAGCCATGGCGCATGTGCTCGGCGTGCCGATCGACCGCATCGACGGCCCCCTCAAGGTCGGCGGCACGGCCAAGTACGCCGGCGACAACTG
>JAFAKN010000440.1 GCA_019235415.1 Alphaproteobacteria bacterium
TTCCTTGGCGGCGACGCCGTTCAGGCGGCCGATCTCGGCAATGCGACCGTCCTGGACGGCGACGTCGGCGCGGTAGCGCGGGATCCCGGATCCATCGACGATCATGCCGTTCTTGACGACGAGATCGAATGCCATGCGTTCCTCCGCCAGTTTCGCAAAGCGTACGTGATCGATCCACGGCGTCAATCGCTGGTCACTGCATGGCTGGTTGTCATCCCAAGCGCAGCGATTGTCATCCCGAGCGAAGCGAGGGATCCTTCCTTGGCCTTAAAGATCCCTCGCTGCGCTCGGGATGACAGGTGTGCGCTCGGACAGGTGTGCGCTCGGGATGACAGGTGTGCGGTCGGGATGACAGGGCCTGGAGGAAACATGCAATTCGGCGTCCTTTTCACATCCCATCCGGACCCAATTGAGGAGCCGTATCCGCAACGCGCCGTGGCGGCGGAGTGAACCGCACGGCGAGAGGCGCCGCGTTCACCGTGCTCGCCATGCTGTCCTTCGCCAGCATGGACGCGATCAGCAAGTGGCTGGTGGTCGACTACACGCTCGGCCAGATCATGTGGATCCGCTATGCCGTGTTCTGCGTCTTCGCCTGGCTCGTCGTGCGGCCGCGCGGCTTCGTCAGGGCGTTGCGCAGCGCCCGACCCTGGCTGCAGGCTGGACGCTCGCTGCTGGCGCTGGTCGAAAGCTTTGTGTTCGTCCTGGCCTTCCGCTACCTGCCGCTGGCCGACGTGCACGCGCTGGCCGCGACCGCACCGTTGATCGTGATCGCGCTCGGCGTGCTGTTCCTCGGCGAGCGCGCCGGCCTTGCCCGCTGGGTGGCGGTGTTCGCCGGCTTCATCGGCATGCTGCTGATCGTGCGCCCCGGTTTCCGCGATCTGAACACCGCGCTGCTGCTGCCGATCGCCGGCGCGTTCATGTGGGGCGTCTACCAGATTCTGACCAGGCTCTGTTCGCGCAGCGATTCATCCGACACGACGCTGGTCTGGTCAGCCTTCGTCGGCTTCGCCGCGAGCACCGCCGTGGGGCCATGGAGCTGGCAATGGCCCTCGGCTGCGGTCTGGGCGCTGATGATCGTCGCGGCCGTGCTGGGCGCGCTCGCCCAATACGCCCTGATCCTGGCGCTCGACTATGCCGAAGCGAGCGCGGTGCAGCCCTACTGCTACACGCTGCTGGTCTGGGTGACGCTGCTCGGCCTCGTGGTGTTCGGCGACTTCCCCGACGCCTGGACCATTGCGGGCGGCGTCGTGATCGTATCGAGCAGCCTGTTCGCCTGGTGGCGCGACCGTCAGCTCAGCGCGGCCACTGCCTGAGGGCCGCCAACCCGCCGTCGATCGGCAGCATCAACCCGGTCACCCAGCGCGATTCGTCGGAGGCGAGATAGACCGCAGCGTGGCCAACGTCCCAGGCGGTGCCCTCGGTCTGCATCGGCACCATCTGCCGGCGCCGCTCGCGCGCCTCGTGGCCCATATGGGCGACCATGGGCGTCGCAACCGAGCCCACGACGATGCAGTTGGCGCGGATGTTCTGTGTGACGTAGTCGGCTGCGACCGACAGCGTGAAGCCGTGCAGGCCGGCCTTGGCGGTGGAATAGGCGACCGCGCCGGGGCTGCCCATCAGGCCCAGCGCGCCGGCGATCGACGATACCATGATCACCGAGCCGCCGCCGCCCGCCTTCATCCTGGGCAGGCAGTACTTGCTGCACAGCATGGTCGTGGTGAGGTTGGCTTCCAGCACCTTGTGCCAGTCCTCGAGCGTTACGGTCTCGGGCGTGCCGCCTGCGCCGATGCCGACATTGTTGTGCAGGATGTCGAGCCGGCCGTACTGCTTGACCGCGAACTCGGCCATCGCCTCGGCGCTGTGTGGCTTGGCGACGTCGCCTTCGAAGACGCTCGCCTCGCCGCCCTCCTGCTCGATCTGCTTCTTGAGCTTCTCGGCGCGCTCGGCGCTGCGGTTGACCAGCACGACCCGGGCGCCCTCGCGCGCGAACAGGATGGCGGTCGCCATGCCGTTGCCGACGCCCTCGCCGCGCGGCGCCGCGCCGGTCACCACCGCCACCTTGCCTGCAAGCCGTCCCGCCATGTTCCTTCCCCTTCGCCGTGCTAATCGATGCGACCTTATCCGGGAGGGACACGAGATGGCCAGCGATCCGCCTTTCGAAGGCGGCTGCACCTGCCGCCAAGTGCGTTATCGCATGACTGCCAAGCCCTGGTTCGTGCACTGCTGCCATTGCCGTTGGTGCCAGCGGGAGACCGGCACGGCGTTCGCGCTCAACGCCATGATCGAGGCCGACCGCGTCGAGCTTTTAGCCGGCGAGCCGGAGATGGTTCTAACGCCGTCGCTGAGCGGCAAGGGACAGAAGATCTGGCGCTGCCCGAAGTGCCGCATCGCGGTGTGGAGCAACTATCCCGGCGCCGGCGACGCGGTGCGCTTCGTGCGCGTAGGCACCTTGGATGATCCTGACGCTCTGCCGCCCGACATCCACATCTTCACCCAGTCTAAGCAGCCGTGGCTCGTGCTGCCAGAGGGCTCACGGGCGGTGCCGGAGTACTACGACACCCGCAGGACCTGGCCAGCCGAGAGCCTCGCGCGCCGCGCGGCGCTCAGGGCGCGGCAGCCGCCTAAAGCCGGGTGAGGTCGGCGGCCCAGGCGGTGACGATGCGCGTGCCGACGCCGACCAGCAGGACGTCGGGACCCAGGCACAGATACTGATAGCCGGCCGGCGACGGCGACAGCTTCAAGATCAGCTGGCCCGGCGGAGCCTGGAGCTTGACGTCGTCGGGAATCGGCTGGTCGAGCTTCCACGGCCTCTTCTCCGGCGCCACGCAGGCCTTGTTGCTCATGACCATCGGCGTGGGACAGCGGCCGGCGGCGATCTCGTCCCGGTAGAACGACAGCACGGTGTTGCGGTCGCGGTCGGACACCACGATGTTGAGCGTCGGCAACGGCGCCTGCGGCTGTCCCTGCGGCGGCAGCACGGACGGCGGGGGCTTGGCGGGCTGGGCCGCCGATTGGCCAACGCCGGTCGCGAGCACCAACGCAAGAGACATCGCCGCGCGGCGAAGCGCGTTTCGTCGACGATTCATCTGTAACATCCGGCGGCTCCGACTCGACTTTCGGGCATGGACAGGAAGCTGGCGAAGCATGTCGCGCGAGAGGCCTTCCGCAGCGGACGAAACCTCGAGGAGCTGCTGCCTCTTCTCAGGGAGCATTGCGACGACGGGGAGCATGACGAATATCGACGCGCCATTGCGATGGCGATCTTCGCCATCCAGAACGAACTGCTGAAGAAGGTGTTTGCCGAGCATCCGACGCTCGAGGACGAGATCGAAGGTGACATCAGGACCTACGGCCGCTTGCTCTAGGCGTCAGGCCCACGCGTCAGGCCCACGCGTCAGGCCCAATAGTCCGGCAGCTTCGCCGCCAGCCATTTGGTCAGCGCGGCGTTCACCTCGGCCGGCTTCTCCTGCGCCATCCAGTGGCCGGAACGGATGACGACTTCGGTGAGGTTGGAACAGTCCTCGCGCATCGGCTCGGCGAGGCGCGAATGCACGGTCTCACAGGTGACGTCGTAGGCGCCGTGCAGGAACAACGCCGGCATCGCGAGCCTGCCATCGTTGACGGCGCGCTTGGCGTACGCGCCGTTGGCCGCGTGGTTCATGTACCAGGAGTCGGGGCCGAAGAAGCCGTTGCGCGTCAGCGCCGCGGTGTAGGCCTCGAGGTCCTGCTCGGTGATGACGTCGGGATCGCGCGGGATGTCGGGGAAGGCGCCGCTGCCGAACCAACCGTTGCGGCGGACCGAGGCGGTGCGGCTCGGCCGGCCGACCGATCTGGGGTCGCCCTTGCGGAACAGCGTCTTCACCACGTTGCGGACGTCGACCTCGAACCCTTGGCGCGCTTTGTCGAAATTCTCCCGGTAGTAGACCATGTAGTCCCACTGGCCGAAGGGAAACTCCGGCTCTGGATAGACGGTGCGGTCGACCAGAGCGACGATGTTGTCGAGCGTGAAGCCTTGGCTCAGGTACGGCACGCAAAGGCTGGCCACGCCCGCTGTCTTCTCGGGATGGTGCGCCGCGATGTTCCAGACGACGGGACTGCCCCAGTCGTGGCCGATCCACACCGCGCGCTCGCGGCCGAGCGACGCCAGCAGCTCCAGCATGTCCTCGACGATCCGCTCTTGCGCAAAGTCCTCGTGACGCGTGTAGGTGCTGGAGCGGCCATAGCCCCGCATGTCGGGCGCGACTGAGCGGAAGCCGAGCGCGGCAAAGACCGGCAGCTGATGCCGCCACGAGAGCGAAAGCTCGGGCCAGCCGTGGCAGAAGATCAAGAGCGGCGCATCGGGTCGGCCGCAGGCGAGATAGCCCGTCGTATGCCGTGGCGTCTTGACGGTGTGTTCGGTGACCGGGAATGTCATGGCAACGTCCTGACACCAGATGAGCGGATGGGCAAGGTGATCGGTCGAGGCTCGCGTTCGGGAAGGATGGGCATGTCAAAGCATATTCCAATTTTGGGCAAGGTGAGCATAGCCGCCGCGATGTGCAGTGGCGCCATCGTCCTCGGTTGTCTCCGGCCGGCTTTGGCTCAGGCTCCGACATCCTACTATGGTGCGATAGCCGTCTCGCCGTTTTCGCTTTCCGAACTGGCTATCCGTTGGGGCGCTGCGTGTGGGAGATCGGCGTCAATGGCGGCCGCTGGATTCTAGAGGTCGACCCTCGTCACCACAGCGACGCCAACGACGGGACAACGATTCTATCTCGGACGACCTGCTTCAGAAGGGAATGCACTTGCTGCAGCTTGGCGAGGTCTGGCTAAAGGAAAAGTCTGCCCGATGAAGCCCGCATCAGTCCGGTTTGCGCCGTCGCTTTTTCACGAGATCAGCGGGTGTAGAAAAGCGGCTCCCCGTAGCCCTGGGGAGCCGAGTCGGTCGGGAGGTTCAGGGAGGCACTCCGCTCCCGACGCCTCAACCATATCGCCGGCAAAATGAGCCACCAAGATTCAACGGTGCATATCTCCGGGAGGAGAAAGTCAGGGAAGCCATAAAGCTCGCGGAGGCGCACTGTATTCTGCGAAGGAGACTGCAATGGAAATCGACACCGGCACAACCGAACTCTTGTGCAGCGTCAGGGACGGCGTAGCGCTCATCACGCTCAACCGGCCCGAGGCGCGCAACGCCATGTCCGACAAGCTGACGCCGGCGCTGCGCACGCAGATCAAGGAGCGCGGCGAGGACCCCGACGTCGGCGCGATCCTGATCACCGGCGCCGGCACCGCCTTCTGCAGCGGCGGCGACGTCAAGGGCATGGGCGGCCGCGGGCCGCGCGGCCAGATGAGCTTCGAGGAGCGGCTGGCCGACCTGCGCCGGCGCCAGATGGCGCTGACCGGCGCGCTGGTGGCGCTGCGCAAGCCGACCATCGCCGCGCTGCCCGGCGCAGCGGCCGGCGCCGGGCTTGCCATCGCGCTGGCCTGCGACATCCGCATCGCCGCGCAATCGGCGTTCGTCAGCACGGGCTACGCGCGGGTGGCGCTGTCGGGCGACTACGGCATCGCCTGGCTGATGACCCGCACGGTCGGCTCGGCACGGGCGCGCGAGCTGATGTTCACCGCCGAGCGGGTCGACGCCGAGCGCTGCGAGCGCATCGGGCTGGTCAACCGCGTGGTGCCCGACGCGAAGCTGCAGGAGGAAGCGTTGGCGCTCGCGAAGTCGCTGGCGGCGGGCCCGCGCATCGCCTTGCGCAACATGAAGGACAACCTCGACGACGCTTTGCATATCGATTATCCGACCGCGCTCTATCGCGAGGCCGAGCGGCTGGTGCAGGCCTCGCGCACCGAGGATCACAAGGAAGCGGTGCGCGCCTTCGTCGAGAAGCGCAAGCCGGCGTTCGCCGGCCGTTAGAGCGGCGCCCGATCAGATGGAACCGCGCGCGGTTCCATCTGATCGGGGGAAGCCGCTCTAATACTATAGATTCTAGAGCACGACCTCGCGCTCGGCTGATTCCAGCCGAGCGGGACGTGCTCTAGTCGCGATCCGGCGCGCCAAGCGGGAAGAACTTGCGGAACGGGCGCGCCTCTTCGACCGCGCGAGCGAACGATGGCCGCTTCAGCAGCCGCGCGCGATAGGCGCGGACGTTGGCGAATAGTGCGCCGATCGGATGGGCCCAGTCGGCGTAGAACAGCGAAGGCGCCGCGGCGCAATCGGCCAGGCCGAAATCTTGGCCCGCCGCCCACTCGCGCCCGGCCAGCTCCTTCTCGAGCCAGGCGTAGGCGACGTCGAGCCGTGCGCGGCCATCGCGCACACCCTTGGGGTCGCGCTCGCTCTCCTGGCGCAGCTTGTCGCCGACGATCCTCTGCATCGGCGTCATGACGTAGAGATCGAAGAAGCGATCGAGGAAGCGGACTTTCAGGGCGCTTTGCGGATCGTTCGGGATGAGGCGAACCGGCCCGGGATGGCTGAGCGCCAGATGCTCGACGATGATGCTCGACTCGGCGATCGGCGTTCCGTCATCGACGAGCAGCGGCATCAATCGGATCGGCCAGAGGCGCGCCAGCTCTTCGAACGCCGGCGGCCCGTCGAGCACGCGCCAGTCGAACGGCGTGGCGTTCTCGTAGAGCGCCATCAGGACTTTCTGCGTGTAGGACGAGAAGGGATGGCCGTGCAGGACAAGCGACATGACCGAACTCACCGACAATAGTTAACTGATAGGTTATCTATCGCCAGCCGGCCCCCGCCTGTCAACCGACGCGCACCGCCATCTTGCCGCGGTTCCTACCTTCGAACAGGCCGATCAGCGCCTCCGGCGCCTTCTCCAGCCCATCGACCATGTCGACGATCGCCTTGAGGCGCCCCTCGTCGACCCAGCGCTTCAGGCGCCGCTCCGCTTCGGCGCGCTGGTCATAAAAGTCCATCACGATGAAGCCTTCCATCCTGAGCCGCTTGGTGACGACGAGACCCGGCACCGCCATCGGCCCGGGCGCCGGCCTCTCGACGTCGTATTGCGAGACGTTGCCGCAGCAGACGATGCGGCCGCGCAGGTTCATCAACGACAGCGCCGCCTCCAGCACCGGCCCGCCGGTGTTGTCGAAATAGACATCGACCCCGCCGGGGCAGGCAGCGGCGATGGCGCGGCGCAGGCCGGCCGCCTTGTAGTCGACGGCGGCATCGAAGCCCAGCTCGCGCGCCAGCCAGTCGCACTTGTCCTGGCCGCCCGCGGTGCCGACGACGCGGCAGCCCGCGAGCCTGGCGATCTGGCCCACCATGCTGCCGACCGCACCGGCCGCGGCGGAGACCAGCACGGTGTCGCCCGGCTTGGGCTGGCCGACCTCGAGCAGGCCGAAATAGGCGGTGAGCCCGGTGACGCTGAGCGGGCCGATCAGCAGCTCGAGCGGCGCGGCGATCGTGCGCTGGGTGAGGCGCGCGGCGGGCAGCGCGGCATAGTCCTGCCAGCCCCAGTCGCCTTCGACGATGTCGCCCGGCGTCAAGCCAGCACTCTTCGACTCGACGACTTCGCCGATTGCGAAGCCGCTCATGACCTGGCCGGGCTCGAGCGCATCGCGATAGGTCTTGCCCATCATCCAGGCCCGATTGGCCGGATCGAGCGACAGCATGCGCGTACGCACCAGCACCTCGCCGTCGCGCGGCTGTGGGATCGGCGCCTCGTGCCACTGGAAGGTCTCGGCCGCGAGCTTGCCGCGCGGCGGGTTGGCGTAGAGCCACTGGCGGTTCACGGCGTCAATCCCGGAAATTGGCGGCGCGCTTCTGAAGGTTGGCCGCGACCGCCTCGAGCTGGTTGGGCGCGCCTATAAGCTTCTGCTGCTCGACCGATTCGGCCATCAGGCCGCTCGCGGCATCGGACGCGACCGCGAGGTTCAGCAGGCGCTTGGCGGCGCGGACGGCGTCGGGACTCTTGGCCGCGATCCCGCGGGCGGTCTCGAGCGCGGCGACGCGCGGATCGTCGACCACGCGGGTGACGAAGCCCAGTTGCTGCGCCTCCTTGGCGTCGAAGATCCGGCCGGTGAAGGTGAGCTCGCGCACCACGTCCTCGCGGGCGAGATGGCGCATCAGCTGGGTGCCGGCGAGATCCGGCACCAATCCCCATTTGATCTCCATGACCGAGAAGCGCGCATCGGGCGCGGCGTAGCGGATGTCGGCGCCGAGCGCGATCTGGAAGCCGCCGCCGAACGCTACGCCATGCACTGCCGCGACCACCGGCACCGGCAGCGTGCGCCACAGCCAGGCGCATTGCTGCGGGCGGTTGGCGATGCCGTGCGTGCGCTTGGTGAGATCGCGCACGCCGGGCACCGCGTCGCCCTCAGCCTTCATGGCGGCGAAGCTCGCCATGTCGAGGCCGGCGCAGAACGCCCTGCCCTCGCCCGACAGCACGACGGCGCGCAGGCCCTTCATGCTCGCGAGCATATCGCCGGCCTCGATGATGCCCTCGAACATCGCCGGGTCGAGGGCGTTCATCTTGTCGGCACGAATCAGGCGCACGTCGGCGACGCCGTCGGTAAGGTCGATCGAGACGCGGTCCTTCATGTGTCGTCCTCCGATTTCAGCCATTGCCGCAGGCGGCGTTTCACCTCTTCGCGCGGCACCGGCCCCTGCTCGGTCGATCGGGGCCACATCAGGACGGCGATGCCGCGCTGCACGTCGGCGAAGGTGCAGTCGTCGGGCAGGCGATCGAGCAACGCCCGCACCGCAGCCTTCACGTCCACTTTGCTCTGCTTGTCCTTGCTCATCGGCCCCTGTTCATCGACCTCTGTTCATCGACCCCTGTTCATCGACTGGCCATCAACCAGACGCCCTGCCCGACATACACCAGTCCCAGCCCCAGGATCACCCGCCGCGTCCAGTAGTAGAACTGCCGGTCCGACAGGCGATCGAGCACGCCGCGCGACAGGGTGGTGCCAAGCACCGCGAAAATCGCGGCATAGCCCATCACCAGCCACTGCTCGAGATCGCGGCCGCCCGGGCTGCTGACCATGGCGCCGAAATACGCGATCTTGGTCAAGTGGCCCAGCACCTGGGCGGCCGACTTGGTCGCGACGTTGACCTGCCGCGGCATGCCGGTGCGCACATAGAAGATGTCGAGCAGGGGTCCAGTAATGCCGGCCACCAGTTGCATGGCGCCGCCGATCGCCCCGGCAAGAAAGGCCTGCCCGGCGCGTTCCACGTCGGGCGCGATGCTCTTGGGCACGCTCAAGGCAATGAACGGCGTCAGTCCGATCATCAGCAGGACCAGCGCCTTGTCGGGCACGAAGGCGAAGAACGAGAAGACGAGCAGCGACGCTACCGAGCCGATCCCGAACTCGAGCACGACGCGCCAACGGATGTGCTGGCGCCACAGCCAGGCGCGCCAGCCGTTGGCCGCGATCTGGATCACACCATGGAACACCATGGCGACCGGCACCGGCAGCATCAGCAGCAGGAAGCCGATCAGCATCATGCCGCCTGCCATGCCGAAGATGCCTGAAATGAACGAGGTCGCGACGGCGACGAAGGCGAGCGCCACGAGGACGGGAAGCGAGAACATGCCGGCTGCGGGCCTAGCTCAGGTGGCCGAGCGTGTCGAGGATCGCCTATGGTCCTCGAATGTCCGATAGCGATCTTCTGTTCATGCCGGCCGTCAAGGCGGCGGCTCTCATCCGCAGGCGCAAGCTCTCCTCTATCGATTATGTCGATAGGGTGCTGGACGCCATCGAACGCCTGCAGCCCAGGCTCAATTGCTTTCGCGTCGTGATGGCGGAGGAGGCAAGGCTCGAGGCAAAACGCGCCGACGAAGCGGTGGCGCGGAAGGAGAACCTTGGGCCCCTGCACGGCGTGCCGGTGAGCATCAAGGACCTCGTCGACGTAAAGGGCGCGCCGACGCGGCACGGCTCGGCGATCTTCGCGGACAATGCACCCGCGGCCGGCGACGATGTGCTGGTGCGGCGTCTGCGCGCCGCCGGCGCCATCGTCATCGGCAAGACGACGACGCCGGAGTTCGGCGTGAAAGGCCTGACCGACGGTCCGTCCTTCGGTATCACGCGCAATCCGTGGAACCACTTGCGCACGCCGGGCGGCTCGAGCGGCGGAGGTGCCGCCGCTGTTGCGGCGGGCCTGGGCCCATTGGCGCTCGGCACAGACGGTGCGGGCTCGATCCGCGGTCCGGCCTCGTGCTCGGGCCTGGTCGGGCTGAAGCCGACCCTGGGCGCGGTGCCCGCCGACACCGCGCGCGATGGCTTCGGCAACAACGTCTATGCCGGGCCGCTTGCGCGCACCATCACCGATGCGGCGGTCATGCATTCGGTGCTGACCGGTCCCAGCGACAAGGACCCCTGGTCGCTCGCGTCGGGCGGGCAGCAACCGCTGTCGCCCAAGCTCGCCGGCGAGGATCTGTCCGCCGTGCGCATCGGCTACGTCGAGCGCACCGCCAATCCGCGCATCGCCGGCGACGTGCGCGTCAACACGCGAGCCGCGCTGGCGGCCTGGCAGGACATGGGAGCCAACGTCGAGGAGGTGAGCGAAGGGATCGACTGGATCGAGCACGAGGGCCGCGTCCTCTACCAGGCGAACTTCGCGGTGTTCTGCGCGCAGTACCTGCCCAAGTGGCAGAACCAAATGGATCCCGTGACCTTGGCCTTCATGGAGCGCGGGGCAAAGTTTACCCTGGCCGATTTCCGCAACGCGCAGTTCGCCCGCAGCGGCCTGTTCCGCCGTATCCAAGGGCTGTTCGAGCGCTACGACTTCCTGATCACGCCCACGAATTCGCGCACCGCGCTCGACGTCACGCACGACGCGGCCAACGACGAGGTCGTGGTCGACGGCGTGAAATGCGGCATCACGCGCCAGGGATGGACGTCGTACCAGTACCCGTTCAACCTCACCGGCCATCCCGCCCTCGCCGTCCCGTCGGGCTTCGGCAGCGACGGCCTGCCGACCTCGGTGCAGATCGTCGGCAAATGGGGCGCCGAGACCGACGTGCTGCGACTCGGCGCGCTGCTGGAAGCGGCACGGCCGTGGGCGCAGCATCGACCGCCGGCTTGATCGCAGGGCCGGAAGGCGCATGCCGCCGGCGAGATCTGAAAAAGTTCGATCGCTTCCTCAGCGATCCGGAAATGATGTACGCCGGCACTCGGATGGGCAGCCCGCCGATCCGCGATGCAAAGCAGCGTGCCGACCTGTTGTGCGTTCTAGCAGGCCAATAGGGTAGGTTCCGCGCACATCGAGGAGGAAGCAATGCGTTCGTTGATGGCGGCACTCGGCGTGCTCATCATGCTTGCCGCCGCGGAGCCGGCGCGCGCCGAATATCCGGACAAGCCGATCCGCATCATGGCGCCGTACGCGCCAGGCGGCAACATCGACGTCACGGCCCGTATCGTCGACGACAAGCTCAAGGACGTGCTGGGCGTGAGCGTGCTGGTCGAGAACAAGGCCGGCGCCAGCGGCATGATCGGCAGCGACGCCGTCGCGCGGTCGGCACCCGACGGCTACACGCTGCTGGTGTCGGCCAACTCGCTGGTCGACATCCCGGTGATCTACGGCAACGCACCCTACGACTGGCGGACCGCCTTCCAGCCGATCAGCCACATCCAGGCGGTGCCCGGCGTGATCGCCGTGACGCCAAGCTCGCCGATCAAGACGCTGGCCGACTTGATCCGCATCGGCCGCGAGACGCCAGGCAAGATCTCGGTCGCCGATTCGGGAGTCGGCACCACCAACCACATCATCATCGAGCTTCTGAGCGACGCCACCGGTGCGAAGTATACGCTGGTCCACTACAAGGGCAGCGGCGCGGCGGCGATCGACGTCATCGCCGGCCAGGTGCCGGTGCAGGTCGACCAACTGGCCAGCGCCATCGGCCACATCAAGGCCGGCAAGCTCAGGCCGCTTGCGGTGTCGTCGGACAAGCGGGTGCCGCAACTGCCGGACGTGCCGACCGTCAAGGAGTCGGGCGTCGAGGAATCCGGCGTCAAGGAGCTCGCCCGGTTCACCTACAGCACCTACACAGGCCTATTCGGTCCTGCACACATGCCGCCGGAAGTTGTGGCCAAGCTCAACGCCGCCATGGTGAAGGTGCTGACCGACCCGGCGACCGCGAAACGCTTCGCCGACCTCACCGCTCAAGCCAAGCCCAGCACACCACAGGAGCTCGCCACCATGCTCGACGACGAGGACCGTACCGTCGTGCCTTTGCTGAAGAAGCTCGGCGTCAAGGCGGAGTAGTACCGACCATGACCCTGTTGCCCCCCAACATCGCCCCGATCGTCCTGCTGCTCTGCTCCAACATCTTCATGACCTTCGCCTGGTATGGGCATCTCAAGTACACCGACCGGCCGCTATGGCTGGTCGTGATCGCGAGCTGGGGCATCGCCTTCATCGAGTACTGCTTCGCCGTGCCGGCCAACCGCTGGGGGCACGCGGTCTATTCGGCGGCGGAGCTCAAGACCATGCAGGAGGTCATCACCCTCACGGTCTTCGCCTTCTTCTCGGTGCTCTATCTCGGCGAGCGCATCACGCTCAACCACCTGGTCGGCTTCGCCTTCATCTGCGTCGGCGCCTTCTTCGTATTCAAGGGGCCGCTGCCGTCCTGATGGTGCCCGCGATGCTGTCAGTGGGGGCGGGATGAAAGCACGTCATCGTGCGTATGCTTTTCCGTTTGGGGGAGACGGATGGCATCAGCCGGGACAAGTCGGTGGCGCGAGCGCGCCGCGGGCCAGCCGGTCATGGCGTTCGATGGCTACAACGGCGGCGATCCGGTGATCGACCTCGAGGCCTTCGCGCGGCTGACCGAGCGTGGCGAGGTGAGGTTCGTGATCCTGTCGAACACCCGCAAGCAGCGCGACTTCGATCGCTGGGTGAGAACGCACGGCGTCGCCGTCGACCCGAGCCACTGGCGCTCCCTGCCAACCGAGCCACGGCGCGCCATCACGCTCTACGACTTGAAGCCGGTGTAGACCAGCCCTCAGCCGGCGCCCAGCGCGCGGGCGACCTGGTTGGTGATCAGGGCCGCGGCGTAGGCCAGCGCCAGCATGTAGGCGAAGGTCACCCACATCCATTTCCAGCCGCCGGTTTCGCGGCGGATGACGGCGAGCGTCGAGGCGCATTGCGGGGCGAACACGTACCAGGCGAGCAACGCCAGGGCCGTGGCCAGGCTCCATTGGCCGGCGATCGCCTGGCCGATCTTGTCCGCAGCCCCTTCGCCGCCGTCGATGGCGTAGATGGTGCCGAGCGCACCGACGGCGACCTCGCGCGCCGCCATGCCGGGGATCAGCGCCACGTTGATCTGCCAGTTGAAGCCCAACGGCGCGGTGATGGGCTGCAGAAGCGAGCCCAGCATGGCGGCAAGGCTATAGGAGATGGCGGGACCGGTGGCGCCGGCCGGCGGCTGCGGGAAGGAGGCGAGGAACCAGATCAGCACCATCATCGAGGCGATGGTGGTGCCGGCGCGCTTCAGGAACATGGTGGCGCGCGTCCACAGGCCGATCGCGAGGCTCTTGAGCCGCGGCAGCTTGTAGTCGGGCAGCTCCAGCATGAAGGGCTCGCCCGGTGCATCGCGCCAGATCAGGCGCTTGACGACGAACGACACGCCGAGCGCGCCCAGGATGCCCGTGGCGTAGAGCCCGAACATCACCAGGCCCTGCAGGCCGACGAAGCCCCACACGTCGCTGTCGGGAATGAAGGCGCCGATGATCAGCGTGTAGACCGGAATGCGCGCCGAGCAGGTCATGAGCGGTGCCACGAGGATGGTGGTCAGCCGGTCGCGCCGGTTGTCGATCACGCGCGTCGACATGATGCCGGGAATGGCGCAGGCGAACGACGACAGCAGCGGGATGAAGGCGCGCCCGTGCAGGCCGGCGCCGCCCATGATGCGGTCCATGAGGAAGGCGGCCCGCGCCATGTAGCCCAGGTCTTCGAGCACCAGGATGAAGAAGAACAGGATGACGATCTGCGGCAGGAACACCACGACACTGCCGACGCCGGAAATCAGCCCGTCCTTGAGGAAGCTCTTAAGCAGGTCCGGCAAGGGCTGGGCTTGCACGGCCGTGCCCAGCCACGCGAACCCGTCCTGAATCGTATCCATCAGCGGGCGCGCCCAGGCGAACACGGCCTGGAACATCACGAACAGGATGGCGAGCAGGATGACGATCCCGGCGACCGGATGCAGCAACACCGCGTCCGCCGCCGCCGTGCCGCGGTCGCGTTGACCGGAGCTTCTTACGGTGGCCCTCAGGATGCGATCGGCCTCGCGCTGGCTGCCGCGCAACTCGCCGGCATCGGGCGCGCGCCACTGCAGCTGTCCCGCAGCCGGCAGCTTGGCGAGCATACGGTCGATCTCGCCCAGCAGCGCGCCGGTACCGCCGCGGCGGACCGCGACTGATTCCACGACGGGAATGCCGAGCTCCCGTGACAGCCGATCGGTATCGATCTCGATGCGGCGCCGGCGGGCGATGTCCATCATGTTGAGAGACAATACGACCGGCCGGCCCACGCGCTTCAGTTCCAGCACCAGGCGCAGCGCCAGCCGCAAGTTCGAGGAATCGCCGACACAGACGATCAGGTCCGGCGCAAGCTCGCCGGACAGCTTCCCGAGCACGACGTCGCGGGTGATCTCCTCGTCCGGCGAGCGGGCGCGCAGCGAGTACGTGCCCGGCAAATCGACGACCCGGATCGCACGTCCGGCCGGTGTCAGCAGGCGGCCGACCTTCTTTTCGACGGTGACGCCCGGATAGTTCGCGACCTTCTGGCGACCGCCGGTCAGGGCATTGTACAGCGCCGTCTTGCCGCAGTTGGGATTGCCGACCAGCGCCACGACCGGCGCCAGCTCCGTTGCCACGTTCATTCGGCGCCTTCCGCGTCCACCAGGATCGCCATCGCCTCGCGCCGGCGCAGCGCGATCGTCGTGTCGGCCACCCGCACGGCAATCGGATCGCCGCCGAACAGGCCCTCGTGCAGCAGTTCCACGTTGGCCCCTTCAACGAAGCCGAGCTCGATCAGCCGCCGCTCGAGCTCCTGGGGCGGCAAGCCGGTGCCCGAGCCGTCGATCGACAGCGCCTGGATCCGACCGCGAAAACCGACTTGTGCGTCACCCAACGCTATGATGGATTTGAGAGTCATTGCGAGTAATTCGTAGTAGCATTGGCGCTGGACTTTGGCCAGTGAAGAGCGACGCCCAAAGAGTGATTCATCGCCACTGCAGGCAGCAGCGTCTTTACTTGTCGTGAAGCGGCTCTCGACGCACAGCCTATGCGCTTATCCATCGAGGCGATTTTGACCCACATCAAGACGCCATCTGCGGCCGACCGGCCACAAACGACTCGCCGTGGACCTTCTGGCCGACGGCAGGGTATATGCACGCATCGCGCGGGCCGATCGATGCCACGCGGCCATGGCGACCACTAGAAGAAGCGCTCCGTTCAACCCGACCGTCGCCAGGTAGGCTACGTGAAAAGCCTCCCGTACGGCGGCCATCAGCAGGCGCGAGGCGTCGCCCAGGAGGTTCTCGGCGACGTCGAGGGCCTGATCGATACCTTCGTGTACGTCGGGCGGCAACGCCGCCTCGTTCGGCAGCATCAGCGCGGACGAATAGATCCCGGCCAGCAGGCTGCCGAGCACCGTGATGCCGATGGCGCCGCCCAGCTCGAAGGCTACCTCCTCCATCGAGGCCGCCATGCCGGCGCGCTCGACCGGCGCCCCGCTCATGATGACATGGGAGGCCATCGCCATCGCGCCACCCATTCCCAGCCCGAACGCGCCGAGGCAGGCGAGCTGCAGAACGGCGCCGGCATTGGCGGTCGGAAACAGCCCCGCCACGCCCAGCCCACCCAGGAACATGGAGACCATCATGACGCGCTCGACGCCCCAACGCGGCGCCAGCCATCCGGCGAGCGGCCCGCCCACGAAGGCCAGCAGCGAACCCGGCAGCAGGAAAACGGCCGCTTCCACCGCGGAGTAGTCGAGCGCCAATTGCAGGCGTTGGGTCAGCACCAGCTCGAGGCCGACATCGCTGAAGGCTGCGGCCATCGCGATCACCACGCTCCAGGCGAAGGCGCGGTTGCGGAACAGCCGGAACTCGATCATCGGCGTCGGGCTGCGGCGCTGGTGCCGAACGAAGAGGCCGAGGGACGCCGTGCCGAGCACAGCCGCGCCAGCCGCAGCCCACAACGAGGGGCGCGCCATGGCGGGCTCCTTGATGGCGAAGGCAAGCGCCACCAGCCCCACGAGGATCAGCATGGAGCCGAGCGGATCCCAGACGGACTTGGGATTGCCGGGCCAGTGAGGAATGAACACAAGAGTGGAAACCAGCGCCAGGACGACAAGGGGAACGTTGATAAGGAAGACCGAGCCCCACCAGAAATACTCGAGCAGCAGCCCGCCGATCAGCGGTCCCAACGCCGCGCCGCCCGAAGCCACCGCGGCCCACACGCCCATGGCGAGCGCTCGCTCCTTCGCGTCGGCAAAAGTGAGGCGAACGATCGACAGGGTGGCGGGCATCATCAGCCCTGCCCCTACGGCCAGCAGGACACGAGCGCCGATCAAGACCGACGGCGAAGGTGCGTAAGCCGCGACCAGCGACGCCAGCCCAAATACGGCCAGGCCCGCGATGAACATCGGCCGGTGCCCGATGCGATCGCTCAGCGTGCCGAGCCCGGGCAACAAGCCGGCCACCACCAGCGAATAGGCGTTGATGATTCAGAGCTTCTGCGACGCATCCGCGTCGAGCTCGAGGGTCAAGGTGGGAAGTGCGGTGTACAGGACCGTCATGTCGACGGCGACAAGCAACAGGGCGGTCGAGACCACCATCAGGATGAGCCAACGGCTCGCTTTCGACTGGCTCGACACCATCACACCCGACCTGGGTTGGAGAGTAGCAGATGCCCAAGGCCGGGCGTATCGAGAAGAGGCCAAAAAATGAGCAAAAGCGGCACCAGTGCGTTTGCAACGGCGCCGCGTGCTATGCTGGCATGATGCTTCTCAAGAAGATGGTGCGCCGCCCTGTCGGGCTCCGCGTCGCGATCCCGGCGACTTCGGCAACCTCCGCCCGCACCGCGGCCAAACTATGAGCAGCGACCTCGCCTACAGCGTGCTGGGTCAGCTCGGCCGACCGCCGCGTGCGGACGACTCGCTGTCGATCATCGGCGGACTGGATCCCGTGTTCCGGACGCCCTGGCGGATTGCCGCCACCGGTAGCGCTGCGCTGGGTGCGGTGGGCCTCGCCTTGTCCGACCTGTGGCGGCTCCGCACCGGCCGCGCCCAAGCCGTCACGGTCGATCGCCACGCCGCTGCCGCCTCGCTGCGCTCCAGCACGTACGTTCTGCAGAATGGTGAGGCGCCTGTGTCCTGGGATCCGCTGGCCGGCCACTACCCGACCCGCGACGGCCGGCACATGTTCCTCCACACCAACCATCCGCATCATCGGGCCGGGGCGCTACGCATCGCCGGCGCTGACGCCGAGACCCGTGAGGCCCTGGCAGCGGCCGTCGCCAAGTGGGACGGGCTTGCGATCGAGGAGGCGATCGCGTCCGGCGGCTGCGTCGGCGGCTTGGTGCGCAGTCGCGAAGAGTGGTGCGCCCATCCGCACGGAATCGCCGTCGCCGGCTTGCCGCTGATCGACATCGAAAAGATTGGCGAGGCGCCAACTGAGCCGCTACCGCCCGGCGATCGGCCGCTGAGCGGTGTGCGCGTGCTCGACCTCACGCGTGTGCTGGCCGGTCCCACGTCGGGCCGCGTGTTGGCGGAGAACGGTGCCGAGGTGCTGCATATCGCGGCACCGCACCTGCCCTACCAGGCCGAACTCCTGATGGACACAGGCCACGGCAAGCGCTGCGCCTGGATCGACCTGCGCGAGCGCGCCGGAGTCGAGACGCTCGTTGGCCTGGCGCGCGGCGCCGACGTCTTCACCCAGGGCTATCGGCCCGGCACGCTCGCCGGGCGCGGCTTCTCGCCCGGACGCCTGGCCGAGCTCAGGCCCGGCGTCGTCTTCGTCAACATCTGCGCCTATGCGCACGAGGGGCCGTGGCGCGATCGGCGCGGCTTCGATTCGATCGTGCAGAACGTCACCGGACTGTCCGCGGTGCAAGGCTCGCTCGACAAGCCGCGCAACCTGCCGGTGCAGGCCAACGACTACATCGCGGGCTACCTTGGAGCACTCGGCGCCATGGTGGGCTTGGCGCGCCGGGTGGAGCAAGGCGGCTCGTGGTTGGTGCGCGTGTCGCTGGTGCAGGTCGCACACTGGATCGCGAGCCAAGGCACGGTCGACGCGACGCAGGGCGCTGCGGACCTGCCCGACGACGAGCTGCAGCCGCTGCTGATGGAGAGCGTCGGTCCCTTGGGCCGTGTGCGCCACATGAAGCCGGTCGTGCAGCTCGATGAGACCCCGGCGTTCTATGCCAAGCCAGCCGAGCCGCTCGGCAGCTCTCCGCCCCAGTGGGTCTTGAATTAGCTAGGAAGATTAGCTAATTCAATGCCATGCCGACCTACACGATCCACGACGCCAAGACCAACCTTTCGAAGCTCATCGCTCGCGCCGAGGCCGGTGAGGAAGTCGTGCTGGCACGCGGCAAGGAGCCGGTGGCGAAGCTGATAGCCTTCAGTGCCAAGCCGAAGGCAAAGCGCAAATTCGGCGCCCTCAAGGGTAAAATCAAGATCGGTCCCGAGTTCTTCGAACCGTTGCCCGAGGAGGAGTTGAAACTCTGGGAGTAGCCAGTGCGACTCCTCCTCGATACGCATGCGTTCTTGTGGTGGCTCGCCGGCGACTCGCGGCTGACCAAGCTTGCCCGTTCGCAGATTGAAGCGGCAGGGTCGGATACATTCATCAGCGCCGCCTCAGCTTGGGAAATTGCAACGAAGTATCGACTGGGGAAGCTACCGCAAGCGGCGCTTGTTGCCTTGGATGTAGCGTCGGGCATTGAAAGCCAAGAATTCACGCCCTTGCCGGTCTCCGTTCTGCACGGACAAGCGGCCGGTGCCCTCCCCGGCCCACATCGCGATCCATTCGATCGCATGTTGGTGGCTCAGGCTATGCTCGAAGAGCTCGTACTGGTATCGAACGAGCGGCTGTTCGATGCATATGGTGTAAACCGACTCTGGTGAGCCAAAATCGTGTCCCGCACGTGCCGCCAAGTCGGTGTGCTGATCCGGGAACGCCAACCTGCGGACGACGCGGCGATCCATGCGCTGAACGTAGCAGCTTTCGGCGGCAGCTACGAAGCGACTCTCGCCGAGGATTTGCGGTCGGCGGGCCTGGCTGCAGTCGAGCTGGTCGCGTGCGATGCCGCAGACATCATCGGCCATATCCTGTTCAGCCAGCTTGCTGTCACTGTCGACGCGCGCGCTGTTCGCGCGCTGGCGCTGGCGCCGATGGCCGTGCGGCCCGATCGCCAGCGTCAAGGCATCGGCAGTGCATTGGTCCGTCAAGGCCTGGCGCGCACCGGGGCGCTCGGCTGGCAGGCCGTCGTCGTAGTGGGCCATCCGCGGTTCTATCCGCGCTTCGGATTCTCGGCCGCGCCGGCGCGCAAGCTGCGGGCGCCGTTTTCAGGCGATGCCTTCATGGCAATCGAGCTCGAAGCTGGTGCGTTGGGCGGCGAGCAGGGACGCATCGCCTATCCCGACGCCTTCGGCGTCGACGCCCGTTAGGCCGCGACCGGCATGAGCGTCGGCGTCGTCAGGGCGTCGATGAAGCGACGGCAGAAGACCTCGGCAGTGATGCGGAACACCTTGGCCTTGAGCGCCACCTGCCGCTCGCGCCGCTCGGCGAGCGGCATGGTGAGGCCGACATGCATGGCGTCGGCGATGGCGTCGGGATCGAACGGGTTGACGATCAGCGCCTCGGTGAGCTCGTACGCGGCGCCCGCGAACTGCGACAGGACCAGCACGCCGGGATCCTCGTCGGGTTGGGCGGCGACGAACTCCTTGGCCACGAGGTTCATGCCGTCGCGCAAGGGCGTGACGACGCCGAGCCGGCCGATGCGATAGAGCCCGGCGAGGGTGGCGCGCGGCGCGGGCCGGGTCGAATAGCGCAACGGTGTCCAATCGAACTCCGAGAAGCGGCCGTTGATGCGGCCGGTGAGCCGGTCGAGCTCGGCGCGCAGCTTGCGGTACTCGTCGACCTCCTCGCGTGAGCGCGGGCAGATCTGCAGGAAATGGATGTGCCGGCGATGCTCGGGATGACGCTCGAGCAGGCGGCCATAGGCCTCGAACCGGTTGGGCAAGCCCTTGGAATAGTCCATGCGGTCGACGCCGATGGCCAGCGCCCGGCCCGCCAGGCTGCCGGCGACGCGCTGCACCAGCCGGTCGTTGGCCGACCGCTCGGCTTCCTCGGCAAATCCCGGGGCATTGATGCCGATGGGGTTGGCGAAGACGCGGGTGCGTCGGCCGTTCAGCCGCACCCATTCGCCGTCGATCGTGGCGCCCAGCATGCGGTTGGCGCAGTCGCGGAAATCGCGCGCATGCTCCTCGGTCTGGAAGCCGATGAGGTCGTAGGCGCAGAGGTCGGCCACCAGCTCGCGCGCCACCGGCATCGCCTCGAGCATGGACGGCGGCACGAACGGCACATGCAGGAAGAAGCCCAGCGGGCCGTTGAAGCCGTGCTGGCGCAGCATGCGGCCGAACGGCAGCAGGTGATAGTCGTGCGCCCACACCGTGTCGTCGGATTGTAGGACTTGGCTTAGCGAATCGGCGAACGTGGCGTTGACGGCGAGGTAGCCGGCATAGTCCTCGCGGCGGAAATGCATCAGCCCCAGCCGGAAATGCAGCAGCGGCCATAGCGCGCCGTTGGCGAAACCGACATAGAATGAACGATGCGCCTCGGCCGTGAGGTCGATCGTGGCGAAGGTGACGCCGCGCGCCTCGACAACGGCGGGCTGCGGCGCCGGCTCCGAGGTGAGCCGCCCGCTCCAGCCGAACCACATGGCACCCGGCACCAGAAGGTCGTGCAGCGCAACCGCGAGGCCGCCCGCCGCCATGCTGCGCGCTTTTGGAATAGGCACCCTGTTCGAGACGATCACGAGGCGTGCCATAGTCCCTCCTCCCAACTGCGCGACAGACGCATGGCCGACAGGATCAGCCTGACCTGCGAGTAGGTCTGCGGGAAGTTGCCCCACAATTCACCGGTCTGCGGATCGATGTCTTCCGACAGCAAGCCGACGTGATTGCGCCGCGCGAGCAGGTTGTTGAACAGTTCGAGCGCCTCAGGCCGGCGGCCAACGCTGGCCAGGGCAGCAATGTACCAGTAGGTGCAGAGCAGGAAGGCGTTGGATGGCTTGCCTAGATCGTCCGCCTCGCCACAGCGTATCACCGAGCCCAGGCGATGCTGTGCTGCCCAGCACATCGCGGAAAGGGTATGCACTTCCTCGCGCTCCCGGTGCTCCCAGAGTCCTGAGTCTGCAGTCAACGTAGCGCGCTGGGCCTCGTTCCCGACGACGCCGATCTGCTGGTAGAGTTCCTTGTCGCCCTGGTGCGGCAGGTGCTCGTCCCAGAACCTCCGGTCGATCAGGCTCGCCATCGAACAGTTGCCGACCGCGCCCAGATCGAGGCTGATCACGGGGACACACCCATCGGCGGCGCGCTGGGCGCCACCGAGCCGCCCAGCAGCTCGGCACCGCGCGCCAGCCACGCCCGCACTGCCGCCGGATCGCCACCGAACACTTCCGCCACGCGCAGCCCCTCCCCGCCGAGCTGCCGTGCAGCTTCCATGCCGGCTTCGTCGGTGAAGTCGTCGCCGACGAAGATCGGCCGCCGGCCGCGAAAGGGCGCGCGCGCCATCAGGCGGTCGACAGCGTAGCCCTTCGACGCCGCGCGCGAGCCGATCTCGACCGCTTCGCGCGCCGGGATCAGGCGGAAGGCAGGATGGTCCTGCGGCACCAGGGCCCGCACCAGCCGCCACACGTCGTTGCCGCGCTCGGGCACCAGACGGTAGTGCACGGCAACGCCATGCGGCTTGGGCTCCACGAGAACGCCGGGCCATCGTTCGGCCGCGGCCTTCAGCGCCTCGCGCCAGCCTTCCGGCACCGCAGCGCCGCGCGGCATCTCCTCGATCGTGCCGTCATCGTAGCGCAACGCCACGCCGTGCTCGCCGGCGGCGCTGCTCACGAACGGCGCCAGGAGCCGGTCGATGACCCCCATCGGGCGGCCGGTCACGATGGCGACCGCGCCGCCAAGAAGACCGTGCAGATTCATGAGCAGAGGCGGCAGGTTGGGCGGCACCACGACCGCTTCGGGCGTCGGTGCGATCTCGAGCAGCGTGCCGTCGAGGTCGAGAAACAACGCGTTCGTCCGGTCGAAATCCGGCGGTGCCATCCGTCCCCCTATGCGCAACGCAATACACACTCGTCGCGCGTGGGGGTAGCCGACCGCTACGCGCGGCATGCCAAGCCGTTCGCGAACCAGCTCCGCGCCTGCCGCGCGAAGCCTGAACGTTCCCGACTTGCCTCAAGTTCCTAGCATGCCGCGTCAACTGGTAACAGAGTCACCGGAACTCAACGCAACGGACCCAAAGGCCGCCAGAAGGGCTTCCCGCATTCGAACGCGGCCGCCGCCGGCGAGATGCCGGCGTCACGCAGGCTGCGCGCATCCATTTCAGCGAGATGACGCCGCGCAACGATCCGCCCGCGCCACACGATCAGCTTGGCGACCCAGCGCTCGCGAAGCGAGGCTCGCCCCGACGCGGGCCGCCGTGCAAGGGTCTCGAAAGAAGGTTGCGGCTCGATGCGATGGCGGGACTGGTAGCTCATGGGATCCCTCCTTGCTGTCGTGAGCAAGGTGACGCCGCGCCGACCGCCACTCAATTACATCGCAGGTAATGGCCAACCTGGGTTCATGTTGCCCCTCTTGAAAGTGCGTCGTCGGCCGACGATTGCTGCGCTACGGTCGCCCTTATGTGAAGCACGGAGTGGGTAAATGCTGCCCTGCCAACGCGACCTGTTCGACATCCCGCGCGACATCTGCTTTCTGAACGCGGCCTCGTGGAGTCCCTTACCGCTTGCCGTCCAGGAAGCCGGTCGCGCGGCAGTCGCGCGCAAGGGCCAGCCGTGGAAGCTGCCGCCCGACTTCCAATCGCAGCAATACGAACGGGCGCGTCGCGCCGCGGCGAGCCTGATCGGAGCCGATCCCGTGGACGTTGCGCTGATCCCGTCGGTCGGCTACGGCGTGTCGACCGCCGGCAAGGTGCTCGCCGTTCCAGCCGGAAACCGCGTGCTGGTCCTGCAGGACGATCACAGCTCGCCGGTCCTCGAATGGGTGAGCCGCGCGCGCGATGGCGCCTTCTCGGTCGAAACCGTGCACCAGCCGCAGGATGGCGACTGGACGTCGGCGGTGCTTGCCGCCATCGATCGGCCGAATACGTCCGCGCTGGCGCTGGTGTCGATCTCGTCGGTGCATTGGTCGGACGGCGGTGCACTCGACATGCCGCGCATCGCCGCGGCGGCCAAGCGGCAGGGCGCGGCGCTGCTGGTCGACGCGACGCACGATGCGGGCGTGCGGCGGATCGACGTCAAGACGCTTGACCCGGACTTTCTCATCTTCCCCACCTACAAGTGGGTGCTCGGCCCCTACGGCCGCGCCTTCATGTACGTCGCCAAGCGGCACCAGGACGGCGTGCCGCTCGAGCAAAGCGCGCCGGCGCGCAAGTCGGTGTCGGCCGAGGACACAGTCTACTTCCGCAATCTCGAGTACCAGGACGGCGCGCGGCGCTACGACATGGGGGAGCGCGACCATTTCATCTCCATGGAGATGGCGGCGATCGGCATGGAGATGATGGCGGGCTGGGGCAACGAGCCGATCGTGGCGCGGCTTGCCATGCTCACCGACCGCCTGACCGAGGAGCTCGCCAATACGGGCGTGCAGGTGCTGGACAAGAAAGTCCGCGCGCCGCACGTGCTGAGCCTCGCCTTCCCCAAGGGCATGCCGACCGATCTGCCCAAGAAGCTCGCAGCCGAGAACGTCTACGCCGCACCGCGGCTGGGACGCCTGCGCATCAGCCCGCACGTCTACAACGACGAAGCCGACGTCGATCGCTTCGTGGAAGTGTTCAAGCGCGTTGCCCTCTGAAATCGCGCCGCTGTAGTCTCGGCGCAACGAAGTGGAGGAGAGGCGCGATGTGGCAGCCCAATGAGCGGTATCCCGATCCGGCGGTGCGGACACTCGATCCGTCGTTTGCCCAGTATCGGCTGCCGCTCGCCTCGGTCGAACGGCTGTACACCGGCTGCCGCTGGGCCGAGGGGCCGGTCTATTTCGGCGACGGCCGGTATGTCCTGTGGAGCGACATCCCCAACAACCGCGTGCTGCGCTGGGACGAGGAGACCGGCGCGGTGTCGGTGTGGCGCAAGCCGTCCAACAATGCCAATGGCCACACGCGCGACCGGCGCGGCCGGCTGGTCGCTTGCGAGCACGACGCCCGACGCGTCGTGCGCTTCGAGTATGACGGCACCATCACCGTGCTGGCCGACTCCTACAATGGCAAGCCGCTCAACTCGCCCAACGACGTGGTGGTGAAGTCGGACGGCTCGGTGTGGTTCACCGATCCTCTGTTCGGCATCCTCGGCTACTACGAGGGCCACAAGGCGGACAGCGAGAACAAGCCTGCGGTGTACCGGCTCGACGCCTCGACCGGCAAGCTCACCATGATGGCCGACGACATCCCGGGCCCCAACGGGCTCGCCTTCTCGCCCGACGAAAAGAAGCTCTATGTCGTGGCCTCGCGTGCCGAGCCGCACCGCACCATCCTGAGCTACGACGTGTCGGCCGACTCAAGCCTCAGCGGCGGCAAGGTGCTGATCGACGCCGGGCCGGGCGGCTCGCCGGACGGCTTCCGCGTCGACGTGCACGGCAACCTGTGGTGCGGCTGGGGCATGGGCTCGGCCGACCTCGACGGCGTTCGGGTGTTCAACCCGAATGGCGCGCCGATCGGCCACATCGACCTGCCCGAGCGCTGCGCCAACGTCTGCTTCGGCGGCCGCTACCGCAACCGGCTGTTCATGGCCGCCAGCCATTCGCTCTACGCCCTGTACGTCAACACGCACGGCGTGCCGGGCGGCTGAACGAACGTCCCAGTACAACCAATGTCCGGTATCGATTCGGCGTACGCTTGGCGTCGCCTTGCCGTCAGCGTGGCCTTGAGCACGATCGGCGGCATGGGCATGTGGTCGCTCGCAGTGGCGCTGCCCGTCGTGCAGCAGGATCTCGGCATCAGTCGCGCCGACATCTCGTTTGCCTATTCGCTCAACATGGTGGGCTTCTTCCTGGGCGGGGTCGCCGCCGGCCGGCTGGTCGATCGTCGCGGCATCGTGCCGACGGCGATCCTGAGCGCGTTCGGGCTTGCCGCCGGGTTCGCCCTGGCGCCGACGACCTCGTCACTGGTGCTGTTCGCCGCGGCGCAGGCGGTGATCGGCTTCAGCGCCTCGGCGACGTTCGCGCCGCTGGTCGCCGACGTCTCGCACTGGTTCGAGAAGCGGCGCGGCGTTGCGGTGGCGATCGCGGCGTCGGGCAACTACATCGCGGGCGCGCTGTGGCCGCCGATCGTCGAGCGCCTGATCCATGATCATGGCTGGCGGACGACCTTCACGCTGGCGGCCGCGTTCTGCCTCGCCACCATGATCCCCCTGGCGCTCACGCTGAAGCGCCGGCCGCCAGACCATGCGGAAGGCGCGCTCGTCTCCGTGGCACGGCGCTCGCAGGCTGCTCTCGGCCTGTCGCCGAATGCCCTGCAAGCCCTGCTGGCGGTCGCCGGAATCTCCTGCTGCGTGGCGATGTCGATGCCGCAGGTCCATATCGTGGCGTACTGCGCAGACCTCGGCTACGGCGTGGCGCGCGGCGCCGAGATGCTGTCGCTGATGCTGGGGTTCGGCATCGTGAGCCGCGTCGCCACCGGCTGGATCGCCGACCGCGTCGGCGGCGTCATGACCCTGCTGTTGGGCTCGACCCTGCAGGGTGTGGCGCTGGTCGTCTACCTGATCGCCGACGGCCTCACCTCGCTCTACCTGGCGTCGATCCTGTTCGGCCTGTTCCAGGGCGGTATCGTGCCGTCCTACGCCATCATCGTGCGCGAATATTTCCCACCGCACGAGGCGGCGACGCGCGTCGGCCTCACCGTGTCGGTCACGGTGCTCGGCATGGCGCTGGGCGGCTGGATGGGCGGCGTGCTGTTCGACGTCACCGGCTCGTACCGCGCCGCCTTCCTGAACGGCATCGCCTGGAACGTGCTCAATGCGGCGATTGCCGCCTGGCTCCTGACGCGGCAAACGAGGCGCGCCGCGACCGCCCAGGGAGCGAGCTGAAGGAGCCCCGCATGCGCATCGTCGCCATCCGCGACATCGTCTCGCCAATCCGCTCGAACATCGCCAACGCCTACATCGACTTCAGCCAGATGACGGCCAGCGTCGTGGCGATCGAGACCGATCTTTTGGTCGAGGGCAAGCCGGTGGTCGGCTACGGCTTCAACTCCAACGGCCGCTACGCCCAGCACGGGCTTTTGGGCGAACGGTTCATCCCGCGCCTGAAGCAGGCCAAGCCGGATTCGCTGCTCGACACAAAGGGCCTGCTCGATCCGCAGAAATGCTGGACGGCAATGATGGCCAACGAAAAGCCGGGCGGCCATGGCGAGCGCTCGGTCGCGATCGGCGTGCTCGACATGGCGCTGTGGGACGCCATCGCCAAGGCCGAGCGTGTGCCGCTGTGGAAGCTGCTCAGCGATCGCTACAACGGCGGCCAGCACGACGACAAGGCGTGGGTCTATGCGGCGGGCGGCTATTACTATCCCGGCAAGGACCTCAGCGCGTTGCAGGACGAGATGCGCCACTATCTCGACCTCGGCTACAGCTGCGTGAAGATGAAGGTGGGCGGCGTGCCGCTGGCCGAGGACCTCGAGCGCATCGCGGCGGTGCTGAAGATCGTCGGCGCCGGCGAGCGGTTGGCGGTCGACGTTAACGGCAAGTTCGACCTGCCGACGGCAATCGCGTTCGGCAAGGCGATCGCGGACCTCGGGTTGCGCTGGTACGAGGAGCCGCTCGATCCGCTGGACTATCTGGCGCATGCCGCGCTGGCCACGCAGTACAGCCCGCCGCTCGCCACCGGCGAGAACCTGTTTTCCATGCAGGACGCGCGCAACCTGATCCGTCACGGCGGCCTGCGCCCCGACCGCGACATCCTGCAGTTCGACCCGGCGCTGTCCTACGGGCTGGTCGAGTACCTGCGCACGGTGGACATGCTGAAGGCCAACGGCTGGTCGCTGCGGCGCTGCGTTCCGCACGGCGGCCACCAGTTCGCGCTCAATATTGCGGTCGGCCTGCAGTGCGGCGGCAATGAATCCTATCCGCAGGTCTTCGCGCCGTTCGGCGGCTTCGCCGACGATTGTCCGGTGGTCGACGGCCGCGTGGCGCTGCCCGATGCACCCGGCATCGGCTTCGAACGCAAGGCCGACCTGTGGGCCGTCATGAAGGGCGTGTGATTAACTCCGCGCGAAAATTCTCCCAGCCCCCGCCCCTGCCCTTGAAGGTGTTCTGATAGCGGTCGTCGTCGGGAATTCCGGGGCAACCGGTGAGGCTCACCAGCGCCATCAGAGCGACGGCGACCATGACCAACCCCTTGGGACTGAACGCGCGCATGAGGACGACATGGCCGCCGCCTAGTCGGGCTTCAACAGGCCGGACTTCACAAGTTCGCTAACGTCGTCTTCCTGGTCGTTCATCCAACCCGCGAATTCCACGCGCGTCGAGCCTACTTGGACAGGACTTGAATGCGCGTTTATACGCTGCCGCTGTGTGGCCCCATTGTTGGCCCCACATCGCGAAAATGCCGACGCTTCGATCGCCGGCCGCAGCGTGGAGAGTAGCGGTATGTCCACACGTCGCAGTTTCCTGGTGGTGATGACGGCGGCCTTGGCCGGTGCCGCGGCAGGCTCGATGGGCGCGCTCGCCGAAGTTCGCGCCGTGGCGCAAGCCATGACACCGATCGGGACTGAGCGCCTGGGGTTGAAGGGTTACGATCCGGTCGCGTATTTCACGCTGTCGCGGCCAACGCCGGGTTCGACCCAGCACGAATACGTCTACGACGGCGTGCGCTACCGCTTCGTCAATGCGCAGCACCTCGCGATGTTCAAGGCCAACCCCGACAAGTACGCGCCGCAGTTCGGCGGCTCGTGCACCATGAACATGTCGGCGGGCGTACGTCGAGAAGCGGACCCTACGGTGTGGGTCATCTCCAACGGCAACCTCTACGTCTTCGCCGGGCCCGGCGGCGCCGAGCGCTTCCGGCAGAACCCCGAGGTCGCGGTGTCGCGCGCGACCGAGAACTGGAAGACCCTGAAGAACACGCCGAGCCAGTGATCGACCTGGGACCGCGGGCGTCTCGCCCGCTTCAAAGTCATGAGCGGGCGAGATCCTTCGACTTCTCTCAGGGCAGACGCCCGCGGTCCTAAAGAAGCTAATCCACTCCAGCCTTGCGCAGGCTGTCCTGCAGGCGCTTCTGCAAGGCGGGATCCGCGAAGCGCGAACCGAAGGTAGGGAGCTCGAAATGCGGGTTTTTGCGCTTGCCGGCCTCGGCGGCGTCCAGCGCGTCGGCGCTGCGGCCGAGCTCGGCGTAGGCGGCCGCGAGGGGGAAGTCGAGCAGCGGATGATCGGGATAGCGCGCCCGCATCGCCTCGAGCAGGCGCACCGCGTCGGTGTAGCGCCGCGCCAGCAGGTAGGTAATGCCGAGATCGAGCGCGGCCTCCGGACCGATGTTCACGTTGAGGCGCAGAGCGAGCTCGGCCGCGGCGATCGAATCGTCGATGCGCCCGGTCCACAGCAGCACGGCGGCGCGCGCCAGCAGCACCTCCGCATCACTGGGGTTGATCTTCAGCGCCCGCTCCGACTCGGCGAGCCCGAGATCGTACTTCTGGATCGCCGTGTAGGCGCGGGCCAGCACGCTGTGGCCGGCGACGCACTCCTCGTCGAGATCGATTGCCTTCTGCGCCAGGCGAATGGCGGTGTCGATGTCGGCCTGCGCGAACTCCGACCAGCCGAACATCGCACGCTGGATATAGGTTTCGGCGAGCTCCGCATAGGCATCGGAGTAGCCCGGCGCCAGCTGCACGGAGCGTTCCAGCAGGCCGCGGGCTTGCCGGTTGCCGGCGCGCGTCGAGTCCAGAATCAGCGCCCTCGCCCGCAACACCAGATCGTAGGCGTCGAGATTGTCGGTCGGCTTGCGCAGGCTGCGCTGCAGGGCGAGCTGCTGCAGGTTGGCGGCGAGCGTGCCCGCGACGCGGCGGGCGATACGGTCCTGCACGGCGAAGATGTCGCTCAGCTCGTCGTCATACTGCTCCGACCAGAGTTGCGTGCTGGTGGCGGCGTCGCTCAGCTGCACCGTGACCCGCACGCGCGAGCCGATGCGCCGGACCGTGCCGCTCACGAGGTAGCGCGCCTTCAAGGCCTTGCCGATTTCCGGCAGCGGCAGCTCCTTGCCCCGGAACGGCAGCACGGCGCCGTAGGCGATCACCGACAGCTCCTTGAAGCGGCCGAGCGCGCCGATGATGTCTTCGGTGAGGCCGTCGGAGAAGTAGTCCTGCGCGGCATCGCCGCTCTGGTTGGTGAACACCAGGACCGCCACGGTCAGGCTGCCGTCGGCCGCCGAAGGCGTATCCAGCTTGAAGCCGCTGCGCTCCGTCAGGAACACTGCGCCGCCTGCGACGACGAGGCCACCGGCAAAGGCCGCAGCGCCCAGCATCACCCGACGCCGCCGCAGCCACTGCGATAGGGTCGGGGTCGCGCCGGTTTCGGCCAACGCGGTCGCCGTCAGGCGGTAGGCCGGGATCGGCCGGTCGATGTTCTTCAGCGTACGTGCGCCCAGGGAGCGGAATGGCAAGGGGAGCTTGTCGCGCACCTGCTCGTAGACACTGCCCGACAGCACGATGGCCCCTGGTTCGGCCAGCGCCTGCAGGCGCGCGGCGACGTTGACGGTATCGCCGAACACGTCGCCGTCGGTCACGATGACGTCGCCGAGGTGCAGTCCGATGCGGAAGGCCTGCCGGCGTTCGACCGGGGTACCGACGTTGCGTTCGACCATGCCGCGCTGCAGCTCGACCGCCGACCGGGTCGCCTCGACGGCGCTGGCGAACTCGACCAGCACGCCGTCGCCCACCGTCTTGACGATGCGCCCGTGGAAGCGTTCGACGACCGGCGCCACCAGCTCGGCAAGATGGGCGCGCAGGTCGGTGAGCGTCTGCTCCTCGTCGGCGCGCATCAGCCGCGTGTAACCGTCGATGTCGGCGAACAGGATAGTCGCCAGTCGCCGATTGGGCGCCTCGTCCGGCATGCGTCAGGCGGGCGATGCCCGTTGCGCGGCCGGCCGGGCACTCAGCCGGGCGACGTAGTCGTCGAACACGGACTGGCCCTTCAGCCCCGGCGCGCCGAACATCATCGCCCAGCGCAGCTCGGAGCCGACATACACGTCGGCAGCGCTGAACTTGTCGCCGAGCAGATAAGGCCCGTTCGACAGTGCCTTCTCGAGCGTGCCAACGACGTCCTCGTAACTGCCCCAGCCCAGTGCAGACTTCCGCTCGACCTCCGGCCGGTTCATCATCTTGTCGATCAGCGCCGGCTCGATGACGCCCGCGCCGAAGAACAGCCAGCGATAGTACGGCCCGCGCAGCGCGTCGCCGGGGGTCGGCGCTAGGGCGGCCGCGGGAAAGGCGTCGGCGATGTAGGCGATGATCGCCGCCGTCTCGGTCACGACCATGCCGCGATGCTCGATGGTCGGCAGCTTGCCCATCGGGTTCAGCGCCAGGAACGATGGCGTCTTGTGCTCGCCCTTCTCCAAGTCGATCGGCACGATGCGATAGGGCGCACCGGCCTCCTCCAGCATCCAATGCACCATCTGAGCCCGCGAGCGCGGGTTGTGATAGAAGACGATCTCTTCTGCCATGGCACCTGTCCTCGATCGGAACTGGCGCCTGCATACACCTCGATTCGGGCTATGTCAGGTCAGCGCCGGTTCACGGCCCGACCATATTCCCGCGGCCCCGCAGCCTCGGGCGCCAACCGAGGCGCATCACGGGACAGCAGCTCCAGGCTGCGCTTGAACAGCTCGCGATCGCCGCCCAGTCGAAATTCACCGATCAGGGCGACGTTGGCCGACAGCAGCAGATGGGCGCGCAGCGCGGCATCGTCGCGCGCGAAGCCGAGCTCGGCGAAGGCGTCGGTGAGGAAAGCGAGAACCAGCCGTTCCGACGCCTTGAGGCTGGCGGCGGCGCGCGCATCGGACGTCGCCCATACCCGCATCGCCCGATCGAGCCGGAAGATCGGGCTGTCGAGCGAGATCGCCGCCAGGCGGCGGATGCGCGACAGCGGCCCGCCGGCGCCAGTCGTCGCACGCACGAGGATGGACTGCACGTCGGCCTCGCTGAAATGCCGGGCCAGCGCGCCGAGAAAGTCCTCCATGTCGATGAAGTGATGATAGAAACTGCCCGTCGAGACGCGCAGCCGGCGGGTCAGCGTCGAGAGCCTGAGCCCCGCGATGCCCACGTCGCACAGCACGGCCTGGCCGGCTGCGATCCAGTCGTCGCGGCTCAGCCGTCCGCTGGCCGCCTTGGCCGACTTGGCGCGACCGGATTTGCCGCGTGCAAGCGCTGCACGCGGCCGTGCGATCTCGAGAGCCGCCTCGGCCACTACTCCGCGGCCTGCGCGCGAGCAGGTGCCGGCGGCTTGACGCCGGCTGCCCGCAGCGCGAGCTCCTTGGCCTGCGCGAGATTGTAGGTGCGGTTCATCATGATGCGCTGGGCGGCGAGCCCGCCGCCCGCCTGCAGCGCCACGACGAACTGCCAGCCGCCGTAGGCGTCGGCGGTGAGGTCGCGGATCATGTTGTAGACCCGCATGCGGGTCTCGATGTCGACGTCGTTCTTGGTGTGCAGGTACTTCTTGATGTACTTGCCCGACTCCTCGTTGCGCAGGTCGGCCTCGAGCGGCAGCGTGAGGACCAGCCCGCCGCCGAGATCATGCAGGTAGCGCACGGTCTGGTGAAAGTTGGCCGCGTAGTAGTATTTGGCGGCGTTGATCGCGAGGGTGTTGGGGAACACCATGCCGGACGGCGTCTTCTCGTAGTGCCGGCAGGCGTAGTCGAGGCTCATGCGCAGCATCTCGGCATAGGTGATCAGCTCGGAGATCGAGTTCAGCGCCGTCGGATCCTTGTCCTTGCCCTGGTGCTCGGTGACCAGCTGGGCGAGCCCGACGAACAGCTCGGACATGCGCACGGCTTCGACCAGGCCGCCGGTGCGCTCCCACAGGCCGAGCGACTGGGCCAGCCGGCTCGCCAGCTGCACCTCGCCCGCGAGGAAGACGCGGTCCCACGGCACGAACACGTCGTCGAACACCACGAAGCCTTCCGGCATGCTGTGGTGCGAGCTGGCCGGATAGTCGAAGGCATTGAGCTCGGCCGGCGCGAAGGAACGATTGATGATCTTCACGCCCGGCGCGTTGACCGGGATCGAGAACGAGACGGCGTAGTCCTTCTCGTCCTGGCGCATGCCCTTGGTCGGCATGACGACCAGCTCGTGGATCACCGAGGCCGCCGTGATGTGCAGCTTGGCGCCGCGCACCACGATGCCGTCCTTGTTGCGGTCGACGATGCGGACGTAGAGGTCGGGATCGTCCTGCTCGTGCGCCCGCCGCTTGCGGTCGCCCTTGGGATCGGTGATGACCTCGGCGGCGCGCAGGTCGTTGTCGCGGCAGTAGCGGTACATGCGCTCGATGTTGGCGGCGCACTGCGGATTGACCTGCGCCACCTCGTCCTTGACGCTCATCAACGCCATGTAGACGCCCGACACGAGCGTGCCGATCGAGGTGTGCTTCATCATCTCGATGCGCGTGCCGAGATCCTCCTCGCTGCGCGGGATCTGGTAGATGCGATGGGCTTCGCCGCCCTCCTCGGTGCGATACTTCCTGAGCGCGCCGAATTCGGGCGAACTGTATTCGTAATCGGCCGCCGTCAGATCGATCGGCACCTTGAAGCGCGGATGCTTGGTGATGTCGGCGATGTTCTCGCCGCCCCAGTAGGTGACGCGCCCGTCGCGCAGGCTCTCGACATATTGATGCGGCGTCTTAAGTCCCATGGCTTCCTCCTCCGGTGTGCGACCATAACTTTAGTTATGGTCGGCAGCAACCGGACGCTTCCGGATGCCAAAACGGGCCATCGAGATCCCCTCCCGTCATCCCGACCGGAGCGGCGTGGGCACGTAGTGGAGGGACCTTTTTTGAGGTCACCAGCTCATAAAAGGTCCCTCCCCTTCGCCTCGCTTCGCTCGGTTCCGGTCGGGATGACGGAATAGGAGTCGTCATGCTCGAGTGACCAGTCGGCGTTCGCCCACGCCCAACGTCGGCGGGCTCCGCTTGCACATTGTCGCGAGACGCCAGCTGACACTCGTGTCAGTATTGAAGCTGCCAGCGCGCGCGCAATGCGCACGACCGGCGGCAAGCCGGCGCGCGGCTCGGCCCGGAGGAAATCATGAGGCGCGACGTCGCGATCACCGGACTGGGTGTCATCTCGGCCATTGGCCTGTCGGCCGACGAATTCCACCGCCAGATCATGGCCGGCGCCTGCGGCATCAAGCCGGCGCCCTGGCCGTCGGCAATCGACGGCCTGCAGCCGTGGTGGGGCACCATCGGCGGCTTCGTGCCGCGCGACTGGATGGACGAGAAGATCGAGGACGGCACCGACCTCTTTGCCCAGTTCACCTTGGCGGCAACCGAGCAGGCGGTGCGGCAGTCGGGGCTGGGCACGCTCGACCCGTTGCGCACCGGCATCGTGTTCGGCAGCAGCATCGGCGGCGCGCGGGCGCTGATGAAGGCGCAGCACATGCTCGACAAGGAGGGACCCAAGGCGATCCCGCGTAAGACCGAGATCCAGATCTATCCCAACATGGCGGCCTCGCAGATCGCCATGCGCTATGGGTTGCACGGTCCGAGCCTCACGCTGACGACGGCGTGCGCGGCTTCGCTCGATGCGTTGGGCAATGCCTCATTGTTGATCGAAAGCGGCAAGGCCGACGTCGTGATTGCCGGCGGCACCGACGGCGGTCTCAGCCTGTCGGATGGCAGCGCCGACGGCGACTTCGTGCCGGCAACGTTCTATACCAGCACGCTCTACGGCATGGTCGCGCCGTCGACCGATCCGCGCCGCGCCATGCTGCCGTTCGACGTCAAGCGCTCGGGCATCGTGGTTGGCGAAGGCTCTGCGATGCTGGTGCTGGAGCGCGGCGACCAGGCACGCGCCCGTGGCGCCAAGATCTTCGGCTACCTGCGCGGCTACGGGAACCTCGCCGACGGCCATCATCCCTCGTCGCCCGAGCCCAGTGGCAAGTGGGAGGCGCGCGCCATGGCGCTTGCCCTGCAGGACGCCGGCCTGGCGCCGACCGACGTCGACGCCTTGATCGCGCACGCCACCGGCACGCCCAAGGGCGACACCGCCGAGATCCGCGCTATAAATCAGGTGCACGGCAAGGGGCGCAGCGCGCCGCTGCCGGTCGCCGGCATGAAGGGTCATGTCGGCCACAGCGGTGCCTCGTCCGGCGCGATGGCGCTGGTCACCGGCCTTTTGGGCATGCAGGAGGGCCGCTTCCTCGCCATGGCCAACACCGACGAGCCCGACCCGGAGGCCGAGTTCGAGATCGTGATCAAGCAGCCGAAGCGGCTCGACTTGCGCGCCCTGCAAGTCAACGCCTTCGGCTTCGGCGGCCAGAACGCCTCGATCGTCGCGACGCGGGACTGAAGACCGAAGCAGCGGGCTCCAAGACCGCAACTATTGTCGGTGCCGCGGAGTTGGCGGTCTTAGCGGTCTCGACGGCCTTGGCTCCGATGCGGCCGTATCTTCGACGCGGCGGGCGGGTGTAGAATCCCTCCCGCTTCTCGGCTTGCGGAGGGTCTTGCTGTGATTGCTCCCAGAGCTCTTGTGGCGGCCGCGCTATTGGCATCCGCTGCTGCCGGATGTGCGGAGCCCGATCTTGTCAAAGAAGTTGAGCCCAATTCGTATTTCCTGACCCAGGACTACTCGCGCTTTCTCTTCGACGGTGCGCGGCAAAAGGGAATGTCTCGGGCGGCCGAATTTTGCCTCAAGATGGATCGCAGGGTCCTCGTCGATTACGTCGTGCGAGGCCCCGTAAATAAAATCGGCGCCGGCACCGCCGAAGTCAATTTTCGCTGCCTTTCCCAAGGCGACCCCGAATTGCAGCGAGCGTAGTTGCAGCGCCTCAGCGCACGCGCGCCTCCTGCCCCTGCCAGTAGCGCTCACGCAGCTCGCGGCGCAGCACCTTGCCCATGGCGTTGCGCGGCAGGGCCTCGAGGAAATCGACCGACCGCGGGCGCTTGTAGCGCGCCAGACGGCCGTCGCAGAAGCCGATGATCTCTTCCGCGGCGGCGTTCTCGCCCGAGTGCAGCACGACGCAGGCGCGCGGCGATTCCCCCCACTTCTCGTCGGGCACGCCAACCACCGTGACCTCGAAGATCTTGGGATGCTGCAGCAGCACGCGCTCGATCTCGGCCGGGTAGATGTTCTCGCCGCCGCTGATGATCATGTCGTTCTTGCGATCGACCAGGTGCAGGTACCCTTCCGCGTCGAGGTAGCCCATGTCGCCCCCGGTCTCCCACTTGCCGCGGCGGATCGCGGCGCTGGCGGCCGGATTGCCGTAGTAGCCGAGGAAGCTGAGCGGCGGCGCGGCGTAAATCTCGCCGACCTCGCCCGGCGCCAGCTCGCGGCCCTCGCGGTCGAGCACGCCGAGCTCGCAGCCGAAGGCGGCGCGGCCGACCGAGCGCCTGCCGCGCATCAGGTCCTCGTGATGGCAAAGGCTCACCCAGCCGGTCTCGGTCCAGCCGTAGGCGTCGGTGATGCGCGCCTGCGGGAATGACTGCACGATCGCCTCGAGCAATGGCTGGGGCAGCGGCGAGCCCGAGCTCAAGAGGCCGCGCAGATGGCGCCCCGCCCCGCGATTGCCGCCCTCGCCCAGCGCCTCGATCAGCATGGAAGTCATCTTGGGCACGAGGAACGACCAGGTGACGGCGAAGCGCGCCATGAGGTCGAGCGCCGCTTTGGCATCGAAATCGCGCATCAGCACCACGCGGCCGCCGGCCGCCAAGGTGACCAGCGCGATCGACGAGAACGACATGTGGAACACCGGCCCCGGCACCAGCACGACGTCGCCGGCATTGAGGCCGAACTCCCAACCCCAAGAGACCAGCCGCGAAAGCACGTTGAGATGGCTCATCATGGCGCCCTTGGGAAAGCCCGTGGTGCCCGAGGTGTAAAAGATCGCTGCCGGCGCGAGCGGATCAAGGCGCCGCAGATCGTCGGCACCGCTCGCCGCGGTGAGGGCGCGATAGCGCGGACTGCCGACCACGATCACGTTCTGGCGCTCGATGGCGGACAGACGAGGCAACGCCGCGTCGACGATGTCGAGATAGCCCTCGCCCACGAAGACGCCGCGGGCTGCGCAGTTGCCCAGGACATAGGCCACGTCGTCGGCCACCGCGCGGTAGTTGATCGGCACCGCAACCAGCCCGGCGAGCTGGCAGGCGAGGTAGATCGTAAAGTAGTCCGGGCTGTTGCCGGCCAGGATGCCGATCGCGTCGCCGGGCGCGAAACTGCCCTCCCGCAGACCGTTGGCGAGCCGCAGCGCGTCGTCATAAAGCTCGGCGTAGCCGATCCTGCCGCCTTCGAACTCGATCGCCGGCGCCGCCGGCTGGCGGC
The DNA here is from genome assembly GCA_019235415.1 of Alphaproteobacteria bacterium. GTDB lineage: Bacteria > Pseudomonadota > Alphaproteobacteria > Reyranellales > Reyranellaceae > Reyranella. Next base: position 36,674 of record JAFAKN010000440.1, read on the forward strand.
GCGCGACGACGCGGATGAGGTCGACGAGTCGCGAGACGTTGCCCGACATCGCGAGACTAGAGGTACACCGCCTTCATGGCCCCCTCCGGATAACGCGTGCCGGCCGCCGATCCGGGCGGCAGCGCGTTCGACAGCCGGCTGAGCTCGTCGGCCGAGAGGTGCACGTCCAGCGCGGCCAGGTTCTCGTCGATGCGCTCGGTCCGCTTGGTGCCGGGGATCGGCACGATGTCGGTCCCCTGCGCCAGGAGCCAGGCCAGCGCCACCTGCCCCGGTTTGACGCCTTTGTCGTGCGCCACCGACTCGATCGCCGCCACCTTGTCGAGATTTTGCGCGAGATTGGCGGCGGCGAAGCGCGGATGGCGGCCGCGGCCGTCGCCTTCAGGGATGTCGGCGGCGCTGCGCACCGCGCCGGTCAAAAGGCTGCGGCCGAGCGGCGAATAGGCGACGAACGAGATGCCGAGCGCGCGCGTCGTCTTCAGCGTCTCCTCCGCCTCGACGCGGTAGAGCAGCGAGTACTCGCTCTGCACCGCGGCGAGCGGATGCACGGCGTGCGCACGGCGAATGGTTTCGGGCCGCGCTTCGCTCAAGCCAAGCGCCCGCACCTTGCCCGCCTTCACGAGTTCCGCCATGCCGCCGACCGTGTCCTCGATCGGCACCGACGGATCGACGCGGTGCTGGAAGTAGAGGTCGATCACCTCGACACCGAGCCGTTTCAGGCTCGCCTCGCAGGCTGCCTTGACGTACTCGGGCCGCCCGTCGACGCCGTTGGCGCCGCCCGGCCGCTGCGTCTGGCCGAACTTGGTGGCCAGCACCACCTTGTCTCGCCATCCGCCGGCCAGCGCTTTGCCCAAAAGCGTCTCGTTGTGGCCCCAGCCGTACATGTCGGAGCTGTCGAGGAAGCCTACGCCGCTGTCGATCGCGTGATGGACCACGCGAATGCCGTCGGCATCGTCGCTCTTGCCGTAGACCCCCGACAACGACATGCAGCCGAGCCCGATCGGGAACACCGAGAGATCGCTGCTGCCCAGTGTGCGATTGGTCGCGCGTGCTTGACTGGCCATTGTGTTTGGCTCCCTCGTGTTCAGTGGAAGGTACGACCCGAATCGATGACGATCGTCTGGCCCGTCATGGTCTCGGTGCGGCACATCGTGACGACCTGGTCGGCGACGTCGTCCTTGTCGGCCGCCCTGCCGAGCAGCGCCCCGCGGCGGCCGGCCTCGACCTGCTCGGGCCGCAGGTTCGCGGTGGCGCGCGTGCCTTCGAGCAGTCCCGGCGCCACGCAATTCACCAGCACCTCGGGCGCAAGGGCGACCGCCATGCACTTGGTTAGATGGATGAGGCCTGCCTTCGACACGGCATAGGCGATCGAAGAGCCCGTCGGGCCGAGCCCCGCCACCGACGAGATGTTGACGATCCGTCCGCTGCCCTGGCGCTTCATGACCGGCCCGACCGCCTTGGTGCAGAGCATCGGCCCAGTGAGGTTGATGTCGATGATCTTGGTCCACTCCTCGTAGGTGAGACCGTCGAGATCGGTGAAGGGGATCGCCTTGTTGTACGCGGCGTCGTTGATCAGGATGTCGAGCCGGCCGAAGCGGCGCACGACGCCGTCGACCAGACCCTGAACCTGATCGCGCTTGGTGACGTCGCAGCCGAAGGCGGCCGCCGCCACCTGATGCTTCTCGAGCTCGCCCGCCACGCTCGTGGCCTGTTCCTTGCTCTGCGCATAGACGACAGCGATGTGACAGCCTTCCGCCGCCAGCGCGTGGCAGATGCGCTGGCCCAGCCCACCATTGCCGCCGGTCACCACGGCGACCTTGCCCTTCAAGTTCATGTTTCCTCCCGATCGCTCAGCCCCCGACCATATCGCATCGAAAACGCCTGCCAAAGCGCGTGCGAAACGCCACAGAGGCGAAAGCCGCCTCGCCTTACGATCGCTGCGGGTTTCGCCAAAGGCCGGAGGCTTCCGTGGACGTTCATGAGGCGCTGTTCGTAGCCGTTGTTGCGCTCGCGATGGCGGCGGACGTCGTCAAGAAGCACCTCGCGTGGGATCCCTTCTCGCTGCCCTTGTCGCCGGAAGGGTGGACGCTTCAACCGCCCTGCCTCGACCCTTCGGCGGCCCTCGGCTGCATTCTGACGCTGAGCGGCTGAGCTAGCCGCCGCCCCCCGCTCTTCAGGACGCCAGATGCCGGCGGTGCGACCGTCTGATAGGAAATGCTGCGAGCGATCGTTCCGGCCGCCCGAGAAAAGGAGCGACATGACCCTGACGCTACGTCCCGGCACGCCGGCCGATGCGGGCGAATGCGGCCGCATCATGTACGAGGCATTCAAAGCGATCGCCGAGCAGCACAACTTCCCGCCCGACTTTCCGTCGCCGCAGGTGGCGACCGACATGCTGTCCGCGCAGCTGCTGCATCGCGGCTTCTATTCCGTCGTCGCCGAAAGTGACGGCCGGATTCTCGGCAGCAACGTCCTCGACGAGCGCTCGCCCATCCGCGGCGTCGGGCCGATCACCGTCGATCCGCGCAGCCAGGACAAGGGCGTCGGTGCGCAGCTCATGCAGCATCTGCTCGAGCGCGTCGCACGCGATCGAGCGCCGGGCGTGCGCCTCGTGCAGGCCGGATTCCATAACCGGTCCCTCGTTCTCTACACCAAGCTCGGCTTCAAGGTGCGCGAGCCGCTTTCGATCATGCAGGGGCCGCCGCTGGGTCTAGCCTTTCCAGGATACGCGGTGCGTCCTGCAACGCGTGCCGATCTCGATGCCTGCAACAGCCTGTGCCGCCGCGCCCACGGCTTCGATCGCACCGCCGAGGTGGTCGACGCCATCGACGAGGGAACCGCGACCGTGGTCGCGCGTGCCGGCGGCGTCTCGGGGTATGCCACGTTCCTCGGCTTCGGCGGGCATGCCGTGGCCGAGACCAACCAGGACCTGATGGCGCTGATCGGCGCGGCCAAATCCTTTCCCGGCCCCGGCTTCCTGCTGCCCAGCCGCAATCACGAGCTGTTCGCGTGGTCGCTGAGCAGCGGCCTGCGGCTGGTCTACCAGATGACGCTGATGAGCATCGGCCTTTATGCCGAGCCCGAGACGCCTTACCTGCCGTCGATTTTATTTTAGTGGGATCGCGAGCCTCACCTCCCCAACGAAGTTGACAACGAAGTTGGGGAGGGACGCTCGCGGTCCTTTTTGAGGGATAGCCGCCGTCATCGGCGCGTAAGACTTCGCATGGCAACGAAGATGTCTCGGCGACGCAGCCTCTTCGCGGTGGCTGCAATGATCACAGGTTCAGCCCTCCTCGATACCGCCGCCCTGGCCCTGGATGGGGCAGATCAACCATCGCAACAGCAGCTGCCGCCCGGATCCGGCGACGAAGGCGGATCGGGCCATCCGCGGCGCCATGGGCTGCCGCTCAAGCAGATCGCGCACGATCTCAACCTGCCTGTCGAGCGCGTACGCGCCGCTTTCCGCAAGGTCGGTCACGCCTCGACAGACGGTCCGCCAAGCGCAGCGCAGCGCGCGCAACACACTCAGGCGCTCGCGGCCGAGCTTGGCGTGTCGGTCGACCAGCTCCGGACCGTGCTCGCGAAATACCGGCGGCCTGCGCCCAGCCATTCCTAGGCCAGCCATTCCAAGGAAGGTGAGTGCCGCGCCACGACGATGCGCGGCGTCCTTGCAAGGCCATCGGCTTGACGCGCATCTTGCCCGCCATGGCCATCAAGCTCCAGGAACCCCTGCGCGAGATCTTTTATGCACCCTTCTATGTCGCCTTGGCGCGGGGGGCGCCTTCGCGGCCGAAGGCGTCGATGTCGATTTCGTGAGCTCGCCCCGTCCGCAGGACGCCGCGCTGCGCTTGGTGGACCACGCGGTCGACGTCTGCTAGGGCGGA
>JAFAKN010000289.1 GCA_019235415.1 Alphaproteobacteria bacterium
GAGGGCGAGGCGGCCAACCGGCGCGACGTCGAGGACATCTGGCAGATCCACGTGCGCAACAAGGCGGGCGAGATGGTGCCCTTGCGCTCGATCGCCAGCATCCGCTTCGTGGTCGGGCCGCAGGTCATCACGCGCTATAACAACTACCGCTCGATCACCATCAACGGCAGCCCGGCCCCCGGCGCCTCGTCGGGCGAGGCGCTGCAGGCCATGCAGGAAGTGTCGGCCCGGACCCTGCCGGCCGGCTACGGCTACGAATGGACCGGCACCGCCTACCAGGAGCACGAGGCGAGCGGCCAGACCGGGCCGATCCTGGCCATGGCTCTCGTGTTCGCCTTCCTGTTCCTGGTGGCGCTGTACGAGAGCTGGATGATCCCGCTGCCCGTGCTGCTGTCGGTCGCCATCGGCGTTCTGGGCGCCTACGGCGGCATCCTGGTCGCCAAGCTCACCCTCGACCTCTACGCCCAGATCGGCCTGGTGGTGCTGATCGCGCTGGCCGCCAAGAACGGCATCCTGATCGTCGAGTTCGCCAAGGAGCAGCGCGAGCACGGCATGCCAATCCTCGAGGCCGCCGCGCTCGGCGCCCGCATGCGCTTCCGCTCGGTGATGATGACGTCGTTCGCCTTCATCCTCGGCCTGGTGCCGCTGGTGTTCGCGCACGGCGCCGCGCAGATCAGCCGGCGCGACATCGGCACCTCGGTGTTCGCCGGCATGCTGGTGGCGAGCACGCTCGGAATCTTCCTCATCCCGATGCTCTACGTGGTGTTCCAGCGCCTGCGCGAATGGAGCGGCAGGTTCAGCTTCAAGCGGCGAAAGAAGTCACACGTGTAAGCTCTCCTCCCCTTGGCGGAGTCCGCCAAGGGGAGGTGCCGCCGTCTTACGGCGGCGGAGGGGTCAAGCAGCAGTCTCGTTGTCGCCTTGACCCCTCCGCCCGCTGCGCGGGCACCTCCCCTTCGCGGGATCCGCGAAGGGGAGGAGTCATGATTTCGCCAGCTCGCGGGCGATCAGCATCTTCTGGATCTCGCTGGCGCCGTCGTAGATCTGGAAGACACGCATGTCGCGCCAGTATTTCTCGACCGGATAGTCGGCGAGGAAGCCGTAGCCGCCGTGGATCTGGATGGCGGCCGACGTCACCTCCTCGACCATCTCCGAGGCGAACAGCTTGGCCATCGACGCTTCCTTGGGCGAGGACTGGCCGAGATCCTTCAGTCGCGCCGCGTAGAGGTAGAGCTGACGCGCCGCCTCGATCTTGGTCGACATGTCGGCGAGCTGGAAGGCGATCGCCTGGTGCTCGATCAAGGGCTTGCCGAAGGTGACGCGCACGCGGGCATAGGCCAGCGCCGCATCGAGCGCCGCACGCGCCACGCCGACCGACTGCGCCGCCACGCCGATACGGCCGCTGTCGAGCGACGACAGCGCGATGCGCAGTCCGCTGCCGGGCGCGCCGAGCATGTCGGCAGCCGGCACCTCGAGGCCGTCGAGCACGATCTGGCAGGTGTCGCAGGTGCGATGGCCGAGCTTCTTTTCCAGCCGCGCCACCTGGTAGCCGGCGCTGTCGGTATCGGCGAGGAAACAGGAGATGCCGGCCTTGCCGGCAGCCGGGTCGGTGACGGCGAAGATCATGGCGAGCCCGGCCGAGCGCCCCGAGGTGATGAAATTCTTCATGCCGTGGATCACATAGCGATCGCCGTGGCGGACGGCGCGCGTCTCGAGGTTGGCGGCGTCCGACCCGACCTGCGGCTCGCTCAGCAGGAAGGCGGCGAGCGCGTCACCCGACGCTGCCGGTCGCAGGAACTTCTCCTTCTGCTCGTCGGTGCCGTGAGCCAGGACGCCGGCGTTGTAGGGAGAGTTGGTGGCCGCCATCATGTTGGCGATGCCTGCGTCGCCGTAGGCGATCTCTTCCATCGCCAGCACATAGGACACGAAGTCGGCGCCCGATCCGCCCCACTGAGGTGGCACGCAGACGCCCATCAAGCCGAGCGCGCCCATCTTCTTCAGGGTCTCGAGAGGCACGTGCTCGCGCCGGTCCCAGTCCTGCGCGAAGGGAGTGATCTCGCGCGCCGCAAAGTCGCGCGCCATGTCGCGGATGGCGCACTGCTGCTCGCTCAGCATGTCGGGCGGATAGAAATCAGTGCCGGGCGCAGGCCGGCACGTCGTGCATCTGGAGGGTCTGCAGGTCGGCGGTGACGATCGCGACGTGCGCGTCGATCGTCAGGCGATCGACGACACCCGATTCGTAGAGCTGCGCCGTCATGGTGAACAACGACTTGCCCGGCGCCGCGCCGCGCTTGGCGAAGCTCAGGAACACCGGCCACGATTCGCCATCGATGGTGATCGGCTTGTCGGCCGGCGGGCGATGGCGCAGCACCTTGGCCTCGGTGCGCTTGACGTCGACCTGGAAGGCGTCGCGCGTGCCTTCGGCGTCGAACAGGAAGCCGGCGAACGGCGCGCTGTTCGCATGCAGCTTCTCGATCAGATGCTTGAGCCAGGACACCGGCATGAAGGTCGGCTCGGGCAGCGCGAGATGCGACGCGCCGGCGGCCGAGTCGATCTCGGCGCTCAGCGCATCGCCGTCGCGCTGCACCATGCCGTGCGTCTGCCGCGCCGCGCCGTTTTGGCTGAGCTGCGTCTGGAAGCGGAAGACATTGCCGGCGTCGGGCTCTTCGCTGTCGAGCCGCGACACCACGTTCATCTTGAGCGAAGGCGTGACCGCGAGCTCGCCCTTGATCTCGCGTTCCATCCGCCATCCGTTGCAATCGAGGATCAAGTCCTGGACTGCCGTTCCGACCCGGGGAGCGTTGGCCGCATCCCCAAGACGTATGGTGTACTCAGCCCGATGCGGCAACATCTGCGCCGAGGCCAACGAAGGCCCCAAGATCGCCATTGCCGAAAAGCAACCCAGCAACGCTCGCATGCCGCAACATTGACGCAGAGCTGCCACCGCGGTCAATCGCCGTCTTGTGACTCCGGCTTCGGAACACTATGACAATTTTGGTACGCGGGGATCCAATGGACGACCACGATAGCGACAGCGCCTTCGCAACCTTGATGCGCGCGCGGCGTTTTACGGCGCCCGAGCTGCCAACGGAACCGCCGTCGGGCGCGGCGCTGGCGGCGGCGGATCGCGCGTCGCGCTCTTGGACCAGCACGCAGGCCGGCCCGCTGGCGATTGGCTCGCAGGCGCACAAGCGCGAGACCTGCCGGATGTTCCTGGAGACCTTCAACCCCTACCGGCCCTCGGTCATCGCCTGGCCCAAGCTCACCCCGGAAATGATCGAGCGGGTGACGTCGCTGCCGATCTGGGACATCGCCGTCCATACCGAGAGCCGCGCGCGGCTGCGCTTCGCCTCCTACGCCAACGCCGTGGCGGATCCCGACATCGCCGGCGCCGTGATGCTGAATGCCTGGGAGGAAAGCCGGCACAAGGAGGTGATCGCCGCCTTGGTCGCGACCTACGGCATCAAGCTGGCGCCCGAGCCGCCCTTCAAGCCGCCGCGCGATCCACAATGGGCCTATCTGCTCACGGGCCACCAGGAGTGCGTCGACAGCTTCTTCGCCTTCGGCCTGTTCGAGCTGGCGCGCCGCTCGGGCTATTTCGGGACGGAGCTGGTCGAGACCTTCGAGCCGGTGATCCAGGAGGAATGCCGCCACATCCTGCTGTTCGCCAACCTGGTGGCCTGGGAGCGCGCCAACCTACCCTGGTGGCGGCGCATCGCCTTCGAGCTGCGCATCCTGGGCGTCTGGGCCTACATCGCCTGGGAGCGCATGGTGCTGGCCCGCAGCCTCAGCCCGAAGGGCCATGGGGCCGGCCAGGACGCCAACTTCACGGCCAGCACGGCCCAGTCGATGAGCGCCGTCGAGATCGACGCGCGCGACCTGATCGAGATCTGCCTCAAGGAGAACGACCGCCGGTTCGCCGGCTACGACGCCCGGCTGGTCCGCCCCACGTTCATCCCCAGGCTGGCCCGCTTTGCGCTGCGCTTCATCAAGTCGCGCAAGCCCAGACCGCCCGCGGCGGCGGACCGGCTGGAAAGCGGCCCGCAGAATCTCTAAAACAAGTGGGACCGGGGCGTCATTTGCCTCCCCAGCTTTCGCTGTCAACGAAGTTGGGGAGGAGAATGAAACCGGCGGCATGGGCGGCGCCCACCTGCCCCGCTATAAGTCCGCGATGCAAGCTGGCGATCCGGTCCTGGTGACGGGGGCCTCGGGTTTTCTCGGTTCCGCCGTGGCGCGCGCACTGATCGAGCGCCGGTTGCGTGTGCGCGCGCTCGTCCGCTCGACCAGCCCGCGCGGCAACCTAGCCGGGCTCGACTGCGAGGTGGTGGCGGGCGACCTCAACGACCGGGCTACTCTCGCGGCGGCACTGAGCGGCCAACGCTACCTGTTCCACGTCGCCGCCGACTACCGCTTCTGGGCGCCCGACCCGTCGGTGATCGTGCGCACCAACGTCGAGGGCACCCGCAGCCTGATGCGCGAGGCGATGGCGGCCGGCATCGAACGCATCGTGCACACCAGCAGCGTGGCTGCCCTGCGGCTTGCCGGTGCCACCGCGCCGGTCGACGAGACCGCGCCGCTCGCCGCGCACGAGGCGATCGGCGCCTACAAGCGCAGCAAGACCGAGGCCGAGCGGCTGGTCGAGAAGATGGCGGCCGAGGAAGGGCTGCCGGCGATCATCGTCAATCCGACCACGCCGATCGGCCCGCGCGACATCCGGCCGACGCCGACCGGCCGCATCCTGCTCGACGCGGCGCGCGGGCGCATCCCGGCCTTCGTCGACACCGGGCTGAACTTCGCCCATGTCGACGACATCGCCCACGGCCATCTGCTCGCCTTCGACAAGGGCCGCATCGGCGAGCGCTACATCCTGGGCGGCGACAACGTCCATCTGCACGAGCTGCTCGCCACAGTGGCGAAGGCCGCCGGACGGCGCGCGCCGCGCATTAGCCTGCCGCGCCGTCCGCTCTATCCGCTCGCCTTCGGCGCCGAGGCGTTCGCGCGCCTCACCGGCAAGGAGCCGCTGCTCACGGTCGATGGCTTGAGGCTGGCGCGCTATCACATGTTCTTCACCTCGGCCAAGGCGAGCCGCGAGCTCGGCTATCGCAGCCGCCCGTACCAGGAGGGCGTGGTCGATGCGCTCGCCTGGTTCCGGCAAGCGGGCTACCTCAGGTGACGCTCCCCAGCCTTCTTGGCCCCAGCCTTCTTGGCGCGAGCCTTCTCGGCGTGCTGGCGCTCGTCGTCTGGCTCTACCTGCTGCTGGGCCGCGGCGGCTTCTGGCTGGCGCGCGAGCGCGACGACCGCGATTCCCTGCCGACGCCGGCACGCTGGCCGAGCGTGGTCGCGGTCGTGCCGGCGCGCAACGAAGCCGACGTCATCTGGCAATCGGTCGAGAGCTTGTTGCTGCAGGACTATCCCGGGCCCCTGCGGGTCATTCTGGTCGATGACGGCAGCGACGACGGGACGGCAGACGTCGCGCGCCGCACGGCGGAGCGGCTGGAGATCGGGGCGCCCCTGGAAGTCCTGCTCGGCGCGGCGTTGCCGGCGGGCTGGACGGGCAAGGTGTGGGCCATGCACCAGGGCGTGCAGCACGCCGTCGCCGCCCTCGAACCACCCGAGTACCTGCTGCTGACCGATGCCGACATCGGGCACAGCACCGACAACCTGCGCTGGCTCGTGGGCCGCGCCGAAAGCGCGCGATACCGGCTGGTCTCGCTGATGGCCGAGCTCAGCTGCACGACGTTGGCCGAACACTTCCTCATTCCCGCCTTCGTGTTCTTCTTCCAGATGCTCTACCCGTTCGGCTGGGTGGCGCGCAGCGACAAGAGCGTCGCCGCGGCGGCCGGCGGCTGCATGCTGGTGCAGCGCGCCGCGCTGGAGCAGGCCGGCGGGATTGCCGCCATCCGGGCCGAGATCATCGACGACTGCGCCTTGGCCCGGCGGCTCAAGAGCACGGGGCCGATCTGGCTCGGCTTGACACGGCGCGCTCAGAGTCTCAGGCCCTACGCCGGGTTCCCCGACATTGGCCGCATGATCTCACGCTCGGCCTATGCGCAGCTGCGCTATTCGCCGCTGCTGCTGGCCGGCACCCTCGCCGGCATGGTGCTGACCTACCTCGCGCCGCCGCTGCTGGCCCTGTTCTCGACCGGCGTTGCCCCGGCCGCGGGCCTTGCCGCCTGGCTGCTGATGGCCGTCGCCTTCCAGCCCATGTTGCGCTTTTATCGCGTGTCGCCCCTGTGGGGACTTGTCCTGCCGGCGATCGCCGCGGTGTATATGCTGTTCACGGTCCAGTCGGCCATCGCGGTCTGGCGCGGACGGGGAGGACAATGGAAAGGCCGCATGCAGGCCATGGCGAGCGACTCATGACGGGCGATTCATGACGGAAGCCGCCGCCTTCGCTTCCGGCAAGGGGCATCGCGACGAGAATTTTCCCGTCGCCTCGCTGCTGGTACGCCGTGACGCGCGCGTGCCCATCCTGGCCTTCTACCGCTTCGCCCGCGCCGCCGACGACGTCGCGGATCATGCGACCGCTGCCCCACGGGAGAAGCTCGACGCGCTGGCGCGCCTCGAGGCGGGTCTGCGCGGCGCGCCGGACGCCAGCCCGGAAGGTATCGCCCTGCACCAGGTGCTGCAGGCCCGGGGGCTCAGCGACCGCCACGCGCTCGACCTGCTGGAAGCGTTCCGGCGCGACGTCGGCAAGCGGCGCTACGCCGACTGGGCCGAGCTGATGGACTATTGCCGCTATTCGGCGTCACCTGTCGGACGCTTCGTGCTCGACGTGCACGGCGAGAGCGCCGCCCTGTGGCCGGCCAACGACGCGCTGTGCAACGCGCTGCAGGTCATCAACCACCTGCAGGACTGCGCCAAGGACTACCGCGCGCTCGACCGCGTCTACCTGCCGATCGATGTGCTCGCCACCCACGGGACCGCTCCCGACGCGCTGTCGGCGGCGACCGCCTCGCCTGGCCTGCGCGCGGCCATCCAGGAATTGGCGCAGCACACGGCGGCGCTGCTCGACCAGTCGCGGGCTTTCGCGAGCCGGATCTCCGACGCGCGGCTGGCGCTGGAGGTCGGCGTGATCCAGGCCCTGGCGGAGAGCCTGACGATTCGCCTGATGCGCCGTGATCCGCTTTCGCAACGCGTCCACCACAACGGCGTGGAAACCGTTGGCCTCGCCTTGCGCGGTGCCCTGGGCGTGGCATTTGGCTGGCTCGTGCGCCCGCTGCGGCAGCATCCTCAACGGCTGCGCGGCAGGCAGGGATGACGGCCGAGCCACACGCCCAATCCGAAGTCCAGTCGGAAGCCGACCTGCAGGCCGAGCTCGAAGCGCAGGTCGCAGGCAGCTCGTTCTATGCGGCCATGCGGCTGATGCCCAAGCCGCAGCGCGCCGCCATGTTTGCGATCTACAAGTTCTGCCGGCTGGTTGACGACATCGCCGACGACGGCACGCGGGCGCGGCCGGCACGCGCCGTCGCGCTCGACCAGTGGCGGGCCGACCTCGACGCGCTGTACGCCGGCAAGCCGGCGGGACGGGCGGCATTTCTGGCGCCGTCGGTCGCGGCGTTCGGCCTGCGCAAGGCCGACTTCCTCGCGGTGATCGACGGCATGGACATGGACGTGGCGACCGACATCCGCGCGCCCGATCTAAAAGCCCTCGACCTCTACTGCGATCGGGTGGCGAGCGCGGTAGGCCGGCTGTCGACGCGGGTGTTCGGCATGGACGACGAGCCCGGCCGCCAGCTCGCCTATCAGCTCGGCCATGCGCTGCAGCTCACCAACATCCTGCGCGACATCGACGAGGATGCGGCGATCGGCCGGCTCTATCTGCCGCGCGAGCTGCTGCTGAAGGCAGGGATCTCGAGCGACGATCCGGCTTCCGTCATCGCCGACGCGCGGATCGACAGCGCCTGCCGCGACCTGGCTGTGGCGGCGCTGAAGCATTTCGCGGCGGCCGACGACTTGATGCGCACCAAGCCGCGCGGCCATCTTCTGGCGCCGCGGCTGATGGCGGCGGTGTACGGCGCCATCCTGCGGCAGATGCTGGCCGAGGGCTGGGCTCCCCCACGCCGCCGCGTGCGCATCGGCAAGCCGCGGCTGTTGTGGATCGTGGCGCGCTGCTGCCTGCTGGGATGACGACCGCCGCGCCAGGCAAGCGGGTCCACGTGGTCGGCGCGGGCCTCGCGGGACTGTCCGCAGCCGTCGCCTTCGCGAAGCGCGGCGTTTCCGTCGTGCTGTCGGAAGCGGCACGCCAGGCGGGCGGCCGCTGCCGCTCCTTCCGCGACAGCCAGCTCGACATGGTGATCGACAACGGCAATCACCTGGTGCTGTCGGGCAATCCGGCGGTGATGCGCTATCTGGCGGCGATCGGCGCGAGCGACCGCCTCGCAGGTCCGGCCGATGCGGCGTTCCCCTATGTCGATCTCGCGACGCGGCGGCGCTGGACGCTAAGGCCCAACGACGGCCGCCTTCCCTGGTGGATCCTCTCGGCCGATCGGCGCGTGCCCGATACGGACATCACGGACTACCTCGCGCTCGCCAAGCTGATGCTGCGCCATCCCGGCCAGCGCATCGCCGACGTGCTGCCTTGCCGCGGGATGCTATGGGACATGTTCCTACGGCCGCTGCTGGTCTCGGTGCTGAACACGCCGCCGGAAGAGGCGGCGGCCGATCTCGCCGGTGCCGTGATGCGCGAGACCTTCGCCAAGGGCGGCCGAGCGATCCATCCGCGCATCGCAGCGCCGAGCCTTGCCGAAGCGTTCGTCGAGCCGGCGCTGCGTCATCTGCGAGACAGGGGCGCCGAGATCCAGCTCGGGCGTCGGCTGATGGCCTTGAAGCTCGTGGGCGAGGCGGTTGCCGGGTTGACCTTCACGGACGGCGAGGTCGCGCTCGCCCCGGGTGAATCGGTGGTGCTCGCGGTGCCGCCCTGGATCGTGCAGGACCTGCTGCCCGGGGTCAGCGTCCCGGACGCCTTCTGCGCCATCGTCAACGGGCACTTCAAGACCGCGCCGCCGCCGGGAACGCCGCCAATGCTGGGCCTGATCGGCGGCACGGCCGAGTGGGTGTTTGCCTTCGCCGACCGGTTGTCGGTAACGGTAAGCGCGGCAGACGCCCTGGTCGATCGCGACAACGACGAGCTCGCCAACCTCCTGTGGCACGACGTTGCAGCGGCGCACGGCTTGTCGTCGTCATTGCCGCCCTGGCGCATCGTCAAGGAAAAGCGCGCGACCTTCGCCGCCACGCCGGCCCAGGAGCGCCGCCGGCCACCCTGCCGGACGCGCTGGCGGAACCTTTACCTCGCGGGCGATTGGACCGATACAGGGTTGCCGGCAACCATCGAGGGAGCGCTCCGCTCCGGCGAGACGGCCGCCGGGCTTTTGCCATGAACGACGCCTTCGACCTTCTCTCGACGCTCGACGCCGACATCCGTCGCGCGACTGACGCGCTGCTCGCTGAGCAGCGTGCCGACGGCCACTGGGTGTTCGAGCTCGAGGCCGACGCCACCATCCCGTCCGAGTACGTCCTGCTGCGCCACTATCTCGGCGAGCCCGACGATCTCGAGCTGGAGCGCAAGATCGGCAACTACCTCCGCCGCATCCAATGCGACCATGGCGGCTGGGCGCTGTTCCACGGCGGTGCATTCGACGTCAGCGCGACGGTGAAGGCCTATTTCTGTCTGAAGATGATCGGTGACAGTCCCGACGCGCCGCACATGGCGCGCGCGCGGTTGGCGATCCTGGCGGCGGGCGGCGCGCTGCAGGCCAACGTCTTCACGCGCATCCTGCTGGCCCAGTTCGGCGAGTTGTCGTGGCGTCACATCCCCACCATGCCGGTCGAGTTGATCCTGTTGCCGCGCTGGTTCCCGATCCACCTGTCGCGCATGTCGTACTGGGCGCGGACGGTGATCGTGCCGCTGTTGGTCCTGGCGGCCAAGCGCGCACCTGCGCGCAATCCGCGCCGAGTGCACATCCCTGAGCTGTTCGCTCCGGCGGGCACGCGCGTGCCGAAGAAGAAGACTCACCGCCATCCGGGATGGGCGCTGTTCTTCAACGGCCTCGACGTCGTGCTGAAGGCCGTCGAGCCGTTGTGGCCCAAGGCGATGCGCCAGCGCGCGATCGACCGCTGCGCGGCGTTCGTGACGGAGCGGCTGAACGGCGAGGACGGACTGGGCGCCATCTATCCCGCGATGGCCAATGCGGTGATGATGTACGACGTGCTGGGCTATCCGCCGGACCATCCGCATCGCGCCATCGCGCGGCGGGCGCTCGACAAGCTTCTGGTGATCCGCGAGGACGAGGCCTACTGCCAGCCCTGTGTCTCGCCGGTATGGGACACTGCCCTCATGTGCCACGCCTTGCTGGAGGCAGGCGGCGATGAGTCCGTCGAGGCCGTGCGGCGCGGGCTTGCCTGGCTGACGCCGTTGCAGGAGCTCGAGGTCAAGGGCGACTGGGCAGAGCGGCGTCCCGACGTGCGGCCGGGCGGTTGGGCGTTCCAGTATCGCAACGCGCATTACCCCGACCTCGACGACACCGCCGTCGTGGTGATGGCGATGGACCGCACGCGACACACCGCCGGCGGCAGCGATGACTACGCCCAGGCGATCGATCGCGGCGCCGAATGGACGGTCGGCCTGCAAAGCCGCAACGGCGGATTCGCAGCGTTCGATGCCGACAACGTCGACCACTATCTCAACAACATCCCGTTCGCCGACCACCGCGCCCTGCTCGATCCGCCGACCGCGGACGTGAGCGCGCGCTGCATCAGCATGATGGCGCAGCTGGGCGAGGGTCTCGACAGCCCCAGGATGCGCCAGGCGCTCGACTACCTGCGACGCGAGCAGGAAGCCGACGGCAGCTGGTTCGGCCGCTGGGGCGTGAACTACGTCTACGGCACGTGGTCGGCGTTGTGCGCGCTGAACGCCGCCGGCCTCGATGCGACCGATCCGACCGTGCGCAAGGCCGCCGACTGGCTGATCGCCATCCAGAACGAGGACGGCGGCTGGGGCGAGGACTGCGACAGCTACAAGCTCGCCTACAAGGGCTACGAGCCGGCGCCGTCCAATGCCTCGCAGACGGCGTGGGCGCTGCTCGGCCTGATGGCTGCCGGCGAGGTCGATCATCCGGCCGTGGCGCGCGGCATTGCGTGGCTCCGCATCAGGCAAGGCGATGGTGGCTTGTGGCCGCAGGACGCCTACACCGGCGGTGGCTTTCCGCGCGTCTTCTACCTGCGCTACCACGGCTATCCGAAGTTCTTCCCGCTTTGGGCACTGGCGCGCTATCGCAACCTCAAGCGCAGCAACGACCGCCGCGTCGCATACGGCATGTGATGATCCTGGCCGCGACCGGATTGCAGCGCGAGGCGCGCATCATTGCCAACGGCGAGGTCACGGCCGTTGCCGGCGGCGGCGACCAAACGCGCCTCGCCGCACAGCTGGAGGCCTTGGCGCCGCGCGCCAGGGGAATTGCCAGCATCGGAATTGCCGGTGGGCTGGCGCCGCGCCTGAAGATCGGCCAATGGGTGGTTGCCGATCGGGTGCTGGTCGACGACCTGCCGATCGCGACCGACAAGGCATGGAGCGCCGCCATCGCCCAAGCTCTTGGCGAGCCGACCCGCGGCACGTTTCTCGCGCGCAATGCCATGGTCGCGAGGGCCTCGGAAAAGGCCTCGCTGCACCGCAGCACCGGCGCCATCGCCGTCGACATGGAATCGCATGTGGCAGCCCGTATCGCTCAGAGGCATCGACTGCCTTTGGTCGCGGCCCGCGTCGTCTGCGATCCGGCAGGCCAATCGCTGCCGCCCGCGGCCTATGTCGGCATGAAACCGGACGGCGCCATGGACATCATCGCGGTGTTACGCTCGCTGCTGTCGCACCCCGGCCAGCTTGCCGCGCTCATCGGCGTCGCCGTCGACGCCGAGCGGGCCTTCTGGAGCCTACTCCGCGGCCACCGCGCTCTTGGCCCGCGCCTCGGCTTCCCGGATTTCGACCAGCTTGCTGTCGACGTGCCGTGAGAACACGAACTCGGCCGGCCGCTGTTGGTCGAGCGGTATGTCCTTGGCCATCGGCCCGCCGGTCTTCACGCCGCGCATGGTGATCGCCAGCGCCTTCAGCGGCCGGCGCATCATGTCCTTCACCGCCGACGCCTCGAAGCCCGAGTGGACCATGCAGTCGGCACACTTCTCGTAATTGCCGACGCCGTAGCGGTCCCAGGCGGTGTCCTCCATCAGCTCGCGGAAGGTCTTGGCATAGCCCTCGCCGAGCAGGTAGCAGGGCCTCTGCCAGCCGAACACGGTGCGGGTCGGGTTGCCCCACGGCGTGCAGTGGTAGGCTTCGTTGCCGGCGAGGAAATTCAGGAACATCACCGACTGGCTGAACGGCCAGCTCTTGCCGCCGTGGCCACGCGCCAGGATGCCGCGGAACAGCTCCTTGGTCTTGGTGCGGTTGAGGAAGTGCCGCTGGTCGGGCGCGCGCTCGTAGGCATAGCCCGGCGAGACGGTGATGCCGTCGAGACCCAGCGCCTTCATGTCGTCGAAGAACGCCGCCACCGCCGCCGGATCGGCGTCGTTGAACAGGGTGCAGTTGATGCTGACTCGGAAGCCCTTCGCCTTGGCGAGCCGGATCGCCTCGACCGCCTTGTCGTAGACGCCGCGCTGGCACACCGACTTGTCGTGCATCGCCTGGTTGCCGTCGAGATGGATCGACCAGGTGAACGAAGGATGCGGCTTGAAGTCGTCGATGCGCTTGGCCAGCAGCAGCGCATTGGTGCACAGGATCACGAACTTCTTGCGCGCGAGGAAGCCCTGCACGATGCGCGGCATGTCCTTGTGCAACAGCGGCTCGCCGCCGGCGATCGACACGACGGGCGCGCCGCACTCGTCGATCGCGCCCATGCACTCGTCGTAGGACAAGCGCTGGTTCAGGATCTCGTCGGGATAGTCGATCTTGCCGCAGCCGGCGCAGGCGAGGTTGCAGCGGAACAGCGGCTCCAGCATCAGCACCAGCGGATAGCGCTGGCGCCCGCTGAGATGCTGGCGGAGGACGTAGGCGCCGATGCGCGCCGCCTGCTGCAGAGGAATACCCACGCGACGCTCCCCTCAGGCCGCCGACGGCGCGGGTGCGACGGGCTCGGCCGCGCGCAGCTCGTTGGGCAGGCGGAACTCGATGGTCTCCTGCACGCCGCTCATCTGATGCACCTCGACCTCGGCGTGCTGCCGCAGCGCCTCGATGACGTCGAGCACCAGCGCCTCGGGCGCCGACGCACCGGCGGTCAGACCCACGGTCTTGACGTCCACGAGCCATGCCGGATCAAGCTCGCCGCCGTCGGCGATCAGGTAGCTCGGCACCGCCATTTCCAGGCCGATCTCGCGCAGACGATTGGAGTTGGAGCTCTTGTGGCTGCCGACCACCAGCAACAGGTCGACCATGGCGCACAGCTCGCGGACCGCCGACTGGCGATGCTGGGTGGCGTAGCAGATGTCGGCCACGTCCGGTCCCTGCAGGTCGCTGAAGCGCTCGCGCAGGGCGGAGATGACATCGCGGGTGTCGTCGACGCTCAGCGTCGTCTGCGTCACGTAGGCGACCGGTTCGTCGGCGCGAATGTCGAGCCGTCCCACGTCGTCCACCGTCGACACCAGGTGGACCGGCGCGCCGACCTGGCCGATCGTGCCCTCGACCTCGGGATGGCCGGCATGGCCGATCAGGATCAGGGTGCGCCCGCGGGCGACGTAGTGCTTGCCCTGGTTGTGCACCTTGGAGACCAGAGGGCAGGTTGCGTCGAGCACCGGCAGGCCGCGCGCCCTGGCCTCGTCGATGATCGACTGGGCGACGCCGTGGGCGCTGAAGATGGTGACCGCGCCGTCGGGGATCTCGTCGAGGTCCTCGACGAACACCGCGCCCTTGCGCTCCAGCTCTTCGACCACATGGCGGTTGTGGACGATCTCGTGGCGGACGTAGACCGGGGCGCCGAACTTCTCGAGCGACCGGTTTACGATCTCGATGGCGCGCACGACGCCTGCGCAGAAGCCGCGCGGCTGAGCCAGAAGAACCCGCATTGCGGAGGAGGTAGGCGATTTGCCGGCGATGTGCAAGGGAGTGCCGTCTAAACCCTTGTTCATCAAGCCGAATTCGGTTGCGGCGCGGATTGCGCGCTCCACAGCCGCAGCGCCCGGAGCGCCGTATCGGCAAGCTGCGGCATAAAAGACGGCGTCAGCAGATCCGGCTCGAACTCGCTCATCCGCCGACGGTTTTCCGAATAGCACTCTTCCAGGAACCGACGGAAGTTGAAGCCGTCGAGGAACAGGCTGACCTGCGTGGCGGCAAAATTCTGGCCGTCGTTGGTCGCCTTGCCGCGCTTGGCGAGCGCCATCAGGCGGCGCAGCGCGCGCAAATAGTAGTGGAAGCTGGTGAGCGGCAGCATTCGGTTTGCCAGCCAGCCCCGCTGCGCTTCGCTATAGGCCATCCAATTGATGAAGAACACGATATGCCGCGTCTCCTCGTACATCAGCATCTCGAAGATCTTCAGGATGTCGTGCGGCAGGAAGCCCGACTGCCAGGCCATCTTGAACAGCCCGAAACCCAGGAACGAATCGAGACACTCGCCGAAGCCGAAATCCTTGAAGCGCCGGTCGATGTTGTCGCTGATGTCCTCCATGGGCCGTTCCGGCGCGTCGAGCCCGTACTTGTCGATCATGACGCGAATCAGCTGAGCGTGGCGCGATTCCTCCCAACCCTGCAGCGCCAATGCATCCTTGAGGACGGGATCGCTGACAGTCTCGGTGAAGGCGGCAACGATCACGCCGGCGCGGCGCTCGGTATAAAAAACCTCTTCCCAGAAGGGCACGGCGCGCAAGCGACTGAGGGCTTCCTGGTCCAGCTCGGGCCACGGCAAGGTCGCGGGCTCGTACTCCGTGAAAGTCTGCTTGAAATGGCGACAGAACGCGTCGCGGTGCTGTAGCGAACCGATTTTCATGGAGCTGGTCATCCTAGCTGCGCTCATTGAAATCCCAGCCATGCGGTTTTGTCCAATGCCGCACAAAACCATACCTTGTTGAATGGGTGCGGTTCCATTATGTCGCGCCCTTCCGAATGGAGTTTCGAGCGTCTCGTGAGCCCGGAAGCCACCTTTATCGGCCGGATCGTCGCGGCCAGCACCCGCCATCCGCTGATCGTGGTGTTGATCACTCTTGCCTTGACGGGAGCGGCGCTGGTCTACACCGCCCGCAACTTCGCGCTGACTGCCGATACCTCCAAGCTGATCTCGATCAAGCTCGACTGGCGCCAGCACGAGCTTGCCTTCGAGAAGGCCTTCCCGCAATTCGAGAACAACACCGTCGTGGTGATCGACGGCGCCACGCCCGAACTCGCGGAATATGCCGAAGGCAAGCTCGCAGAGGCGCTGCGCGCGATGCCGCAGCTGTTCCACAGCGTGCAGCGGCCGCAAGGCGGGCCTTTCTTCGACCGCAACGGCATCCTGCTGCTGCCCATGCACGACGTCGAGGCGACGGCGCGGTCGCTGGAGCAGGCCGAGCCGATGTTCCGCGGTCTTGCGGCCGATCCCAGCCTGCGAGGCGTGCTGTACGCGCTGGCCGGCGTCCTGCAGAGCGTCAAGAAGGGCGAGCGCAAGCTCGGCGACATCGAGCGCGGCCTGAACGCCCTGGCGGACACGTTCGAGCGGGTGCTGCGCGGCCAGCCGGCCTGGTTCTCCTGGCAGTCGCTGGTCACCGGCCAGCCGGCCGACATCCGCGAACGGCGCCGCGTGCTCCTGGTCCAACCGGTGCTGGACTACACCGCGCTCGAGCCCGGCCAGGCGGCGGACGATGCGATCCGGACCGCCGCCCGATCGCTGGAGCTCGACCGCGCACATGGCATCCGGGTGCGGCTGACCGGCTTGGTGCCGCTCAGCGACGAGGAGTTCGCGACGCTCGCCCAGGACTGGCACCTGGTGCTCGGAGCCATGGTCGCGGCGCTGATCGGCATCCTGTGGCTGGCGGTGCGCTCGGTGCGCGTCGTCATCGCCATCCTGATCACGACCTTCCTCGGGCTCCTGCTGACGGCGGCGGTCGGGCTGGCGGCGGTCGGCCGCTTCAACCTGATCTCGGTCGCCTTCATCCCGCTGTTCGTCGGGCTGGGCGCCGACTTCGCCATCCAGTTCAGCGTGCGCAGCCTCGCCGAGCGCCTGATTCGGACCAGCCAACGCCGGGCCCTGATCGCGACCGGCATGAACATCGGACCCGCGCTCGCGCTGTCGGCCGCCTCGATCGGCGCCGGGTTCTTCGCGTTCTTTCCGACGAGCTATGTCGGCGTCGCCGAGCTCGGCACCATCGCCGGGCTCGGCATGGTCGTGGCCTTCGTGCTCTCGATCGTGCTGTTGCCCGCCCTGCTCATGCTGATGCGCCCCTCGGGCGGTGGCATGGAGGAGGTCGGTTTCACTGCCCTGGCGCCGGTCGATGTCTTCGTGCATCGCCGGCGACGACTGGTGCTGGGCATCGCGATGGTCGCAGCCGTGATCTCGGCGGCGCTGATCACCCAGCTGCACTTCGACTTCGACCCGCTCAACCTCAAGAGCCCCAAGGTCCAGTCCATGGCGACCCTGCGCGCGCTCGCCTCCGATCCCAACTGGACGCCCAACACCATCGACGTCGTGGCACCGTCGTTGGCCGCCGCCGAGCCGCTGGCCAAGCGGCTCGAGGCGCTGCCCGAGGTGCTGCGTACCGTCACGATCAACAGCTTCGTTCCGCAGCAGCAGCCCGAGAAGCTGGCGCTGATCCACCAGGCGGCCGCGGTGCTGAAGCCGGCGCTCGACGTCACGCCCAAGCCGGCGCCCACCGACCAGGAGCTGCAGCAGGCGCTCGGCATGGCGACGGCGCTGCTCGACGAGGTGGCCGGCAAGGGGACCGATTCGGCAGCGGCCAGCGCGCGTCGCCTCGGGGCGCTGACCCAGCGCCTGCTGACCGGCCGCATCCAGGTGCGGGTCGCGGCCCAGGACGCGATCGTGATCCCGCTGCAGGTCATGCTGAGCCAGACGCGCGAGCTGCTGCAGGCCGGCCCGGTGACCCTGCAGACCCTGCCCCCGGAGCTGGTGAGCGACTGGGTGGCCAAGGACGGCCGGGCGCGCATCCAGGTGCTGCCGCGCGGCAACGTCGACGACAACGCCGCCTTGCGCCGCTTCGCCGACGCCATCTTGAAGGTGGCGCCCGACGCGACAGGACGGCCGATCTCGATCAGCTTCTCGGGCGACACCGTCGTGCACGCGTTCCTGCAGGCCGGCCTCTATTCGCTGGTCGCCATCACGCTGCTGTTGGCGCTGGTGTTGCGCCGCGTGCGCGACGTGCTGCTGACCCTGGCTCCGGTGGCGCTGAGTGGCTTGCTGACCTTCGCGACCTGCGCGCTGTTGGACCTGCCGATGAACTTCACCAACATCATCGCCCTGCCGCTCCTGTTCGGCGTCGGCGTCGCCTTCAACATCTACTTCGTGCTGGCCTGGCGCGCCGGCGAGACCGACATGCTGCAGTCGAGCCTGATGCGCGCCGTGGTGTTCAGCGCCATGACCACGGCAACGGCCTTCGGGGCACTGTGGCTCTCGACCCATCCCGGTACCGCCAGCATGGGCCGCCTGCTCATGATTTCGCTGGGTTGGGAGCTTCTTGTCACCCTGCTGGTGCTGCCTGCCCTGCTGGCGCGGCCGGCGACCAAGACGCAGTCGATCTCCGAGCCGGCGCAAAGCTCAGCTGAGGCCGCCGGGGTAGTCGCGCCAAATTGATGGCGCAACTTGAA
>JAFAKN010000168.1 GCA_019235415.1 Alphaproteobacteria bacterium
GCGCGCGCGGTCGAATGCGCTGGACATTGTCGACGGCCGCGCGCGACGGACGGCGAGCCCGTCGATCACCGCGCCGGATCGACCCAGTCGATCGTCTCGACGGTTCCCCACACCGTCGCGACCGTCACCGCGAGCGAGCAGAAGGCAGCGACCAGGGCGATCGTGAGTGCGACCCCGTCGTCTTCCAGGTAGGCAAGCGCCAGCAGCATGATAACGAGCGCAGGCACGACTTGGCTAAACGGCAGCGGTGAGACCAGCGTCAGCCCGAGCAGCAGCATGACCATCCCGGTAAGCCGCTTTGTGGCCTGGAAGGGTGTCGGCCAGCGTGGACGGAGCAGGCGCTCGACCAAACGCAGGCGTGGCGTAACCATCTGCACGACGCGCGCGAGCCGCTCCACGCGAACCTCGCGACGGGCGACGAAGCGCGGCAGCACGGCCGCGTCGTGGCCCAGGATCATCTGGATGGCGGGCCAGGCGACCAGCACGCCCACCACTACCGATGCGCCGGGCAGGAAGGCGATCACCGCCATTACGAAGAGGGTCAGCCCGAACGACCGCTCGCCGAGCTGCTCCATCAGCCACCCGATTGAGACGCGATCACTTTGCGCCTGGTCCAGCATGCGCGAGAGATGGACCGACGTGGGGACAGGGTCCGAAGGGCGGGCGTGGTACATGGCCAATCGCAGGTCCGTCGCGAAACGGAGGGTGAAGGAAGGTCCAGGCGACCGCAGTCTGAAAGCGTGTCCGGACCAAGACAAGCAAGCGGCCTTTGCCATTTAGTTGCGGTGCGATGTCAACGGCGCGACGGCTAGGTCGCTACAGATAGCGACGTAGCGCCGGCAACGCCTGCTCGACGCAGGCGCGGCCTTCCTCGATCGCCTCGTCGGCGCGGTTGAACTCCATCAAGCCGATGCTGCGCAGCCTCGGCACCAGCATGACATGAGGCGGCTCGCCCGCGAGCCGCGTGCGCGTGATGTGGTCCTGCATGATATTTATGGCAGTGGCGACCACGTCGAAATAGCCCGGTGCCGCAGCGTCGGCGCGCGGTGCGTCGGCACCGGCCGGCGGAACCTGGAGTTGACGGGAGCGCCGCATCGCCTTGGGTAAGGGCGCGAGCATCCGTCGCAGCACCTCGCCCGAGATGCGCGAGGGACGCGTCGCTTCGGGCGGCTCGGGCTCGGTGAAGCGCCGACCCAGAAGTTCGCCGTTGAGGTTAACCGCGATGATCACGTCAGCCCCCAGCGCCCGGCACACCGAGACGGGTATCGGGTTGGAGAGACCCCCGTCGAGCAGCCATTTGCCGTGCAGGCGGGCCGGGCTGAAGATGCCGGGAATGGCGATGGAGGCCCGCACGGCCTCGTGGATTGGTCCGGACTGCAGCCAGATCTCACGGCCGGTCGCCATGTCCGTGGCCACAGCGGCGTATTGGGTTGAATACTCCTCTATCGGGCCCTCGATGCCCATGTCGCGCAGGAAGGCAACAACTTGCCTCCCTGTGATCAGCCCACCGCCCGTCAGGCGAAGATCCGTGAGCCGCGCGATCTTCCGCCACGTCGCGGTCTCTGCCCATTGCCGTAGCTCGGCCAGACGGCCGGCGACATGGGCGGCACCCACCAGGGCGCCCATCGAGGTCCCACACACGATGTCAAGCTCAATGCCGGCCCCGATCAACGCATCGATGACGCCGATATGCGCCCAGCCGCGGGCAGACCCACTGCCCAGGGCGAGACCGGTACGGAGGCCTTTCATAGCACGACGTTACTCCGAGCGCCTTGAACAGTTGGCCGCCCGACGTTGGCAACTGCGTTCGAGAATGTGTTCAGGCGACCTCGTCGGCCCAGACCTTGAAACTGACAAGAGTGTTGGGACCGAAGGTGTGGGCGATTGGAACGTCGGAGGCATCCCGTCCCTGGCCAATCAGGATGCGTCCGATGCGCGGGGTATTATTGCGCGCGTCGAAGCTATACCAGCGGCCGCCGAGGTAGGCCTCGAACCACGCGGCGAAATCCATCGGATCGGATGGCGGCGGAATGCCAATGTCGCCGAGATAGCCGGTGCAATAACGTGCCGGAATGTTCATGCAGCGGCAGAACGTGATGGCAAGGTGGGCATAGTCGCGACATACTCCGTTGCCTTCCGTATAGGCTTCCCAGGCCGTCTTCGTCGCGCGCGCATGCTGATAGCCGAACGTAAGGTATCGGTGGACATAGTCGCAAATCGCCTGGACGCGACTCCATCCCAGGGGCGTTCCCGCGAACAGTTCCCAGGCGATATTGGTAAGGCGGTCCGTCTCGCAGTAGCGGCTGCCGAGAAGATAGACGATCGTATCGGGTGGCAAATCCTCAACAGCGTGTTGCCCCGCCGACAGAGCGACCACATCCGGCAGCCCGGTGTCTCGCACGGTGCCGTCGCCCAATAGCCGTACGCGGCCCGCTGGAGCGATTAGACGGCTGCACCAATTGCCATAGAGGTCGCGATAGGGCGCGATATTCAACGCAGGATCGGTAGTCAGGTAGTCAGGCACGAGAATATCCGGCGCGCGCGTGTAGTGAACGCCAAGCACCATGATCATCGGAGTGGGTTGTGGGAAATCGTAGATTAGCTCGTACCCTACACGAATCTTCATTGGTCGGCTTTCTGGTTAGCTGTATTCGACGCACCCGATACGAATCTACGACGCCAACGGACTGATACGGAACGCTGAGCCAGGATAGCCGCCTGTTGTGCTTGACGCTGAGGCTCCCGCGTCGTGTCACCCTTGATGACTATTGCGACGACGGAGACGCCGGCCTTTCAGCAGCAAGCTTCGCGAGAAATTCGTTGAGCCCACGCGTCAACTCTTCATCCCAATTATGCTGTTGCCATCCATACCGCGCCCCGAGCTCTGGATGGGGCTCGCGGCCTTCGACCAGCCCTGAGTCAATGTCGCTATCCTCGCCCCAGTGAGTCAGTCCGGCACGGCCATCGACGTGAACGCGCCGACCGTCGTTAAGGCGAGCGACAAAGCCACCCGACCAAGCAGCCTTGTCGCCACCGACCCATGCCGCTTCGATAGCGGTCAGGTCGCCAGCGGCGAAGCCATGGCGGTCTGCGTCAAGGCGACAGAGGATCTGCACAAAGTGGTCGAGATAGCTGCCGTCCCATGGCGTCCCACGGAGCGACCGTCGCGCAGCCAGCAGGTCGCTCGCGATGTTTTTGCCGGAATCAATCATGCTCCAATGTAGGCGTTTGATCCGCTGGATACGAGGGTGTTGGGCCGCGAGATGCCGCGCGTCGCTGAGTTGCCGCTATTGCTGCGCAAACACGGGCCAACGGAGAACATCACTGCCGAGGAAAGACGCCAAGTCGTCTCCGAACGATCTCGCAACGCGGGAAAGGTGCCCCGCGACGGCAGCTTTTTCTTCCCGTCGTATCGAAACTTGAAGCGCCACCGCTTTCCGCCGCTCGGCGCGCAGAGCAAATACAAGCCGCGCTCGTCACTCAGCTTCGTCGGCTTAGGGGGCGTCCTTGCCTTACGGATTGCGGTCTCGGTGAGCATGTGGTGTGGGCGTTATCGACCTTCTCTGGACAGCTTCGGATGATAATTGGCGGAAGAGAGTGGGAGTCGAACCCACTAAGAACCGGCTAACGGCCCTCTCTGGCTTTGAAGGCCAGCCGCCCCACCGGGAGCGCTTCTCCTCCGTCGTCGATGATTGCCTAGAACAATCGGCGTGTCACCCGTTTGCCTCGGCCACCTCTTTCGCAGGCATCGGGCCGAATTGCTCGAGCTTCTGCGGCACGGTCCGGCGCACGTCGCCGCGCCGGATGGTGATGCCATGGCGATCGAAGAACTCCAGGATCAGGATCGCGACCTTGCGGCCATTGTCGAGCTTGTCGCGAAATTGCGCGGCCGAGAAATCCGGCCCGAGCTCGCGCGCCACGCCGATCATCTCGGCGACCACGGGGCGCAGGAAATACTGGTCGGGCGCCACCTCGACGACGCGACCGACCTTGGCCAGCCGCTGCAGCAGGCGGCGCATGTCGGCCTCGGGCACCGAGTAGGCGCTGGCGAAGTCGCGCACGCGCGGCGGCTTGAACCGATCGCGCACCAGCTCGGCCGAGATCCTCTTCCACAAGGCCTCGTCGCGCGCGCCGAGCTTCAACGAATGGCCGGGCAGACGCAGGTACGGCCCGTCGACCGCGACCGTGCGGGCCTGCACTTCCTGGTCGATCAGC
>JAFAKN010000614.1 GCA_019235415.1 Alphaproteobacteria bacterium
CTCCTTGCCGTAGGGCGAATCGTGGTAGAGCAGCGCGATCTTCTTGCCCTTGAGCTTGTCGAAGCCGCCCATCTCCTTGGCGATGTACTGGACCGCGACGTTGGCCGCCGTCCAGTACGTGCCGAGCAACGGGAAGTTCCATTCGAACACCGCGCCGTCGCGGGAATCGGCGCGGCCGTAGCCCATGGTGATGAGCGGGATCTTGTCGCCCGGCGCCTTCTCGGTCAGCGCGAAGGTGATGCCGGTCGAGAGCGGGCTGAAGTAGGCGGCGCCGGTCGGGCCCTTGCCCTTGAGGCGCTCGTAGCATTCGACGCCGCGGTCGGTGGCGTAGCCGGTCTCGCACTCCTCGTAGGTGAGCTTCACGCCGTTGATGCCGCCGTCGCGCTCGTTCAGGAGCGTGATGTAGTCGCGCACGCCGTCGGCGAACGGGATGCCGTTGGGCGCGTAGGCGCCGGTGCGGTAGACCAGGCCGGGGATGAACTGCTCGTTCTGCGCTTGTGCAGTCGCGGCGGCGGCTAAGCCGGCCGAGGCGATCGCGGCGCCTAAAAGCGCCAGCTTGCGGATCCTCATGATTCCTCCTGTTTCATGTCCGAAAAACCTAATGCATTTCCGGCCGCGAATCACTTCCTCCCCAGCGCATCGCTGGGGAGGTGGCCGCGCAGCGGACGGAGGGGTCATGGATCATGACTCATGACCCCTCCGTCGGCGTAAGACGCCGACACCTCCCCAAGCGGAGCTTGGGGAGGAAGGGGCTAGTGTGGGAACGGCCAGAGACGCAGTTTTTCCTTGGCGATCGACCACAAACGCGCGAGCCCGTTGGGCTCGACCACCAGGAAGAAGACGATCAGGGCGCCGAAGATCATGGCCTCGAAGTGCGAGACCGTGGCGGTGCTGATCTGCCAGCCCAAAAGGTTGCCGAGCGGCGGCAGGGCTTGGTTCAAGAAGATCGGCATCAGGACGATGAAGGCGGCGCCCAACACGCTGCCCAGGATCGAGCCAAGCCCGCCGATGATCACCATGAACATCAGCTGGAAGGAGCGGTCGATCGAGAACGCCGCCGGCTCCCACGAGCCGAGATAGACGAAGGCCCACAGCCCGCCCGCCACGCCGATCAGGAACGACGACACCGCGAAGGCCGAGAGCTTGGCGTACATCGGCCGCACGCCGATGATCTCGGCGGCGATGTCCATGTCGCGGATCGCCATCCACTGCCGGCCAATGTGGCCGCGCACGATGTTCTTGGCGCCAAGCCCCAGGACCAGGGTGAAGCAGAGCGAGACCAGGTAGGCGGCGGTCGGCGAGGAGAGGTCGATGCCGGCGATCTCGAGCGGCGGGGCGTTGACCGAGCCGGACGGCGTGTAGTTGGTGAACCATTTTACCCGCAGGAACGCCCAGTCGGCGAAGAACTGCGCCGCCAGGGTGGCGCAGGCGAGGTAGAAGCCTTTTATGCGCAAGCTCGGGATGCCGAACACGATGCCGACGGCGGCGGCCACGAAGCCGCCGAGCAGGATGCAGACAAACGGATTGATGAACGGCAGGTGGACGCCGATGTCGTAGGCGGCGTAGGCGCCGATCGCCATGAAGGCGCCGGAGCCGAGCGAGACCTGGCCGCAGTAGCCCATCAGCACGTTGAGCCCGATGGCGGCGAGCGACAGGATCACCACCGGGATCAGCACGGCGCGGTAGACGTACTCGCTCGCCACCAGCGGCACGACGAGGAAGGCGACCGCGAGGAGCGCGAGCATGACGAAGCGGTCCTGGGCGATCGGGAAGATCGCCTGGTCGGCCTGGTAGGAGGTCTTGAACTGGCCGGCCTCGCGGTAGAGCACGTTATGGCTCCCTCGTCATCCCGAGCGGAGCGAAGCGAAGTCGAGGGACCTTTCTTGTGGATGCGGCGACAAGAAAGGTCCCTCCACTGCGCCTCGCTTCGCTCGGCTCCGGTCGGGATGACGGGGCATTGATCATCATCCCGTCACACCCGCTCGATGATGCGTTCGCCGAACAGGCCCTGCGGGCGGACCAGCAGGAAGAGGAGCGCCAGCACGTAAGCGAACCAGATTTCTATGCCGCCGCCCATGAACGGGCCGAGGAACACCTCGGCCAGCTTCTCGCCGGCGCCGATTATGAGGCCGCCGACGATGGCGCCGGGCACCGAGGTGAAGCCGCCCAGGATCAGCACCGGCAGCGCCTTGAGCGCGAGCAGCGAGAGCGAGAACTGGACGCCGAGCTTGCTGCCCCACACCGCGCCGGCGACCAGCGCGACCAGGCCGGCGACCAGCCAGACGATGAACCAGATCTGGTCGAGCGGGATGCCGACCGACTGGGCGGCGGCGTGGTCGTCGGCGACGGCGCGCAGCGCGCGGCCGATGCGGGTCTTCTGGAAGAACAGCGCGAGGCCCGCGACCAGAAGGCCGGCGATGACGGCGGCCCAGATGTCGAGCTCGTTGACCAGGATGCCGCCATCGAACAGCCCCTCGAGGATGAACAGCGGCTCCTTGGGC
>JAFAKN010000747.1 GCA_019235415.1 Alphaproteobacteria bacterium
CTCCGGTGCCTGGAAGTAGCCTGGCGTGATGCGGCCGCGAACCGCGAGCTCGCCGATCTCGCCTTGGGGCAAGGGCCGCCGCGTCACCGGATCGACGGCCCGGATGGTCATGCCGGGCAACGGCAAGCCTTGGCTGGCGAGGCGCAGGGGCAGGGGATCGTCGGCATCGGTGACGGCGCAGTTGCCGTAGGTCTCGGTGGAGCCGTAGACGTTGCAGAGCTTGTCGGCGCCGACGGCCCGCATGGTGAGCGCCATATCCTCGGGCGGGCCGATGGTGAGCCCGGTGCGCATGGCGCCCAAACGGCGGCCCGGATGGGCGGGGTGCTCCAACAGGGCGCGCGCCATGTTGACCATCCCGTAGTAGACGCTGCAGCGCTCGCGCTCGATCAGCGCCAACGCTTCGCCCGCATCGAAGCTTTCCTGCAGCACGACGCAGCCGCCGTGGGTCATGATCGCCGGCCACGCATTGGCCGAGCCGAACGACCAGAACAGCGGCACGGCGAGCCACAGGCGGTCGGTCGCACAAAGATGCTGTCGCTCGCCGATCTCGAACGCGTTGGTGATCAGCGGCCCGTGCGCCAGGGTCACGCCCTTGGGAGCTGCGGTCGAGCCCGATGTGTAGAGGATATAGCAGATGTCCTGTTGGCGAACGGCTGCCTGCGCTGCCGCCAATGCCGATGCCTCGATCGCCGCGCCGCGTGCCAGGAATTCGCCGAGCGCGAAGGTCGCACCGGGCGAGGGGGCGTCGAGTACGATCACGCTGTGCAGCGCGGGCAGGCGTGCGCTGCGTAGCGCGCCCGCGGGACAGTGATCGAGCTCCGGACAGAGCTCGCGCAGTGGCTCGAGGAAACGGCGTCCACGGAACGCCGAAAGCATGACCAGCGCCGACGCGCCGCAATGCTCCAGGGTCCACGCGAGCTCGCGCGGCGTGGAGTAGGTGCTGATGGCGGCGACGATCGCCCCGATCTTGGCGCTGGCCAAGGCGGCGACGAGCCACTCGGGCCGATTGGATACCAGCAGCGCGACGCGATCGCCGCGACGGATACCGAGCGCCAGCAGAGCCCGCGCGAAGTCGTCGACCTGCCGCTTCAGGCCGGCGTAGTCGAGGCGTTCGTCACCGAACACGACGGCGGGCGCGGTCGGCGTGGCTGCGGCCAGCTCGTCAACCAGGTCGCCCAGGGTCGCGCTGTTCGGTCGTGTGCTTGCCATCGCGGTCCTGTCCTCGTGGTCTGGGCCGCTCACTCGTAGCGCGGCTGGCGCTTCTCGCGGAACGCCGCGACGCCCTCGGCGAAATCCCGGCTGGCCCGTACGCCATCGCCGAGCTGCTGCTCCAACGCCTCGCGCGTCCGCGCATGGTCGGCGATTTGCGCGCTCACCTGGCGCTTCACGGCCTGCACCGCCGCCGGGCTGTTGGCGGCGATCGATTCGGCGGTGGCCAGCGCCCAGTCCATCAGCTCGGCCGTCGGGACGACGCGGTTGATCAAACCGAGCCCCGCGGCCCGCTCGGCATCGATCAGCCGCGCCGTCAGCAGCAGGTCCATGGCGTGGACGTAGCCGATCTGCTGTATGAGCTTGATGGTCGAGCCGCCGAACGGATAGATCGACCACTTCACCTCGGTGAGGCCGAAGCGCGCCTTGGGAGCGGCCGCGCGGATATCGGTCGACAGCATGAGCTCGAGGCCGCCGCCGATGCAGTCGCCGTTCACCGCGGCGATGATCGGCTTGGCATAGGCGTCGCTCTTCAGCAGGCCATGGTTGACGATCTTCGACATCTCCGGCCCGGCCGACAGATCGCCGCTGATGTCGGCGCCGACGGTGAAGGCCCGCTCGCCGGCGCCGGTCAGGATGATGCAGCGGCAGTCGTCGCGCTCCAGCTCGTCCCACAAGCGCCCCAGCTCAGCCAACATCTGGCGGGTCATGGCGTTGAGGCGCGGTTGGTTGTCGATGGTCACGATGGCGACGTGCCGGCCATGTCGGGTGAGGCGGATCTCCATCACGCGGCTTCCAGCTCGATCACGATCTTGCCGTGCGCTCGGCGGTCGGTGAGCAGATGCAGGGCTTCGACGCTGCGCTCGAGCGGCAGGCGATGCGTGATGCAGGGCTTTAGCTTGCCTTCGCGATACCAGCCGAACAGCTCCTCGACCGAGCGCTCGAGCTTGTCGGGGGCGTGCCAGCGGAAATAGCGCAGCGACGAGCCGATCGCCGAGCGGTGCTTGACGAGGAGCCGGTTGGCCGGGATCTGCGGCACGCCGCCGACGAACCCGATCAGCAGAATGCGTCCGCCCCAGCCGAGCGAGGACAGAGCCGGATCGAACAGCGAGCCGCCGACCGGATCGAAGCAGACGTCGGCGCCCTTGCCGCCGGTCAGCGCCATGACGCGCTCGGTGAGCGGCTCCTTGGCATAGTCGATGGTTTCGTCCGCGCCATGCGCCCGGGCGACCGCGAGCTTCTCCGGCGTGCTCGCGGCGGCAATGACGCGCGCGCCCATGGCCTTGCCGATCTCGACCGCGGTCAGTCCGACGCCGCCCGCCGCGCCCAGCACGAGCATTGTTTCGCCGGCCTCCAGGCGTCCCTGCCAGCGGATCGCCACGTGGCTGGAGATGTAGGCGATCGGAAAGGCGCCCGCTTGCGCGAAGCTCATGCCGGCGGGAATGACCCATGTCTCCGCCGCCGGCGCCACGGCGTACTCGGCCAGCCCGCCATAGGCCAGGATTGCCATCACCCGATCGCCCGGCGCGAGACGCTTGACGTCCGAGCCACAGGCCGTCACCACCCCGGCCGTCTCCAAGCCCGGGCTGAACGGCCGCTCGGGCTTGGTCTGGTAATGGCCGGCGACCATGATCGAATCGGCGTAGTTGACCGAGGTCGCCGCGACCTTGATCAGCACCTCGTCCGGTCCCGGCTTGGGGACCGGTGCGTCACCGATCGCGAGTTCGTCCACTTTGCCCCACTGACGGCAGATCAACGCGCGCATCGTTTGTCGTCTCCATCTCCCGTCATGACTTGCCGCCACGAGCCGCAGTGCGATAGACGCTACTGCCGCCTTTCCGAGGTCCAGCCGACATACTGCCCGACATTGTCGCGTGTCACGAGCTTCGAGGGCAGGAGCTCGACCGGGTTCGCGGGCTTTTGGCCGTTGAGGATACCGACGCCCACCTGCACGGCGCGCCGTGCCATGAAGAACGGATCCTGCGAGGCCGAGGCCTGGATCTGCGGCGAGTTCGGGTCCTTCAGCGCCGCCTCGATGTCGGGCGCGCCGTCGACCGAGGTGATGATGATGCCCTTGCGGTTCTGCTGCTTGGCGGCGAGGTCGGTGCCGATCGCCTGCGGATCGTTGATGGCGAAGATCGCGTCGATCTTGGGGAAGCGCGTCAGGTAGCCCTGGGCGACCGTGAGTCCGCCCTCGCGCGAGCCCTTGCCGTCCTGATCGGACGACAGCACCTTTAGGCCGGGCGTCTTGCCGAACACGTTCTTGCAGCCGACGACGCGATCGATGACAGCCGACACCTGCGGGCCGTTTTCGATCACCACGTCGCCTTTGCCGCCGAGCTTGTCGACGATGTACTGGCAGGCGATCTCGCCGGCCTGCACGTTGTTGGTGGTGACCGTGGCGTCGGCGCCCTCGGCGGCCGTGTCGACGGCGACGACGATGATGCCGGCGGCCTGCGCCTTCTTGATCGCGGGACCGATCGCCTTCGGATCGCCCGGGTTGAGCAGAATCAGGTCGACGCCGGCGGCGATGAAGTTGTCGATCTGCGTCACCTGCTTGCCGAGGTCGTACTCGAAGCCGACGGTCGTGACCTTGACGTTGGGATTGGTCTTCTTGGCCTCGAACTCGGCGCCCTTGGACAGGGCGACGAAGAACGGATTGCCCATCGAGCCGAGCGAGATGCCGATCGACTTCAGTTCCTTGGACCAAGCCGGCGCCGCAGCCAGGGCAATGGCCATGGCGACGCCGGACAACAGGCTCTTGTTCAACATGCGCTTCCTCCTTGGTTGCGTTTGCGTCTGGTGCGTGTCCCCTCAGGTCCGTGCCGACGTGTGCAGGCGATAGCGGTCGAGCGCGACGGCGCCGATGATGACCAGGCCCTTGATCACGTACTGCCAGACGTCCGAGACGCCGACCAGGATCAGGCCGTTGGACAGCACGGCGATGATCAGCGCGCCGACCAGCGTGCCCCAGATCGAGCCGATGCCGCCGACGAACGACGTGCCGCCCAGGATCACGGCGGTGATCGCGTCGAGCTCGTAGGACTGGCCAAGCTGGAGACCGTTGGCGGCGTAAAGCCG
Source organism: Alphaproteobacteria bacterium (assembly GCA_019235415.1). Taxonomy (GTDB): domain Bacteria; phylum Pseudomonadota; class Alphaproteobacteria; order Reyranellales; family Reyranellaceae; genus Reyranella. The sequence goes on from JAFAKN010000747.1 coordinate 4,291, forward strand.
CGCCGCCTGCATGGCGCCGCCGAGGCCCGACAGCAGGCCCGACACGCCGTAGACGAACAGCACCACCAGCCAGACCTTTATGCCGGCGAGCCGGGCGGCGCTCTGATTGCCGCCGACGGCGTAGATGTGCACCCCGAGCACGGTTCGGCGCAGCACGAACCAGGAGACGAGGATCACCAGCAGGGCCACGACCGCGAGCCAGGGAATCGAGACCAGCCCCGGGATCAGGTCGAGCGAACCGTTGCCGATGAAGGCAAAGGGGATTGCCGGATTGAAGACCGTGGTGTCGTTGCCGATCAGGCGCGCAAAGCCGCGCACCGCCGCCAGCGAGCCCAAGGTCACGATGAACGGCGGCAGGCGCAGCAGGGCGATGACTGCGCCGTTGGCGAGGCCGAAGGCAAGGCCCGTCAGCACCGCGACCGGAATCCACAGCGCGGCGAAGCCCTCGACCTTGGAAACGATCAGCCCGGTCATGGCGGAGGCCGCGAGGATCGAGCCGACCGACAGATCGATGCCGCCGGTCAGGATCACGAAGGTCATGCCGGCCGCCAGCACGGTGTTGACCGAGGCCTGCTGCAGCACGATGCCGAGATTCTGCCCTGTGAAGAACCGGCCTTCCGAGAGGAGGTGGAAGGCAAGACAGAGCAGGACCAGCACCGGCAGCATGCCGGCCGTGCGAATGAACGCCTGCAGGCGTTGCTGCCGGCTGTCCTGCCGTGCGTCGGGCGTCACGGCGGTGGGCGTCGCGACGGCGTCAGGCGGCATGCAGGCTCTCCGTTCCCGTCGCCAGCGCCATGATGCGCTCCTGCGAGAGGGGCGCCGCGGTCCCGCGGCCGACCTCGCCCGTGATGCGGCCCTCGCGCATCACGATGACCCGATCGCAAATGCCGATGACCTCCGGCAGGTCCGACGAGATCACCAGGATGGCGACGCCCGATTTCGCGAGATTGTCGATGATGGCGTAGATTTCCGACTTGGCGCCGACATCGACGCCGCGCGTCGGCTCGTCGAGGATCAGCGCCTTGGGCTGCGTGGCGAGCAACCGCGACAGCAGCACCTTCTGCTGATTGCCGCCCGACAGGGTGCCGACGGCGACGCCGGGCGACGAGGCGCGGATCGCCAGCGCCTTGAATGCGGCGAGCGCCCGCGTCCGCGCCTTGTCGCGGTCGAGCACGCCGAGCGGCCGGGCGTCGCGCCCCAGCACGCCGAGATTGATGTTGTCGAGGCAGGACATGTCGAGGAAGAGGCCGAGCGCCTTGCGGTCCTCGGTGAGGTAGGCGATCCCGGCATCGATCGCCTCGCCGGGCGTGTTGGCGTCGGCCGGCTTGTCCTCGATCAGCACTGTGCCCGCCGTCCGGGGTGCCGCGCCGAAGATCAGATGAGCGAGCTCGGTGCGGCCGGCGCCCACGAGACCCGCCAGTCCCACGACCTCGCCGGCATGCAGCACCAACGAGCAGCCTTTTACCCGTTCGCCGTCGGCGAGATCGACCACCGACAGCACCGCATTCCCGCGTTGCGCCCGTGGGTCGTGCTCCTTCTTGTAGAACGACGAGATCTCGCGGCCGACCATCAGCCGCACGATGGTGTCGGCCCGGATCTCCGCCTTCTCGAGCGACGCCACGCGCGCCCCGTCACGCAGCACCGTGACTCGGTCGGCGAGCTCGTAGACCTCCTCCATGCGGTGCGTGATGTAGATGATGGCCAGGCCCTGGTCGCGCAGCTGCCGGACAATGGCGAACAGGCGCTCCGTCTCGCCCGCCGACAAGGCCGTGGTCGGCTCGTCCATCACCAGGATCTTCGGGCTCGCGTGCAGCGCACGGGCGATCTCGACCAGCTGCTGCTGGCCGATCGAAAGCGTACCGACGAGCGCATTGGCCGTGAAATCGGCGCCCAGGCGTGCCAGCAGGGGAGTCACGTCCGACCGCATGGTCGCGCGCCGCACAAGTCCCGATCGCGCGATCTCGCGGCCGAGGTAGATGTTGTCGGCAACCGTGAGGTTCGGGGCAAGCGACAGCTCCTGATAGATGATTGCGATACCCGCTTCGCGCCCGGCGTGCGGCCCGTCGATGTGCACGCGACGTCCTTCGATCGCGATCTCGCCGCCGGGGTCCGGCGTGTAGGCGCCGGACAGGATCTTCACCAGGGTCGACTTGCCCGCACCGTTCTCGCCCATCAGCGCATGGATCTCGCCCGGGTAGACGGTGAGATCGACATGGCTCAGCACCCTCGTGCCGAGGAAACTTTTGGACAAGTTGCGCATCTGAAGGATCGGGTTGACCAACCGTCCGTCTCCTCCGGTCGCGTTTCTTCTTGCGGCCATTACATCGGAAGGCGCGCTGGGGAGCAACCATCCTCCCCCGTCATACGGGGGAGGTGGCGCCGTCATACGGCGTCGGAGGGGGAAGGCGACCTGGACGCGGCGTGCGATTTCAGATCCGGGCTTGGCCACGGCCGCGATTGCGGCTTTCCCCCTCCGGCCCTTCGGGCCACCTCCCCCGCATGACGGGGGAGGCGAGCTATGCAGCTCTGGCGAATTCCTGCTTCAGCGCCGCATAGAGCGAGCGAAAGCGCGGCAGGCGTTGTGCATACGCAGCGGCGAGCTTCGGGTCGGGCTCGAGGACGCTTTCGATCGCGGGCGCGACGCACACGGCCGCGACGGGCTCACCGGTGACCGCAAGGCGCGCCAGCCGCGCCGCGCCGAAGGCCGGTCCTTTCTCGCGGCCGCGATGCAGCGCCAGCGGCTTGTCGAGCGCCGACGCCAAAAGCTTCAGCCAGAAGGCGCTGCGCGCGCCGCCGCCGATCACCGACGGCTGCTGCGGATCGGCGCCGGCCGCCTGCAGGGCAACCTGCGCGTCGACGACGCTGAAGGCCACGCCTTCCAGCACGGCCTGCACGAGGTCGCTCGCGGTCGTCTTGCCGTGTAGGCCGAAGAGCACGCCCTTGGCATTGGCGTCGTTGTGCGGCGTGCGCTCGCCCTGCAGGTAGGGCAGGAACATCAGCTCGCTCGGTCCCTTGAAGGCCGCCTCGGCTTGCGCCACCAGTGTCGCGGGATCGCCGCCGAGAACGGTCGCCAGCCAGCCAAGGCAGCTCGCCCCGTTCAGCAGCACGGCCATCTGGAACCAGCGCTGTGGCACGGCGTGGCAGAAGGCGTGGATGCCGGCCCCGGCGAGCGGCTGATGGCGGCGGCGCGTCACCACGTATTGCGTCGAGGTGCCGAGCGAGATGAAGGCGTCGCCGTCCTCGACGGCGCCGATGCCGACCGCGCCGCAGGCCGCATCGCCGCCACCCGCTGCGACCGGAACATCGCTGCTCAAGCCCCATGCACCGGCGAGCGCGGCGCTCAGCCGGCCGCTCGGTTGCGAGCCCTCGTGCAGGCGCGGCAGCTGCTCGAGGCGGACGCCGGCGGCGTCGACGAGGCGTGGCGACCAGCCCCGATCGGCTTCGTCGAGCAGCAAGGTGCCGGCGGCGTCGGCCATGTCGGTGGCGAACTCGCCCGTCAGGCGAAGCCGCAGATAGTCCTTGGGCAGCATGATGCGCCTGACGCGCCGAAAGACCTCGGGCTCGTGTCGTCGCAGCCAGAGGAGCTTGGGCGCCAGGAAGCCGGGCATGGCTTCCACGCCGGCGATGCTCACGATGTCGGGCACGGCCTGCATCAGCTCGCGGCACTCGAGTGTCGCCCGGCCGTCGTTCCACAGGATCGCCGGCCGCAGCGGCTGGTCCGCCGCATCGAGCACGACGGCGCCATGCATCTGGCCGGACAGTCCTATGCTGCGCACCGCGCGCCAGGCCTCGGGGTTGCGGGCGCGCAGCACGGCGACGGCGGCTTCGAACGCCGTCCACCATTGCTGCGGGTCCTGCTCGGACCACAGGTCGCGCGGCCGCAGGGTCTTCAGCGGCACGTCGCATTCGGCGAGCGTGTTCTGCGCCTCGTCGACGACGATGGCCTTCAAGGCCGAGGTGCCGAGATCGAAGCCCGCATAGACGGGTGCCGCTTTGCCATTCATGGCGCAATTCTACAGACGACCGCAGGACGATCGGAACAGCGTTGACAGGGCCGAAGACTTTGCGCGAACGTCGTTTCAATAGCAGGACACTGTTCATAACCGTGAACGACAACGTGAAGTCCGCCGCGCGCGTGCTCGACATTCTCGAGCTGTTGTCGCGCGCCGAGGAGCCGATGGCGCTGAAGGACCTCGTTACGGTCCTGGGATTGCCCAAGAGCAGCGCGCATGCCTTGTTGCGCACCTTGCAGTCGCGCGGCTACGTGCAACGCGATGCCGCCGATCGCTACGCGCTCAGCGACTCGCTCCGCCAGTCGCCGGGCTGGATCGGTGGACCCGACGCGCACCTCGTCGCCGTGGCGCGCCCGGTGATGGATCGCCTGCGCGACGATCTCGACGAGACCGTATTCCTGGGCGTCCGCGGCAATCGCGGCGACGTCAAGGTCATCGCCAAGTCGGTCAGCCGCGCGCCGATCCGCTACGATTCCGACGATCCCGGCCTGCGTCCGGCCTATTGCACCGCCATGGGGCGCGTCCTGCTGGCGTTCTGGGACAAGAAGTCGACCGATGCCTATTTGCTGCGCACTCGGCTCCGCGCCTACACGCCGCGCACCGTGACGAACGCGGCCAAGCTGCGCATGGTCCTCGCCAAGGTGGCGGCCGACGGCTACGCCGTCCTCGAGGAGGAATACGTGCTGGGCGGGTCGGCCACGGCGACACCGGTATTCGGTGGGGATGGTACGGTCGTTGCTGCGTTGAATGTCGGGACGGTCTCGGCGCGCTATCCGGCGGCCAAGTCGCGGATCATCGCGGGCGTCGTCCGCGGCGCGGCGGCGCTCAGCCAGCGCCTCGGCTATCGCAGGGCGGCATAGGTCATACAGGGAAGGGTGGGGCAGTGAGTTATCGGATCGGCGTGGACATCGGCGGCACCTTTGCGGACTTCTGCGCCCTGGACGAGGCCACCGGCCATCTCTCAACTTTGAAGGTGCTGTCGACGCCGCAGGAACCGGGCCGCGAGGTGATTGCCGGCCTCGGCGAGCTCGGCAGCCGCTTCGGGATCAAGCCGCAGGACATCGGCTATTTCACGCACGGCACCACCGTCGGCATCAATTCGGTGATCCAGCGCAAGGGCATTCGCCTCTGCCTGTTCGCCACCGAGAACTTCGTCGACGTGCTGGAGCTGGCGCGGCTGAAGATGCCCGACCCGTATCACCTGATGTCGCAACGGGCTCAGCCGCTCATCACGCGCGACCGCGTCCTGCCGGTGCGCGAGCGCATCCTGGCCGACGGCACGGTCGACCGGCCGCTCGACCCCAAAAGCCTGCGCGAGGCGCTTGACGAAGCGATGGTGCTTGGCGCCGAGGGCATCGTGCTGGCGTTCCTTCATTCCTATCGCAATCCCAGCCACGAGCGCGCGGCGCAGCGCCTGATCGCGGAGTGGGCGCCCGACATGCCGGTGTTCTGCTCAAGCGACGTGTGGCCGATCATCCGCGAATACGAGCGCACTGCGACGGCGACCATCCACGGCTACGTGCAGCCGCCCGTGGCGCGCTACCTGACGGCCCTGCAGGCGGCGCTGAAGCAGGCGGGCGTCGCCGCCGAGCCCATGGTCACCAAGTCCAACGGCGGCGTCATGACGGCCGAGCTCGGCAAGTCGGCCTGCCTGCAGATGCTGCTGTCGGGCACCGCCGCCGGCGTGATCGGCGCGGGCTTCGTCGCGCGCCAGGCCGGGCAGGACAAGGTGCTGAGCCTCGACATCGGCGGCACCTCGGCCGACGTCGCGATCATCACGGACGGCACGCCGACTTACGGCACCGGCGAGATGGTCGGCGACTTCCCGGTCTACATCCCCACCGTCTCGGTGACCTCAATCGGCGACGGCGGCGGCTCGATCGCCGCGGTCAGCGCGTTCGGCGTGCTGACCGTGGGACCCGAGAGCGCCGGCTCGACTCCCGGACCGGCCTGCTACGGCCGCGGCGGCATGCGGCCCACGATGACCGACGCCTTCGCCGTGTGCGGCATCATCGGCCATGGCAACATCGGCTACGACGCGGTGACCGTCGATATCGACAAGGCGCGCGCCGCGGTCGCCACGGTCGCCGGCAAGCTCGGCCGCGGGCTCGAGCAGGCCGCCGAAGCGATCATCCAGGTCGCGGTCTCCGGCATGTACCGCGAGGTCGGCAAGCTCGCCTCGCGCCAGGGCATCGACCCGCGCGAATTCACCTTGCTGGCCTTCGGCGGCGCCGGACCGATGCTCGGATGCTTGCTCGCCCGCGAGCTCGGCATGCGCCGCGTGCTGATCCCGACGGCGCCGGGCGTGCTGTCGGCGCTTGGCGGCCTGGTCGCCGACGTCAAGAACGACTTTATAGGCACGGCCTACTACCCGCTGAGCGACGCCGAGCTGCCGCGTTTCAAAGCGGACTTCGATCGCCTGGCGCAGCGCGCCACCGCCTGGATTACCCAGGAGCAGAAGTTCGCCGGATCCTACGTCCTGCAACCGGCCGCCGACATGCGCTACCAGGGGCAATCGTTCGAGATCGAGGTGCCGCTGCAGCTGGAATGGATCGTCGCGGGCGATCGCGAGCGGATCGCGGCCGCCTTCCATGCCGAGCACGACCGCCTCTATGGCCATAGCGCGCCCGAGACGCCGGTGCAGGTGGTAAGCCTGCGCATGGTCGTCGTGGGCGCCTCGCCGCAGCCGCAATTCCCGGCCCAGCCCCGGCACGACAGGCCGCCCGAGCCGCTGAAGCAGATCGAGGTCTACATGGATGGCGCCTGGCGCACCGTGCCGCTTTATCGCCGCGCGCATCTGGGGCACGGCCATGTTCTCGCCAGCCCTTGCGTCATGGCGCAGGAGGATACGACGATCTGCGTTCCGCAAGGTTTTAGCGGCGCGGTCGACGCCTACGGCAACATTCTCCTGACGCTCGACTCGTGAAGGGACACGCGATGCGCATCGATCCGGTCACCCTGCAGATCTTCGCCAACCATGCGCAGGCGGCCGCCGACAGCATGGCCTACACGCTGTTCCGCACGGCGCATTCGACCTTCGTGAAGGAAACCGAGGACTTCACCACCGGCCTGGCGACGCCCGACGGCATGACCTTCGCCAGCCCGCGCGATCTCGGTGCGACCTGGTTCATCGGGCTCGACTACGCCAACGCCATCCGCCTGGTCGCCGACTATCGCCCGGGCGACATCTGCATCACCAACGATCCCTATGCCGGCTTCGTGTGCACTCACACGCCCGACCTCCACATGTGGAAGCCGATCTTCTGGGACGGCGAGCTGATCGCCTTCTCGGTCAGCCACATCCACAACACCGATGTCGGCGGCGCGGTGCCGGCGTCGCTGTCGCGGCAGCTGACCGAGGTGCACCAGGAAGGCATTCGCATCCCGCCCAACAAGCTCTATGCCGGGGGCAAGCTCAACCAGCCGCTGCTCGACGTGATGCTGACCAACGTGCGCATGCCCGAGCAGAACTACGGCGACCTGCAGGCCCAGATCGCCGCCATGAACACCGGCGAGCGCAAGGTCCACGACATGGTGCGCAAGTTCGGCGTCGAAGTGTTCCGCCAGGGCGTGAGCGACCTTTTAGACCTCGGCGAGCGCCAGGCGCGCGCCTTGCTCGGCCGCATTCCCGACGGCGACTACTTCTTCTCCGACTATCTCGACGAGGATGCCCCGGGCGGCGTGCCGGTGCGGCTGGCCCTGACGCTAAAGATCCGGGGCGAAGAGGCGATCCTCGATTTCTCCGGCTCCGACGCCCAGCTGCAGTCGTCGCTCAACGTGCCGACCGGCGGCGCCGAGCGCCACATCCTCTTGATGGTGGGCTACACCTATTGCCTCTACAGCATCGATCCCTCGATCCTGCTGAACGGCGGCATCACGCGGCCGGCGCGTTGCGTCATTCCCGAGGGCACCATCCTCAATCCGAAATTCCCGGCCGCCGTCGGCATGCGCAGCATGACCTGCGGCCGGCTGCAGGGCGTCACGATCGGCGCCTTCCAGGCGGCGGTGCCCGAGCTGTTGCCGGCGGGACCGGCCGGCAGCAGCGCCATCATGAACGTCAAGACCACCGACAACCGCAGCGGCCGCACCATCATGGCCTCGATCGACCCGATCACCGGCGGCGCCGGCGGCTGGTCGGGCGGCGACGGCGCCGACGGCTCGGGCGCCAACTCGAGCTTCCTCAAGAATACGCCGGTCGAGATCAACGAGACCGAGGTGCCGATCAAGGTGCTGCGCTACGGCCTGGTCCCCGATTCCGGCGGCGCCGGCAAGCATCGCGGCGGGCTCGGCACGCAGCTCGAGTTCAAGGTGTTCGCGCCCAACACGGTGGTGACGGCGCGCAATCGCGATCGCACCCGCTTTTCGTCCTGGGGCAGCAACGGCGGCAAGCCGGGCGCCACCTCGGGCTTCTGGCGCAATCGCGGCGGCAACGACGAGGTCGATCTCGGCAACACCGACGTCGTGGCGCTCGATCCCGGCGACGTGATCCTGGTGACGGCGTGCGGCGGCGGCGGTTTTGGCCCGCCGTGGGAGCGCGACACGAAGGCGGTGCTGTTCGACGTGCAGCAGGGCAAGGTCTCCGTCCAATCCGCAGCCGATGACTACGGCGTGGTGATCCGCGACGGCGCTATCGACGAGACGGCCACCGCGGCCCGACGTGCCCGTCTGGCGGCCAACGCCAAGTCCGCCGTCTTCGCCTTCAACGACCAGCGCGAGGCCTACGAGCGCGAATGGACCGACGCCAACTACGCCGCGCTGACCGAGGTGCTGGCGAGCCTGCCCGTCAACTGGCGCCACTATATGAAGAAGCGCATCTTCGCTGCCTTGGCCGAGCTGCCCGCGCACCAGCGGCGCGGCGATGGCAGCGAGGTGCGGCGCGCCTTCGAGCTGGCGGTCGGCGAGTTCCCGCAGCTTCGGCCGGCGCAAGCGGCGGAATAAGGAGGGGGACCATGCGATCACGTGCAATGATCGTCCAACGGCCGAGCGGGCCACAGCCGAAGGAGTCGGAGCAGCCCTGGCAATGGTCCGAGCAGCGCTGGCGCGGCATCGTCGAGCACGTACGCGCCGGCCGCACGCTGCGCCCCGAGGTTTGGCCGGACGGCGCGCGCTGCGCCGTCGCGCTCTCCTTCGACTCCGACCACGAGACCGGCGAGCTGCGCGAAGGCGGCGAGTCGATCGGCCGGCTGAGCCAGGGCCAGTACGGCAACCGCGCCGGCATCCCGCGCATCCTGGCGCTCCTCAAGAAGTACTCGATCCCGGCGACGTTCTACGTCCCGGCCGTGTCGGCCATGCTCTATCCCGACGAGCAGCGCCGGGTGGTCGCCGAGGGCCACGAGATCGGCATCCATGGCTGGATCCACGAGCGCAATTCCGTCCTGCCCGAGGTCTCCGAGCGCGACCTGCAGATGCGCTCGGCCGACGCCCTGGAGAAGGTGACGGGCGTGCGCCCGGTCGGCATCCGCACGCCATCGTGGGATTTCTCGCCTCATACGCTCGCCATCACGCGCGACATGGGCCTGATCTACGACTCCTCGCTGATGGCCGACGACGATTGCTACGAGCTCTTGCTCGACGGCCAGCCGACCGGGGTCGTCGAGCTGCCGGTCGAGTGGATCCGCGACGACGCGGTCTATTTCAACATGAACCGCTTCGCCTCGCTGCGGCCCTACACGCCGCCGTCCTCGGTGCTGGAGGTGTTCCGCCGCGAGTTCGATTCGGCCTATGCCGAGGGCGGCCTGTTCCAGCTCACCATGCATCCGCACATCATCGGCCATCGCTCGCGCATGATGATCCTGGAGGAGCTGATCCAGCACATCCGCGCTCATGCCGGCGTCTGGTTCGCGACCCACGCCGACGTGGTGCGCTATGTCAAAACGGGGAGCTGAACGAAAAAGGAGGCAGGAATGAAGCGGACAGGGCTGATCGCCCCCAGCTGGCTGGTCGCGCTCGTGGCGGCGGTGTCG
>JAFAKN010000229.1 GCA_019235415.1 Alphaproteobacteria bacterium
GTCGTGAACTCGAGCGGATGGCCAGCCTGGCGGCCGCAGTTGGTGCCTTCGGTCGCCTTGCTCTCGGCGATGTCGCGGGTAAAGGCCGCGACGACGCAGGCGCCGCGCTTGTGCGCCGTCATCATGACGCGATAGGCCTGATCCTCGCTCATGCGGAACACGCCCATCAGCACCTTCACGACGAACTCGCGCGGCGTGTAGTCGTCGTTCAGCAGGATCACCTTGTAGAGACGCGGCTGCTCGATCTTGGGCTTGGCGATGGTATCGGGCTTGACGTCGATATCGCTCATCGGCCGGGGCTCCTACGCTACGGGTCGATGCCAGGAGCCCAGTTTGCCGCGTCCGGCCCGCAATGCAACGGCCGTGTCAGGCGGCTGCGGCCTGTTTGGCGACGGCTTTGACCGCTGCCTTCAGGTCGGCCACCAGGGCAGCGAACGCCGCGTGTCGGGCCTCCTGCTCCGGCATGCGCAGGATCGACGACGGATGCACCGTGACCATGCCGGGCTGGCCATCGGCGAAGGCGATGACCTTGCCGCGCTCCTTCGACAGCACCACCGACCGCCCGGCCAAAGCGACGGCCGCCGTCACGCCCAGGGCCAGGAGGAGCTGCGGCCGCACCACCTCGATCTCCTGGCGCAGCCAGACGCGGCAGACCTCGACCTCGTAGCGGTTGGGCTTCTTGTGCAGACGCTTCTTGCCGCGCGGCTCGTTCTTGAAGTGCTTCACGGCGTTGGTGAGATAGACCTTCTGGCGGTCGAGCCCCGCTTCCGCCATGGCGCGGTCGAGGATCTTGCCGGCCGGCCCGACAAACGGATGCCCGGCGAGGTCCTCCTGATCGCCCGGCTGCTCGCCCACGATCATGAGGGCGGCCTTGACCGGCCCCTCGCCGAACACCGTCTGCGTGGCGTTGCGATAGAGCGGGCAGAGCGTGCAGGAAGCCGCTTCCTTGGCGACTGCCTTCAGGAGGGTGGCTGGGGCCGCCATCACGCCTGCCGCAGGCAACGCATCAGCGCCTGCGCATCGCGCGGCGCCATGAGCTTGTCGGTGTTGTCGAAATACACGAAAACGTCGCGCGGTGCAGCCTTGGCCGGCCCGCCCACGAAGGTGCCGTCACGCATAGGCTTGCCGTCGCGCCACGCCCGGATGCGCCGTGCCCACTGCGCGATCTCCTCGTTGGTGTAGCCGCTGCGGTAGAGCTCGCGCGAACCGTGCAGGCGGCAGTACACGAAGTCCGAGGTGAGATCCATCAGCAGCGGCCAGTCGACGGTGTCGGCGCACACCAGCGCGACGTCGTGCTTGCGCAACAGCGCGATGAAGTCGGGCACGCAGAAGCTCTCGTGCCGCACCTCCAGCGCATGGCGCAGGCGATGCCGGTCGGTCACGCGCAGCCAGGCGCGCGCTTTCAGCCGATGGTCATGCTTTCGCCCGCAGGCCGCGGCCGAATGCATGTCGCGCGGCAGCAGCTCGAAAAATGCTTCCAGCTTGTCACGGTTGAAATGGAAGTTGGGCGGCAGCTGCCAGAGGATCGGTCCGAGCTTGCCCCCGAGCCGCAGCACGCCGGAGGCGATGAAGTTGCCGAGCGGCGCCACGGCATCGTTCAATCGCTTCATGTGGGTGAGGAAGCGCGGTCCCTTGACGGCGAAGACGAAATCCCGCGGCGTCGCCTCTGCCCATTTGCCGAAGGCATCGGGACGCTGCATCGAATAGAAGGTACCGTTGATCTCCACGGTCGAGAACACCTCGCCGATGTGCGCCAGCTCCCGATTGTGCGGCAAGCCCTTGGGGTAGAACCGCCCGCGCCAGGACTTGTAGGTCCAGCCCGAAAGCCCAATGCGGACGTCGCCCCTGGTCGCGCTGCTGCGGGAGCTCATGAGGCTGCGAACGCCGCTTGCTGCCGCTGGTTGCGTCAGCACCACGCCAAGCGCGTCGCCGGCAAAGCAAAGCGCGGAACTACGGAAGGCTAGTACGGCTCCTTCAGGAACCGGTCTACCAGGCGGTCGGCGCGGCTGCGGTCGGTGAAGGCGAGATGGCGCGCGAGGTTGCGCGGCGAGGACGCTAGGTAGAAGCGCTCGTACTGCTCGTTGCGGCCGGCCAACGCGCCGCCGGCGAAGTCCCAGACCAGGCGGAAGATGCGGATGCGTTCCTCGGCCGGCAGGGCCTTGGCGCCGGGCAGGTAGCGGTCGATCAGCGGCCGCAGGTCCTTGTCGGTCATCTGCGCCAGGGTCGGGGTCGCGAACACGTTGTGCGAGCCGATCTGGCGCAGGATCTCGTTCACGCGCGGGAACCACAACGGCAGCATGGCGCGCAGCGCATGGAGCGGGCCGCTGGCCGAGGTCCACAAACCGCTCGGCCATTCGCGCGCTTCGGCCTCCGCGGCGGCGACGGCGGCGCGGGTGAACTCGGCGTAGGCCCAGATCTCGCCGATCATGCGCTGAGTCTCCGGGTCGGCCGCATTGATCGCCGCTGCCATGCGCAGCCCGAGGCCCCAGGCGAAGTCGAGCTTGGTCGCGGCGCGGATCATGGTCTGCTGCTGGATATTGGGCGACCAGCTGCTGCTCGGCACCTTGTTGTAGGCCGCTCGGTTGGCGTCGATGAACAGCCGCTCGCGCGGCACCTCGACGTCGTCGAAGATCACGAACGCGTCCTGCTCGTCGAAGCGGCTGGACAGCGGATGATCGAAGCGGTTGGTCGGCGAGGAAAAGCTGTCGCGGCACAGGAATTTTAGGCCGGGCGCGCTCATGGGGATGCAGAACGACAGCGCGTAGGCGTCAGCCTCCTCGGGCAACGGCGCGGCCGGGTAGACGGCGAGCTCGTCGGCGAACGGCGCGAGCGTCGCCAGCACGCGCGTGCCGCGCACCACGATGCCGTGCTCGGTGTCCTCGACCTTGTGCAGCGCATAGGGATTGCCGGCAGTCGGCGCGTCGCCGGTCGCCTTGTCGACCGTGGGCTGCACGATGGTGTGGGTGAGCGAGATGTCGGCGCGGCGCAGGAACTTCTGGTAGGCGATCAGGCGCTCCGCGCCTGCCTCGTTGCCGTTGATGCCCCATTCGTCGGGCCGGCCGGCAAAGCCCGCGAAGGTGACGTTCATGTAGTCTGGCGTGCGGCCCATGAGGCCGACCGAATACTCGGCCACCCGGCGCAGCGCCTTGCCACGCTTGGCGAGGTCCTCGCGCGAGCGCGGAATCATGTGGCTGACCGCAATCGCCTCGCCCGTTTCGGGATCGGGCATCAGGCAGACATCGCCGTGCTCGTGATGCAGGTCGAACACGTCGGCCAGGGCGTGCGCTGCGCCGCGTAGCTTGGGATGGTCGACGACGTCGCCGATGCGCTCGCCGTCGACCCAGATCTCGCGCGGGCTGCGCAGCCCCTTCAGGAATTGCTCGCCCGTCCGTGCCGGCATGACGTCCTCATTGGACCGCGGACCTCCTGGTCCGCTCATGATTCATGATGCGGGGCGGGAGGTCCGCGGTCCAGAAGTCATCCCACCGGCACGGTCTGGGCAAGCGGCGGCAGCTTCGCGACCTCGGCGTACCACGCTTCGAGCTTGGGATGGCCGGGGCGCCACGGCTCGTTGGCGTAGCGGAAGTCGAGATAGCCCAGGGCGCAGCCGATGGTGACCTCGCCGATGGTCGTGAGATCGCCCAATGCGCCTGCCTCTTTCTCCAGCACGCCGAGCGCGCGCGTGACCTTGCCGCGTTGCAGCTCGATGTAGGCCTTGCGCCCGTCGTCCTGCGGCAGGGTGAGCTCGCGCCGCCGCGGCTGCGTGGCGTCTAAAATGCCGTCGCCCAGCGCCTCCTGGGTGAGTGCCTTCCAGCGCGCCGGTCCCGGCGCCGGGAAGAGCTTGGGCGCGCTGCCGATGCTGTCGAGGTACTCGCAGATCACCGGGCTGTCGTAGAGCACGGTGCCGTCGTCCAGCATGAGCGTCGGCACCTTCGATAGCGGATTGAACTCGACCAGCGCCGGATCGGTGGTCGCGACCTTCCAGCGCTCGATCTGGCCGTCGATGCCGCGGGCGATGGCGCAGGCATTGACCTTGCGGACATACGGACTGGCGGGCGAGTAGGCGAGCTTCATAGCAGTCTTCCTCTTTGCAAAGAGCGCACACCCTAGGCCCTCGCGGCAGCAATTCAACCCGGCAGGTCCTGTCTCCTGAGCGTAGGCGAAAGCGTAACCGGTGCGCCCTCCTCCAACAGGTTCGTCAGACCATGAAGGTGCGGCCGATTTCGACGACGTGCTCGCGCGGTAGATGGAAATAGTCGGGCAGGGGCGCGGCGTTGAGCTGGAGATAGCTGAACAGAGCCCGGATCGGCGGCAGCAAGCCGCGGCCGTCCTCGCGCGACGTGATGCGGTCGCGGCCGAGATAGTAGGTCACGTCGTCGAGGTCGAGCGGATAGCCCTGGGCACGCAGGCGCTCGAGCACCAGAGGGACGTC
>JAFAKN010000036.1 GCA_019235415.1 Alphaproteobacteria bacterium
GTCGATGATCTGCCTGCCGTGTTCCTTCGCCCGCCGCGCCGCATCGACATAGGGACAGGCCGACAGCACCAGCGCTTCCACCCGTTCCGGCCGTTGCGCCGCGACCTCAACGGCGATCGCCGCGCCCGTGTGATGGCCGACGACGGCCGCCTTGTCGTGCCCGAGGGCGTCCAGCAGCTCATGCGCCGCCCGGGCCCAAGCCTCGATCGAATCCTCGTCGTCGGGAAGCGGATCGGAATCGCCGTAGCCCATGGTATCCATGGCGATGGCGCGCCGGCTGGCGCCCAAGAGCGGCAGCACGTCGCGGTACTCGTTCCACGAACGCGGCGTCTGGTGCAGCAGCAGGACGGGTTGGCCCGTGCCGCAGGCCGCGACATGGACGCGGCCGGAGGGAGTTTCTACGAAGGCTCTTTCAATAGGGGACATAAGGGCAATCGGGGACATAACGGGAAGGCTTGAAAGGCTGAGGAGATGGAAATGAAGCATAGCATCGCAGCGGCACTGCTCGCTGCCGTCGTAGGGGTGGCGCCGGCCCATGCCGAGATCACCGTCGGGTTCGTGACCTCGCAGAGCGGCCCGGCGTCGTCGATCGGCGTGCTGTACGACAAGGGCATGAAGGCGGCGCAGGAGTATGCGACTGCGGTCGGCGAGGAGAAGATCAAGTTCATCCAGCTCGACGACACTTCCGATCCGTCGACCGCCACGCGCAACGCGCGCAAGCTCATCGAGGAGAACAAGGTCGACCTGGTGATCGGCACGGCGACCGCCGCCTCGTCCAACGCCATGGTGGCGGTGGCCAACGAGCTGAAAGTGCCGCTGCTCGCCATCTCGCCGATCACCGTCGCCCCCAGCGACACCGGCGAGCGCTGGGCGATCTGCATCCCGCAGCCGCCCAGCCTGATGGTCAAGGTGGTGATCAACCGCGCCAAGCGCGACGGCGTCAAGAAGATGGCCTATATCGGCTTCATCGACGCCTGGGGCGATCTCGTCTACAACGGCGCCAAGAAGCCGGCCGAGGACGACGGCATCCAGATCACGACCAACGAGCGCTATGCCCGCACCGACACCTCGGTGACCGGCCAGGTGCTGAAGATGCTCGCGACCAAGCCCGACGCGGTCCTGCTGGGCGGCGCTGCGACCCAGGGCGCGCTGCCGCCGCTGACGCTGGCCGAGCGCGGCTACAAGGGACCGCTCTATGGCACGCCGGCACTGCTCAACACCGACTTCATCCGCATCGGCGGCAAGGCGGTCGAAGGTGTGCAGGTCTCGGCCGGTCCGGTGATCGTGGCCGAGCAGCTGCCGGACACGCACTTCAGCAAGAAGATCTCGATGACCTTCCGCGACGACTACCAGAAAGCCAACGGCGCGCCGCCGACCGACGGATTCTCGGCCTACTCGTTCGACTCCTGGCTGATCTTTTTGGATGCGGCCAAACGAGCGATGGCCAAGGCCAAGCCCGGCACGCCGGAGTTCCGCACCGCGCTCAGGGACGCGGTCTTCACCACCAAGGACGTCGTCGGCACGCACGCCATCTACAACTTCAAGCCCGGCGAGAGCTACGGCGTCGACGAGCGCAGCCTGGTGCTGGTGCGGCTCGTCAACGGCCAGTGGAAATACGAGCCGTAAGGGGATGGCGCCTGTGTCATCCCGAGCGCAGCGAGGGATCCTTCCTGTTGCCCTAAAGATCCCTCGCTTCGCTCGGGATGACAGACTACTGGAGCGCGGACCTCCTGGTCCGCTCATGAGGTTTGAATGCGGACCGGGAGGTCCGCGCTCCAATGAGCCGGCCTGATGGACGCTGAGATCGCGACGATCCTCGCGATGGACGGGATCGCGAGCGGCGCCATCTACCTGCTGATTGGCCTCGGCCTGGTGCTGATCTTCGCGGTCACGCGGGTGATCTTCGTGCCGTTCGGCGACATCGCCGCCTTCACCGGCCTGTCGCTCGCCGCGCTGGAGAACGGCCATCGCCCCGGCACGGTCGGCCTGGTGGCCGTGCTCGCCGTGCTGGCGACGCTGAAAGAAACCGCGCTGCTCGTCAGGACCCGTGAGCTCCATCGCCTGCCGCACACGCTCCTGTTCTATCTCGTGCTGCCGTTGGCGCCGGCCGCCGCGATCTGGTTCACGACCGGCAGCGTGCTGCCGATGCCCTTGCGCATCGTGCTGGCGCTCGCGCTGGTGTTGCCGATTGCGCCGCTGCTCGACTGCCTGGTGTTCCGGCCGATCGCCGACGCCTCGGTGCTGCTGCTGCTCACCGTGGCGGTGGCGCTGCACTTCGCGCTCGACGGGCTGGGGCTCTTGTTCTTCGGCCCCGAAGGCGTGCGCACGCAGCCGTTGACCGAAACGGTGCTGGACATCGGCGGCTTCATCGTCAACGCCCAGACGCTGCTGATCGTCGCGGCGTCGATCGTGTTCAGCGGACTGCTCTATCTGTTCTTCGAGTTCACCCTTCTGGGCAAGGCGCTGCGCGCCACGGCGATCAATCGCACGGGCGCACGGCTGGTCGGCATCCGGCCGACCTCGACGGCGAGCAAGGCCTATCTGCTCGGTTCGCTGCTGGCCGGCATCTCTGGCGTGCTGATCGCACCGGCCACGACGATGTTCTACGATTCGGGCTTTCTGATCGGACTGAAAGCCTTCGTCGGCGCCATCTTCGGCGCGATGGCGAGCTATCCGGTGACGGCGCTCGGCGCCATCCTGGTCGGCCTGCTGGAAAGCTTCGCCTCGTTCTGGAGCAGCGCCTACAAGGAGGTCGTGGTGTTCGGCCTGCTGATCCCGATCCTGCTGTGGCGCTCCCTCAGCCTGGGCGAGGTCGAGGAGGAAGAGGCCGAGGAATGAGCCCTCTCCAGCTGCGCCTGGCCGGCCTCGGGGTCGTGGTTCTGCTTGCGCTCGCGCCGGCATTACTCAGCGCCTTCAGCATCACGCTGATGAACTTCATCGGCATCTACGCCATCGCCGTGCTGGGCTTGGTGCTGCTGACCGGCATCGGCGGCATGCTGTCGTTCGGCCAGGCGGCCTTCGTCGGGCTGGGCGCCTACGCCACCGCCTGGCTCACCGCGAAACAGGGCTATTCGCCCTGGCTCGGGCTCATGCTGGCGCTGGTTCTGGCGGCGGCGGTCGCGGCGATCCTGGGTGCGGTGACCTTGCGGCTGGGCGGCCACTTCCTGTCGCTCAGCACGGTGGCGTGGGGCATCGCGATCTACTACCTGTTCGGCAACCTGCCGATGCTCGGCCAATACAATGGGATCAGCGAGATCCCGGCGATCTCGATCGGCGCCCTCTCGCTCGCCGACAGCAAGAGCATCTACTACCTGATCTGGGCGCTGCTGATCGCGGCCCTCGTGCTGGCCGCCAACCTCCTGAGCTCGCGCGAAGGCCGCGCCATCCGCGCCCTGCGCGGCGGCCGGGTCCTGGTCGAGAGCCTCGGCATCAATCCCTTCCGCGTCAGGCTCGTCACCTTCGTGCTGTCGGCGCTGCTGTCGGCCATCTCCGGTTGGCTGTACGCGCACATGAGCCGGTTCGTGAGCCCGGCGCCGTTCGATGTCACGGTGGGCGTGCTCTATCTCCTGATGGCGATGATCGGCGGCATGGGCCATCTCGCCGGCGCGGTGGTCGGCGCCGCGATCGTCACCATCCTCAAGAACAGCATCCAGGACTGGCTGCCGCGGCTGGCACCCGGCGCCTCGGGGCAGCTCGAGATCGTGGTCTTCTCGGTGCTGTTCATCCTGCTGCTGCAGCGCGCGCGCGCCGGCCTGGTGCCGTTCGCCCTGCGCTTTCTGCCGCGCGTGCAGCCGCGCGTGCCGATTGCCGAGCCGGCACTCGATCGCCGCCTTCGGCCCGCGCGCGGCACGCCGCTGCTCAATGTGGATGGCGTGCTGCGCCGCTTCGGCGGGCTGGTTGCCGTCAACAGCGTCAGCTTCGAGGTCAAGGCCGGCGAGATCCTCGGCCTGATCGGCCCCAACGGCGCCGGCAAGACCACCATGTTCAACCTGATCACCGGCGCACTGGCGCCCGATCAAGGGCGCGTGCACTTCCTGGGACAGGACATCACCCACCAGCCGCAACGCCAGATCGCACGCGCCGGCATCGCCCGCACCTTCCAGCACGTGAAGCTGCGATCGAGCATGACGCTCTTGGATACCGTGCTGCTGGGCATTTATGGGCGCACGTCGTCCAGATTCTTCGCCGGCACCTTCGGTCTCGACCGCAGCGAGGAGAACCGCGCGCGCGCCGAAGCGATGCACCAATTGCAGCGCGTCGGCCTCGACGATCGGGCGTTCGAGCTGGCCGGCAACCTGCCACTCGGCAGCCAACGCCTGCTCGAGATTGCCCGCGCGCTCGCCTCCGATCCTGCGTTGCTCGTACTCGACGAGCCCGCCGCCGGGCTGCGCGCGGGTGAGAAAGCCGAGCTGGCAAAGCTGCTCACCCTGCTCAAAGCGGAAGGCCTGACGATCCTGCTGGTCGAGCACGACATGGACTTCGTGATGGGCCTGGTCGATCGCACCGTGGTGATGGATTTCGGCGCCAAGCTCTGCGAGGGCACGCCCGCCGAGGTGCGGCGCGATCCGCGCGTTCAAGAGGCCTATCTCGGCGGGGTGGCCTGAATGGCGCTGCTGTCGATCGAGGGGCTGAGCGTCGCCTACGGCAAGGTCGAGGCGGTGCGCGGCGTGTCGCTCGCGATCGAGCCCGGCCAGATCGTCACCGTGATCGGCCCCAACGGCGCCGGCAAGACGACGATGCTCAACGCGGCGATCGGCTTGCTGCCGTGGCGCGGCCGCATGTCGTTCGAGGGCGCCGACCTCGCCCGGCTCGACGTCGAGGAGCGCATCGAGCGCGGCTTCTGCCTGGTGCCCGAGAAGCGCGAGCTGTTCGGCGACCTCAGCGTCGCCGACAACCTGCTGTTGGGCGGCTATGCGCGGCGCCGCGACACGGCCGGCCTGAAGCAGAGCCTGGCCGACGTCTACGACCGCTTCCCGCGCCTCGACGAACGGCGCGGCCAGAAGGCATCGACCCTGTCCGGCGGCGAGCGCCAGATGCTGGCGCTGGGTCGGGCATTGATGGCCAAGCCGCGGCTCTTGCTGCTCGACGAGCCCAGCCTGGGCCTGGCGCCGCTCATCGTCCGCGAGGTCTTCCGCATCATCGCCTCGCTGCGCGAGCTCGGCGTGTCGATCCTTCTGGTCGAGCAGAACGCCCGCGCCGCGCTCGAGACCGCCGACTTCGGCTACGTGCTGGAAACCGGCGAGATCGTGCATTCCGGCCCGGCGGCCGATCTGATGCACGACCCAAAGGTCACAGCGAGCTATCTCGGCGGGCATTGAAATGGCAAGCGTGCGTTGACCGATTCGTACGTTCTCTTATTGTTCTTACTTAAGAAACATGCGTTCTGTGCCTTAGCAAATCTTTTTCCCATCGCTGCCCGCGGCTGACGAATAAGCAAGCACCACTGACGGGGGCCAGACGCTCAAAATACTATTAGTTGCGCTTCCAAGCCTGGCAAAGCCCAAGGCACAGGGTGCGATCGAGGGTCCGACCCGAAAAAAGCTTTTCTCCCATCACAACCCCGGCCCTCGCACCCACTGATGCTGGCTCGCCTTCTCGATTCGATCTTCTGATCGAGGAGAAGATGAAACGTTCAGCGCGACCCCAGCCGATAGAGGCGGAGGAGCCATTTCCTCATTCCGGGACACCTGCGGTGCGGAGTGCTCTTTCAAAGAGCTCACGGTCGTCCGCCTGGTACATCGATGCCCGCCGCCTGTAACCCTTGATCGTCATGCGGGGGAGCAGGGACAGCAATTGGCGGACCAGGCCGGGCAGCTCGTCGGCACGATTGCCAATCATGGCCACTGCCGCAACTTTCACCACCAGAGCCGGAGCCAAGTGCGGCCTGTCGCGCAAGGCCCGGTCGGACCACTCCACGGCTTGGTCATAGCGGCCGAGGAAGAAGCAGGGGAGCGAAATATAGTGATACGATTCGAAGGCATCATCGGCCAATGGGCTGAGTTGAATCGCTCGTTCCAGATGTTCGATGGCTTTTTCGTGCTCGCCCAGCATCGCATGGGCAAGGCCTCCGAACCGCCATCCCACCAGGTAGTTGGGATTGAGCGTCAGGGCCCGTTCGATGTGGCCCACCCCCTCCTCAGCCTTGCCGCCGAGATAGGCGATGCTGAAGCCGCCCATCGTCAAAGCGAGTGGGTTGTCGTTTCCCGTTTCCAGCGCGCGCCTCGCCGCTTCCAGGCCCAGCGGTTGAAGTTCACGAAACCCGCCCCAACCATTGGCAACGCGTATCCAATGGACGGCGGCGACCAAAGCCCAGGCCGACGAAAACTGCGGATCGATGGTAACCGCCTGATGGAGCAACGCCAGGGCCTGGTCGAGCGAGCTCTCGGTGTGTTGGTTGAGGAGTAACGCCCACGCCCGCAGATGGAGGTCGTAGGCCGACAGGTTGCTGGTTGGCTTGGCCTGGGCGCGGGCGATCTCGGCCGCCGACACCTTGGGCACCAGGGTGGCGACGATGCTCGAGGTGATCCTGTCCTGCAGCTCGAACAACTCGTCTATGGAGCCATGGTAGCGTTCGGCCCACAGGTGCCTGCCGCTGCCGGCGTCGATCAGCACGCAGCTGATGCGCAGGCTCTTTCCGGCAGCCTGCTGGACGCTGCCGTCCACCAGGTAGCGCACGCCGAGGTCGCGGCCGATCTGCCGCACATCGACCGAGCGGCCCTTGTAGGAGAACGACGAATTACGGGCGATCACCAGGGAGTTCGGAATGCGCGACAGTGTGGTGATGATGTCGTCCGATATGCCGTCGGCAAAATACTCCCGCCCGGCGTCTCCGCTCAGGTTCTGAAAGGGGAGCACGGCAATCGATGGCCTGTCGGACAGCAGCGGCAGCCCATCAGCCGGCATTGGGCTCACGGTCATCGCTCGCTCGATTACCGTCCGATCTGAGGCCTCCCCTGCGATTGGACAGTCGCTGGCGGCAGGCGAGGTCGGTGTCGCAGGCTCTGGCGGTGAAAGTTCGCCGTGGCTCTCTACTGGAACGGCGAACCGATAGCCGCGGCGGGGAAGAGTTTTTATGAGGCGCTGCTGGCGGTCCCCGATGGCGAGGCGCACCTCGCTGATGCAGCGGGCCAGAGAATCCTCGTTGACGCTGACCCGCGGCCAGATTGCCGACATCAGCTCTTCCTTGGACACCAGCCGGCCGGCGTTTTCCACCAAATGACGCAAGACCGAGAAGCTCTTGGGCCGAAGCGCCTTCTCGCCGTCGGCCGATGTCAGGGAACCGCGATGGAGGTCGAGGGTGAACCCCTCAAAGCAATAGATTCTCGGCATGGTGCCCGGATTCTGGGTCGCCTACCCGGCGATGAATTGGAGCACTTTTGCAGGCCAATTGCAGCCCACTTTCAAGACCGCATCCGGCACCTCGATTAGACACCCGGTTGAGCGCTCCCGAGCGCAGAACATCGTCGCGCTTCGCTCTGCAACGGCATCCGTTGACTGCCCCCTACAGGAACGAGACACGAGGACCTTGACCATGGCCCATATCGTACCCAACCCGCCGAGCCGAGACTCGGCAACCAAGAGCATGGAGAAATTCAACATTCTGACCACCACCGGCGAGGCGGATATCTTCGCCTGGGGTCTCCCGGACAACGCAACCGACACGTGGTTCACCATTGCGCGCGCGGGGGTGGGCCCCGCCGCCGTCGACCACTTCGTTT
>JAFAKN010000058.1 GCA_019235415.1 Alphaproteobacteria bacterium
GCGAGCAGCAGGCCCTTGTAGACCACGGTGCGCGAGGAGAAGGACGGCATGTAGAGCTGCGCCAGGCCGGGCAGCTTGTGCTTCTTCTCGAGATCGACCAGCGGGTTCTGGGTCTGCTTGCGGATCGCCAGGATCTTGCGCTCGAAGGCGTCCTGGTCGGCGACCTTGGGCCCGCGGCCGACGATCGCCTGGCAGATCACCGGCATGCGCTCGATGACCGCCTTGCCGAGCCCGGTCGTGTCGGTCGGCACATCGCGCCAGCCTAAAAGCTTCTGCTTCTCGACCTTGATGAAGTGTTCCAGCCGCTTGACCGCGAACTTACGCGCCGCCTCGTCCTGCGGCAGGAAGCACATGGCAACGGCGTAGTGGCCGGGCGCCGGCAGGTCGACGGCATTGTCGCGCGCCCAGTCGCGCAGCAGCGCGTCGGGAATCTGGATCAGGCAGCCGGCGCCGTCGCCGACCAGCGGGTCGGCGCCGACCGCTCCGCGATGGTCGAGGTTCACCAGGATGCTGAGCGCCTGACGCACGATCGCATGGCTCTTGCGGCCCTTGATATCGGCCAGAAAGCCGACGCCGCACGAGTCGTGCTCGTTGCGCGGGTCATAAAGCCCCTGCTTTTCAGGCAGATCCATCAAGCCGTCGTCCTAAAGCCCCCGGGGCCGCTCCCCTGGAACGGTGCTGTTATCGGGCATTATTAGCGTGCCCGCCACGCCGGACGAAAGCAATTGTTGCCGCGCAAAAGCCGCCCTCCTTTCAATCCCGTGCAGGAAGTTGAGAGCGAGGTGTCGATCCGGCCGATCGGCCGTCCGGCGGCGGCCTGCCCGGGCACTGGCGGCCGCAGAAGGCCTACCTGATCCAGGGCCTCCGGAAGGCCGCGGTTGGCCGGCTACATGCCGCCCTCGGCCCTTCGCGGGAGAGTGGTCGAGATCGTTCGGCTGGCGCTGATCTGATTCGCGAGAGGATCGAAGCCACCCGCGCTCAGGTTACGTGCGTCGATCAAGTGCTCATCCTCGCGACGGTACGAGGACCCTACAAACCTGTCCGGCGCATCGTCATTGAAGGTGTCGTGGGAGGGGTCGCGGTCGACGGGCGCTGAGAGGGTGCTGGCAACGCGTACCCTGTCGTCTTGCACGGAAAGCCGGTACTCGATCCTTACTTGTTGCGCTTGAAGGCGAGCCTCACCGTCAGTGGCCTGGCGTATGTCTGCGACCGCGCCCGCCATGGCGCCCTGCTGCACGTAGCGCAGGAGGTTGTTGGCGACATGGTCAAACTCGGGCGTCCCCGGCTCGCGGCCGAAACTTGCACGAATGAACTCGGCGACCCCCGCGAGATTGTCCCGCTGAATCGCTTCGGGTGGCCTCCCATCCGGCCCCCGGTGGAGTTGCAAGCGCAACTCGCCCTCGCCGGTGTATTGAATAACGCCACGCTCGACGAAGTCGCGGTGGAATTGATCGGGAAGACTGAACGAGCGGCCGTCCTCAAGGCGGGCCGCTATCGCCGGGTTTGTGTCGCTCGGCCAAGTGTCCGCAGCGTCACGCTTGACGGTTGCTTCCAGCACGGTCCGCGTCTGGTTTTCCGGCGTCTGTGTCCTGAGCAGGGCCGTCTGTTCCAGAACCGCCGCCTGCAGACGGCCGAGATCACCACGCGTCACTTCCCTGTCGGGATGACGACCCTGCGCGGAAATCCGCTGGAAAACGGCGTCGGTGATCGCCGCTCCGTGCTCCTTGGTCATCGCCTGCCTGACGAGCTGGGCACCCTCGCGGTATTTCTCCAATCGCCTCTGCAGCGCCTCCTCGCCGCTGCCGCTCCGCATCAGGGGATTGTGTGTGTAGACTTGCGTTGCGCCACTGTCACTGACGCCGCCGCGAATTTGCGTGTCTTCCCCGCGGCCAAACAAGCCAGGCTTGTACTCGTTGTGGATTTGCGTGAAGGTCGTGGCACTTGTGATTTCGATTGCCATGATCGCCTCTCTCTCCTCAGGCCCGGATGACGGCGCCGGACGGTAAGGGTGATTGTGCCCCTTGCCCTTTCGCTGCGACGATCCCCTGCCACGCCGCAAGCGCACCGAGGAAATTCGTCATTGCCGTCTGCAACCATTCGACGCGCAGGCCTTCCGCCCGCAGGTCGCAGGCGAGCAGAAGATTCGCCTGGGTATCATCCAGCGCCAGCCGGTAGCCCCCGGCCTCGTGCCACTGGCCGTTGAACGTCATCAGCCGCTCCAGCAACTCCAGCCGACCCGCCTGCGGCAGCGGCGCGATCTCGCTCGACAGCCACAGCCGGCCCTCGTCGCGATCGAGTTCGGCGAAAACGATGCGATCCTCGTCGAGGACGAGAGCCCAGGCGGAGAGAGCGGCATAGGCCCGCACCTCGCCGAGGTTCATCGCGGGCCCGATCGCCGCCATCACGTCCTCGATCGGTTGCTCAGCGGTCATGCGACGCCTCCGTCAGGGCATGGTGATGGAGAGCTGTGTCTCGGCTGTGACACTCGGACCCATGGTCTGCTGATGTTTGCCGGTGGCGCTCAGGCGGCCCAGGCCCGCCTGGCAACCGGACGAAAGCAATTGTTGCGACGCGAAAGCCCTTGTAGGTTGCCGACAATCGCCTCGGGGGAGTTACACGCAAGATGTCGTTTCGGCCAGCCGCTTGTCCATGGGTGCTTCTCGCCGGCCTGCTGCTGGCGGGCGGGCTGGGCGGCTGCACGCCGCCGGCGCGACCGTCGGCGCTGCAGGGCATGTACCGCGCCTGGAGCGGCCCCGGCTGGTATCTCGAGCGGCCGTACCTGATCGTGGCCGGTGGTCCGCAGTACCTCGGCGGCCCGTTCACCTACGACAAGTGCGAGGAAGAGCGCATGAGGGTCCCCGCCGAAACGCGCACCGACCTCATCTGCAACCGCGAGAACCAGCGCCCCGACCGGTACGGCTTCTTCTAGTTTCATTCCTCCCCATCGCGTAACCCGCGATGAGGAGGTGTCCGCGACAGCGGACGCAGGGGGTCACGCTCTTTCGGACCGCGAGCCTCTGGCTCGCTCTTCTCATGAAGCGCGCAGGATGCGCGCGGTCCAGAAGATCATGACCCCTCCGCCTGCCTGCGCGAAGCCGAAGCGGCTTCGCTTCGGCGAAGGCAGGTCGGCGTAAGACGCCGACACCTCCCCTTCGCGGGTTCCGTGAAGGGGAGGAGAAGATTCATCCGATCGTCATCAGGCTGGCGTTGCCGCCGGCGGCGGCGGTGTTGACGCTGAGCGACACCTCGTCGCGCAGGAAGGCGCCGCGATAGGGGGCGACGTGGACCGGCACGATCGCGCCGCCGCGCGCAGCCAGCCGCTGGCGCAGCGCCTGCAGGGCCTCGGTCGAACCGGAGAACAGCACGGCGGCAAGCTCTGGGTCATTCTCGCCCGCGGCCAGTCGGTTGCCGCTCGCCCGCACCACGTCCTCCTGCGCCTTACGCTCGACCCCCACCTCGGCAACGCACAGCACCGCGCCCTTAGGCCGCAGCGTGTAGCTGTTGCGCTCGCCGACCGGGCCGGGGAGCTCCCCGGCGTTCGCAGCGACGTCGGGTCCTTCCGCCAGCAACCGGTGGACATAGAGCGGGCCGCCGGCTTTGGGTCCGGTGC
>JAFAKN010000095.1 GCA_019235415.1 Alphaproteobacteria bacterium
GCGATCCGGCGATCCTGATGGTGCCGGTCCTGGCGTTCCTCGTGCTGGGCTTCGTGGTGCCGCTCGCCTGGTTCTTCATCCAGACGCTGCACGAGATCGGCGACCTCTCGGAGATCGTCGAAGAGGCGCTGGCGACCATCGGCTCGCGCGCCGTGGTCAATGCGATGATCACGACCAACTGGATCGCGTTGCTGGTGACCTTGGTGACGCTTTTCGCAGGCTATCCAATCGCCTATTTCCTCACCAACAGCGACCGGCTGCACTTCACCCTGGTGCTGTTCTGCATCATCGTGCCCTACTTCACGAGCGTGATCGTGCGGACCTACTCGTGGATGGTCCTGCTGGGGCGCGAGGGCATCATCAACCAGCTGCTGATCGGCCTTGGCCTTGTCGATCAGCCGGTGGCGCTGCTCTACAACAAGCTCGGTGTCGTAATCGGCATGACCTATGTGCTGCTGCCCTACATGATCCTGACCCTGTTCGCGGCCATGAAAGCCATCGACCCCAGCTACCTGCGCGCCGCGCACGGGCTGGGCGCCAGCCGGAGCTACGCCTTCCGCCACGTCTACCTGCCGCTCAGCGCCCACGGCGTGCTGTCGGGCTGCCTGATCGTGTTCATCCTGGCGATCGGCTTCTTCATCACCCCGGCGCTGATGGGAGGGCCGTCGGACGTGATGATTGCCATGCTGATCGAGCGTTCGGTCGAGATCATGCTCGACTGGCCGAGCGCCGCCATCATGTCGCTGCTCCTGCTGGTCGTGACCCTGGTGCTCTACGCGGTGTACTACCGCGTCACCGATGTGCGCCGCATGATGGGCGCCGGATGATGGGGGCTTGAGCATGCCCGAACGCACCACGTCGCCGGCGCTATCCGCCTATGTGGCGTTCGCCTGCATCGGCCTGCTTGCGCCGATCGTCATCGTCTGCGTGCTGTCGTTCTCGGGGGAAGGCTACCTGCACTTCCCGCCGCGCTCGTTCTCGCTCAGGTGGTTCGAGACCTTCTTCGGCGACACGCGCTGGCGGCAATCGCTCTTCTCCAGCACCGTGATCGCACTGATTGCCTGCACGATCGCGACATCGATCGGCTTCCTGGCGGCCTACGCCCTGGTGCGCGGCGAGATGCGCGCCAAGAAGTTCATCCTGTCGTTGCTGTTGATGCCGATCATCGTGCCGACCGTGATCACGGCGATCGCGATGTACTTCCTCACCGCCAAGCTCGGCCTGGTCGGCAACCTGGTGTGGATCGGCTTCTGCCACGCCGTGATCGCGCTCCCGGTCGTGCTGCTGATCCTGCTGGCGGCGCTACAGGGCGTCGACCTCAACCTCGAGCGCGCGGCGCTCAGCCTGGGGGCCAGCCGTCCGCGGGTGTTTTTCAAGGTGGTGGTGCCGATCGCCTATCCCGGCGTGATGTCGGCGGCATTGTTCGCCTTCCTGGCTTCGTTCGACGAGCTGGTCATCTCGCTGTTCCTGGCCGGGGCCCGCGCCCAGACCCTGCCGGTGCGCATCTGGAACAGCCTGCACCTGGAGATCGAGCCGGTGGTGGCCGCGGCCGCGACGTTCCTGATCGCCGTGACAGGCGCGGTTCTGCTGGTCGATGGCGGTGTCCGGCAGCTGCGCGGGCGGCGTGCTAGGAAAGGAGCGATATGAGCCATCCGCATTTCGCGCCGGCCGAGTTCGTGGGCCGCCTGCAGCGCCTGCGCGACCGCCTCTGCGCGCTCGACGTCGAGGCGGCGCTGTTCGACGAGATCGAGGCCATGGCCTGGGTCGCCGGCTACGGCAATTCGGAGAACCGCTGGCGCTGCGTCGTCGTGCCGGTCGAGAAGGAGCCGTTCTTCCTGATCCGCGCGCTCGATGCCGGTCCGTGCCGCAAGCGAAGCTGGATCGCCGACGTGTCGCACTACCGCGATTGGGAAGATCCCTTCGCCTTGCTGGCGGAACGCTTCGCCGATCGCGGCCTCAGCCGCGCCCGCATCGGCCTCGACTTCAATTCCTACGGCATGCCGCTCGGCCGCTTCGCCAAGCTCAAGGCC
>JAFAKN010000279.1 GCA_019235415.1 Alphaproteobacteria bacterium
ACCGACCTCGGCGCCACCAGCTGGCAGCGCGTGCGCGAGGTGACCCTGCCGATCCTGCTGCCCGGCATCATCGGCGTGGCGCTGTTCGGCTTCACCCTGAGCTACGACGAGCTGGCGCGCACGGCATTGACGGCAGGCAGCCAGAACACTTTGCCGCTCGAGATCTGGGCGATGACCACCAACGTCACCTCGCCGGCGCTTTACGCCGTCGGCGCGGTGACGACCGTGGTGTCTTTCGTGGTGATCATCGCCGCCCTCGGCTCTATCGCCCTCATCCAGCGGCATCGCGCACGGACAGCCACGGAGTAGCGTAATGGCCGAGACAGCAGCAAGCGGCGAAGTCGCCGTCGTCGGTGTCACCAAGCAGTTCGGCGGCACGACGGCAGTCAAGGACCTCAGCCTCACCATCCCGCACGGCTCGTATTGCTGCCTGCTGGGCCCCAGCGGCTGCGGCAAGACCACCATCCTGCGCATGATCGCCGGCCACGAGACGCCGACGGTGGGCGATATCCGGATCGGGGCCTCGTCGGTGCTCGGGCTGCCTCAGGTGCAGCGTGGCACGGCGATGATGTTTCAGAGCTACGCCCTGTTCCCCCATCGCAGCGTGCTCGACAACGTGGCCTTCGCGCTAAAAATGCGCGGCGCCGGTCTTGCCCAGCGGCACGCCAAGGCGCGCGAGCTCTTGGCCAAGGTCCAGCTCGAGCCCTTCGCCAACCGGCTTCCGGCGCAGCTGTCGGGCGGCCAGCAGCAGCGCGTCGCGCTGGCGCGGGCGCTGATCACAAATCCCAGGGTCCTGCTGCTCGACGAGCCCTTGTCGGCGCTCGACGAATACCTGCGGCTGCGCATGCGTGGCGAGCTGCGTCGCGTGCAGAAGGAGCTCGGGATCACCTTTATCCACGTGACACACACCCAGCTCGAGGCGATTGCGGTCGCCGACATGGTGGTCGTGATGGCGCAGGGACGGATCGAGCAAGCCGCGAGCGCCCGTGACATTTTCGTGGCCCCGCGCAACGCGTACGTGGCGCGCTTCGTCGGCGGACAGAACGTCTTGTGGGGAACCGTCGAAAGCACCATGAACGGCACCGCCGCCGTCGCCTCGCCCTCCGGCGTGCGCTTCGCCTTCCCGGTCGGCGACGCGCGGCCATCGCGCGGCACTCCGCTCTGGGGGTCGATCCGGCGCGACCGAGTTACGGTCGAGAAGCTTCTTGTGGGCGCCAAGCCGCCTGGCGGACTGAACACCGTGGTGGGCGAGGTGCATACCATCGAGAACCAGGGATCCTACGTGAAGGTGACCTTCGACCTCGCCGACAAGCTCGCCGAGAGGGAGGAGTTTGTCGCGCATGTCGCCGATGACGCTT
Source organism: Alphaproteobacteria bacterium (assembly GCA_019235415.1). Lineage (GTDB taxonomy): Bacteria > Pseudomonadota > Alphaproteobacteria > Reyranellales > Reyranellaceae > Reyranella. The sequence goes on from JAFAKN010000279.1 coordinate 1,359, forward strand.
TCTTCGCCGATCCTCTGGATATCGGCGACCGGGTGGTGGGCCGGTGGTCGGCGTCGGACGTCAAGCTGCTGGAGGACGGCGCCCTGCCGCAGGCCGCGGCGGCGGTTCCCGCAGCCGTGGCGACGGCGCGTTGAAAACCACCCTCGCTGGAGAGGCTTAGGATCGTTCCCGTTCCGTGCCACGGAACCGCGGTGTGGTTTCGCTGCCGCACTCGAATGGCCAGAAGCCGGTTGTGCTCCCTTGAGCGTTGCTTCCGGACGTGCATTGGGCGAGATTGCCCCAATCCGGTCATTTACTGCCGGTCCTTGGTAGGGGGATGGTTATGCTGAGAAAGCTTTTGGTTTTGTTTGCAACGACGGTGCTCATCGGTGCGTGCTCGTCGGAACCGCCGCCGCCGCCACCGCCACCGCCGCCGCCTGCGGCACCCCCAAGCTTCATGGTGTTCTTCGATTGGGACAGCATCAAGCTGTCCGACGCCTCGCTCAACGTGCTCAGCCAGGCCGTGACGGCGTTCCGTAGCATGCAGGGCGCCCGCGTCACGGCAACCGGCCACACCGACACGTCGGGCTCGCCACAGTACAACATGGCGCTGTCGCTGCGCCGTGCCAACACGGTCAAGGCCGAGCTGGTGCGCCAGGGCGTCCCTGCCGCCGCCATTACGACCGTAGGCGTCGGCGAGGAAGGCCTGCTGGTGCAGACCGGTGACGGCGTGCGCGAGCCGCAGAATCGCCGCGTCGAAATCGTGGTCCAGGGGACCCCGATGACGTCCGCGACCCCGGCCGCACCGATGAACGACCAGGCCTACTGCATGGCGCTCGTCAACGCCTTCAACCAGGGCGCCGGTCCTCGTGGCAACTTGCAGCCCAGCAACGCCACCGCCGTCGCCATCAACCAGTGCCAGGCTGGCAACCCGGGTCCGGCCATCCCGGTGTTGGAGCAGAGCCTGCGCGACGCGCGCATTCCGCTCCCGCCACGCGGTTGATCGCGACGCTCGTCGAAACGAGGGAAAGGCGGCTCCAGCAGGAGCCGCCTTTTTCATGGCTGGGAGCGCGCCACTCCAGTGGCGCCTCATTCTTTGGCGGCGCACCGCATGAGCGCGACTGGAGTCGCGCGCTCCCAGCAATGAGCTAATTGAGCCGCGCGGCCTCGGCCATCACTTCGATCGCCGCCGGTTGGTGCGAGCGCACAGTGAGGGAATCGGCACCCGACTCTTCCCAGGCGCGGTAGCGCTGGCGGATGCGGGGCGCCGGACCGACCAGCGACTTCATGTCGACCCATTCGTCGGGAACGGCGGCAATGGCCTCTTCTTTGCGGCCGGCCAGGTAGAGTTCTTGGATGCGCTGGGCGGCCTCGCCGAAGCCGCGCCGCACCATGATGTCGTTGTGGAAATTCTTGGTGCGATGGCCCATGCCGCCGACATAGAGCGCCACCTCCGGCTTCAGCCGCTGCAGCGCGCCCTTCACGTCGTCGTCGACCTCGACATGGACCGAGGCGACGACGGCGAAGTCGTCGAAGCCCTTGCCGTTGCCGGCGCGCCTGAATCCCTCTTCGAGCCAGGGCCGGTACTCGTTCATCGAATCGGGCATGAAGCCCATCGGCAGCCAGCCGTCGGCGATCTCGGCGGTGAGCTTGACGGTCGATTCGTTGCCCGTCGCGAGATAGATCGGGATGCCCGGGTTCATGTGCAGGATGGACTTCAACGGCTTGCCGAGCCCGACCGATCCCGGTCCGGTGTAGGGCAGCGCGATCTCGCGGCCATCGTGGCTGACCGGCGCTTCGCGAGCGAAGATCTTGCGCATGATCGCCACGTAGTCGCGCATGCGCCAATACGGCTTGCCCCATGGCTGGCCGTACCAGCCCTCGACGATCTGCGGCCCGGACACGCCCAGCCCGGCAATGAAGCGGTCGCCACCCGCCAGGGCATCGACCGTCGCCGCGCACATGGCCGCGTTGGCCGGAGTGCGCGCCGCGAGCTGCATGATTCCGGTGCCGAGCTTGATGCGACTCGTGTGCGCTGCCAGGAAAGCCAGCGGTGTCACTGCGTCTGAACCGTAGGCCTCGGCGGTCCACACCGAATCGTAGCCCAGCTCCTCGGCGCGCTGCACCAGCTTCACCGGGATGGCGAGATGCGCGCGCGAATAACCGATCGACAGGCCGAGCTTCATGGCGTCCCCTCCGCTGATGGACGGTGACTATAGCGCGCTTCAGCGGGCGGGCGGGGAATTGGGCTGCAGGCGGTCGATCGCCTTGAACGCTTCGCGGGCATGCTTCAGCAGCTCGCCGTCGGTCGGATGGTCCATGGTCTCTACGCGCATCAGACGGCTTTCCGGCTTCGCGGAGTGTTTGTCGAGGTAGCTGACGAGAGCGTCCTTCGCCTGTCCCGGACCGGCCAGGATCCATTCCTGCGTTCCGCTCAGCGAGTCGACAATGTGGTGAAAGTATTCGGCATCGGCGGTGGGATGGCCCGAGCCGATGACGCCCGCCTTGTGATGCACCTTGCGGAACGGCATGTGCGCCTTGAGCCGGTCCTGCTCGACGTCCTCGGCGTTGAAGCGGAACACGTGGGCTTCGCGCGAGTCCATCCAGACGATGGCATGGCTGTGCGTCATCAATCGCTCCTGCGGGCTTGGGTTTCTGCTACGCTCGCACTCAGCCGCAGCACAGCGATTGACTCAAATCAAGCGGCGTTTGCGGAGGAAACATGCAGTGCGTTGCCCAAGGCTACGGCCTGATCGAGGGGCCGTTATGGGATCCCGCGCGCGGCCTTTATTTCAGTGACGTGCTGAACGGCGGCGTCTTCCTGCTCGACCGCTCGGACAAGGTCTCCCAGGCCGTGCCCAAGCGGCGCGGCATCGGCGGCATGGCCTTGCATGAAGCGGGCGGCCTGGTGATGGGCGGCCGCGACATCGCCTACGTCCGGCTGGGCGACGGCCACACCCGATCGCTGCTGGCGCTGGACGCCATTCCCGGCGCGACCGGCTTCAATGATCTCACGACCGACCGCAGCGGCCGCATCTATGTCGGCTCGCTGGCGTTTCGCGTGTTCAGCGGCGAGACGCCCAAGCCCGGGCATCTGCACGTGATCGACCTCGATGGCGCGATGCGCACCCTGTCCGATGGCGTGATGCTGACCAATGGGCTGGGCTTCTCGCCCGACGGCAAGCGCCTCTACCATTGCGATGCCCGCCAGGGCTTTGTCCGGGTCTACGACGCAAAGCCCGACGGCTCGGTCGGTGCATGGAGCAAGTTCGCCGATATAGGCGAGGGCGGCGTGCCGGACGGACTCAAGGTGGCGAGCGACGGCTCAGTGTGGGTGGCCGATGCCCATGGCGGTCGCGTCGCGGTGTTCAATGCCGACGGCAGCCATCGCGAGGACCTCAAAGTGCCGCTGCCCATGGTCACCAGCTTGTGCTTCGGCGGCGATGATCTCTGCGATCTCTACGTCGTCACCGGCTCGCGCGGCGGGCCCTCGGACAACTGCGGCAGCATCTTTCGCACGCGAGTCGATGTCGCCGGCCTCGCGCTGCCGCCGGCGCGCGTCAAGGTGAGCTAGGAGGCTCGGCATGAAGGTCTTCGTCTTCGATCTGCTGGCCTATGGCGAGAACCTCGACCACCTGAAGGAGGGGGCGGAGCTGCCCTATCCGCTCAGCAAGCGGCATTTCAAGACCGACGTCGCGGTGCGCACCTACGCCGAGCACCTCGACGCTTGGGAGGAGATGGACCGACTGGGTTACGACGGCGTCGGCTTCAACGAGCACCACTGCTCGCCCTATGGACTGATGAATTCGCCGAACCTGATGGCTGCGGCGGCCGCACAGCGCACCAAACGCATGAAGCTCCTGATCTACGGCAATCTCCTGCCGCTGCACGAGCCGCTGCGGCTCGCCGAGGAGCTCGCCATGCTCGACTGCCTGTCGAACGGCCGGCTGATCTCGGGTTTCGCCCGCGGCATCCCGCGCGAATACCAGGTCCACAACGTGCCGCTCGCCGAATCGCGGCCGCGCTTCGAGGAAGCCTTCGAGATCGTGCGCCGCGCCTGGACCGAGGAGGTGTTCTCGTTCCAGGGCAAGTTCTGGTCCTACAAGGATGTGGCGATCTGGCCGCGTCCGGTGCAGCAGCCGCATCCCGAGATCTGGATCCCGATCGTCGGCAGCAAGGAATCGATCGAGTTCGCCGCCCGCCACGACATCCCGATCACGCCAGGTCTGGGCGGCGGGGGCTTGCGCGACGACATCATCGCCTACTACGCCAAGTGCCTGGCGCGCTTCGGCCATCGCATCACGCCCAACCATCTGTCGCTCGGCATCAGCGCCTACGTGGCCGATTCCAAGGCGCAGGCGGTGAGGGAGATGGCGTCCTATCACCTCTATTTCAATCGTACGCTGTTCAGCCACGGCAACTTCACCGAGACCGCGCTGCAGCGCCAGGCCGGCTACTCGACGCAGAGCTCGACCGACTACGTGCGGCCGGAAAACCAGCGGGCGGCCCAGTTGTTGCGCCAGGACTTCCGCAGCCTGACGATGGCCGACGTCGAGCGCCAGGCCGAGAACCTGCCATGGGGCACGCCGGAGGAGGTGACGCAGCGCATCATCGCCGCGGCCGAAAGCGCCGGCGCCAACATGGTGCAGATCAGCCTCAACCGCGGGGCCATGCCGCAGGACATGTTCCTGGAGCAGATCCGCCGCTTTGCCCGCGACGTGTTGCCGAAGCTGCAGGCGCACGAGGTGACGCGGGTGCCGGCGGCCGAAGCGGTGGCGGCGGAGTGAAGGAGCCAGCTGTCATCCCGAGCGGAGCGAGGGATCCTTCGGCAGCGGGAAGGATCCCTCGGCCTTCGGCCTCGGGATGACAGAAGACCTTCGGCCTCGGGACGACACAGGGAGGAACGCCATGACGATTGCCAAGGGCGTCGAAGCGTCGGGAAGTTCGACTGGGTTCAGTGCCGTCCAGATCAAGGTCGCAGTGCTGTGCGGCCTCATCCAGGCGATGGATGGGTACGACCTGTCGGCGATCGGGCTTGCCGTCCCGTCGCTCATCAAGGCGTGGTCGTTGCCGCCCTCGGCTTTCACCGAGGCGTTCGCCCTGTCGAGCGTCGGCATCATGGTCGGCGCGATGGGGGCGGGGCCGGTGGCCGATCGCTACGGTCGCAAGCCGGTGCTGCTGCTGTCGGTCGCGCTCTTCGGGGTGTTTTCGCTGTTGTCCGCCTGGGCCACTTCGCTGCCCATGCTCGTCGTGCTGCGCTTCTTCACCGGCATCGGCATCGGCGGTGCCATGCCGACCACGGTGGCGCTGACCTCGGACTACACGCCGGATCGCTGGCGGACGTCCGTGGTCATGTTCATGTTCACCGGCAACACGGTCGGTGGCTTCTTCGCCGGACAGATCACCGCTCGGATCCTGCCGAGCTGGGGCTGGCAGGGCATCTTCTATGTCGGCGGCATCGTGCCGCTGGGGCTGCTGCTGGTGCTGTTTTTCGTGCTGCCTGAATCGCCGCAGTTCCAGCGCGGCGCCAAGCCTGCCGCGACGCAAACCAATCCAGTCAGCGGCCTGTTCGCCGACGGGCTGGCCGTCAGCACGCTGCTCCTGTGGGGGATCTTCCTGATCAACCTCCTGAACATGTTCCTGATCGGCTATTGGCTGCCGACGGTGCTGAACCTCGAAGGCTTCACGCCGGCCGATGCGGCCTTCGCCACCAGCATCTACTCGCTGGGCGCCATG
>JAFAKN010000171.1 GCA_019235415.1 Alphaproteobacteria bacterium
CGAGAATCATGTACTTCGAATGCCCGCCTCTAGCGACTACCGACTCGAAATCATACAAGACTGGATTTTCCGTCGGTTTTGCCCTCACGACGTCGCGGTAGCTCACGCCTGTCGCGTAAAAGGGCGAATTTTCCAAACGGAAGTTTCTGTAGTCCCCGTCATCGGACACAAACGAGGCCCACAACGATTCACCTCCGTGGCTATGCCAGCCTTCGGGATCAAGTAGGAAGCTGACCTTCACCAGGCGCTGACGGAGCTGTGGGCTCACTCTGCCCTCCCTCAATACAAGCGATCGCTCAACGCACGGCGCGCGCCAGCCGAGCCAGCAGGACCATGCTGATCAGTGATAGTGTTGCCGCAGCGAAGCTCAGCCACAGCGCAGCCGTCGTGCCGTAGCTGCTCAGAACCGCGGCGATCGCGGGTGGGGCGACCGCCGAGACGATACCCTGCGGCAGCGCCAGCCGGCCCATATAGGCGCCGAACTGGCCGCGGCCGAACAGGGCGAGGGGCAGCGTGGCACGCTGCACGGCCTTCAGGCCGTTTGACGTGCCATAGGACAGGATGGCGATTGCCGCGACAGTGAAGCTGCCGCCGTCGATCAGCGCCAGCGCCAGGGCGAACGGCAGCATGGCCGAGCCGAACACGGCCGAGTTCATGATCGAGTAACGATGGCCGAACAGGAGCTCGAAGATGCGGATGCTGACCTGCGAAGGGCCGATCAGCGAGGCGAGGAACACCGCGGTTGCGGCGTCGTGCCCGAGCCCGCGCAAAAACTCGATCATGTGCACCATGGCGCCGGTGAACACGAAGGCGCCGGTCGACAGCGTGAGCGACAGCAGGAGGAAGACGCGCGGCCGGACATGCGACGGCACGCCGACCGGCGCCGGTGCGCTCGCCGCCGCAGTTGCATGCGATGGCGGCTTGCGCGGCAGGACCAGCAGATGGATCGGCGCGCAGGCGAGAAGGTGCACGGCGGCATAGAGCAAGAGCGTGTTGCGCCAGCCGAGGGCGGCGTCGACCGCGCCGGTCAAGGGCCAGAACACCGTGGACGCGAAGCCCCCGACGATGGTCAGCATGCCGATGGCCTGGCGCGCGCGGCTGCCCGCGACCTGGGCGATCGCGATGCTCGAGGGCGTGCTGAGCGCCAGGGTCGACGCGATGCCGAGCCCGATCCAGCAGGCGAGGTACGTGATCAGGCCTTGCGAGAAGGCGAGGGCAGCGAGCGACAGGGCGTAGAGCACGGAGCCCCAGGCCATGATGCTGCGTGCGCCGGTACGGTCGATCAGCCTGCCGATCCGCGGCGACAGCAGCGCGCCGACGCCGAACATCACCGTGATGCCGCCGAACACGGCCTCGCTCGGAATGCCGAGCGACTCCTCGATGTGACGGCCGAGCACCGAGGGCATCAGGTAGGTCGAGCCCCAGCCGACGATCTGGGTGAAGCCCAGCCCCACGGTGGCGAGTGTTGCGGCGCGCGCCGCCGGCGTGAGCTTCACGCCGCGCGGGCTTGCTCGGGATAGAGCGACAGCAAGCCTGGCTCGCTGGCGGCGCAGACGCCGCGCTCGGTGATCAGCGCCGTGACCAAACGGGCCGGCGTGACGTCGAACGCCGGGTTGGCCGCCGGGCTGCCTACGGGCAGCACGTCGACGGCCACGACCTCGCCGTTGGCCGCGCGCCCGGCGATGCGCGAGAGCTCGGTCGCGTGGCGCTCTTCGATCGGAATGTCGCGGCCGTGCTCGATCGTCCAGTCGATGCTGGGATAGGGCAGGCCGACATAGAACGGCACGCCGTTGTCGTGCGCCGCCAGCGCCTTCAGGTAGGTGCCGATCTTGTTGCAGACGTCGCCGCCGCGGGTCGTGCGGTCGGTGCCGACGATGCAGAAATCGACCTCGCCGCGCTGCATGAGATGGCCGCCGGCATTGTCGGCGATGACGGTGTGCGGCACGCCGTGCTTGCCTAGTTCCCACGCGGTCAGGCTGGCGCCCTGATTGCGCGGCCGGGTCTCGTCGACCCAGACATGGATGGGGATGCCTGAATTGTGCGCCATGTAGATCGGCGCCAGCGCGGTGCCCCAGTCGACGGTGGCGAGCCAGCCGGCATTGCAGTGGGTGAGCGCGTTCAGCCGCTCGCGGCGCGGCTTCAGGCGCCGGACGAGGCCGAGCCCATGCTCGCCGATGAGGCGGCAGATCTCGGCGTCCTCGTCGCAAATCTCCGCCGCCCGCCGGTACGCGGCGTCGCGCCGTTGTGCGGCCGGCAGGGGCGACAGCAGGGCGCGCAGATCGTCGAGCGCCCAACGCAGGTTC
>JAFAKN010000185.1 GCA_019235415.1 Alphaproteobacteria bacterium
AGCGCGATCGCCGGCAGGCGGTAGACCGTGCCCTGCAGATGGACGTACTGGTAGGTCGGCACGCCGCCGCCGACGCCGGCGAGATAGGCGCCGACATTGGCGACGCTCGCCACCTTCAGCGCGAGAAAGCGGCCCGCAGCGTCGAGCGCCAGCGATGCGCGGGCTTGCAGGTCGCGCGACGGATGGTCGGCCAAAAACACCTCGCTGCGGGTGGCGATCCACTTGACCGGCCGGCCGACTCTGCGCGCCGCCCAGGCGACCAGCACGTGCTCGACATAGATGAAGTTCTTGGCGCCGAAGCCGCCGCCGACATCGGGGGCGATGAAGCGCAGCTGCGCCGGCTCGACGCCCAGCGCGCGGGCGGCGTGATTGCGGTTGCCGTGGATGTTCTGGCTGGAGATGTGCAGCGTGGTGCGGCCGGTCGCGGGATCGAACACCCCGACCGAGCCGCGCGGCTCCATCGGGTTGGTGGTGACCCGGTGGTTGTCGAGCTCGAGGCTGACGACGTGCGCGGCGCGCGCGAAGGCTTCGTCCACCGCGGCGGCATCGCCGACCCGCCAGTCGAGGCAGAGGTTGCCGGGCACCGCAGGCGACAGCAACGGCGCGCCCTCGGCCACGGCCGTCCAGCCGTCGATGACCGCCGGCAGGGGCTCGTAGTCGACGGCGATCAGCTCGGCGGCATCGAGCGCTTCGGCCAGCGTCTCGGCCACGACCAGGGCGACCGTCTCGCCGACGAAGCGGACCTTGTCGTTGGCGAGCAGCGGCTGCTCGTCGAAGGCGAACGGCTCGCCGGTCTGCACGTTGGCCTCGACGTAGGGCCGCAGCGGTTTTAGCCCATCGGCGGCCGCGTCGGCCGCGGTCAGCACCGCTAAGACGCCGGGCGCGCGGCGGGCCGCCGCCGTGTCGATCGATCGGATGCGGGCATGGGCGTGCGGCGCGCGCAGGAAGACGGCGCGCACCAGGCCGTCGAAAGGGAGATCGTCGACGTAAGCGCCGCGGCCGGTGAGGAAGCGCGCATCCTCGCGCCGACGCGGGGAATCGCCGATGACGGAGCTGGTCATGCCCGGACTGTCGCCCGCCGAGCCGGCCGCCGGCAAGCGGCTCGGTGCAGCCACGGCTCCGCCTCCCCAGCTCTGGCATGACTCATGACCCCTCCGTCCGCGATGACGCGGACACCTCCCCAACTTCGTTGGGGAGGAAAATGACATCGTCGTGCGCTACTTCAGGATCGGCAGGCTGAGCGGCGAGACCTCGTCGGCGGTGCGCTTGAGGTAATCGCGGTGCGGCGCCGTTGCCATCATCCTTTGCTGGGCCTTGGTCAGGCGCTCGCCAGCGCCCTGATGGTCGAGCGTTAAAACCTTGCCGTCGGCCACGGTCTGCTGGCCGGCGATCCAGACGGCCTTCACGGCGCGGTCGGCGGCATGGAAGATCAGCGAGCGCAACGGGTCGCGCGCCGGCATCATGTCGGGATGATGCAGGTCGACCAGCACGAGGTCGGCCTTGGCGTCGGGCGCCAGGCGGCCGATGTCGTTGCGCATCAGCGCCTGCGCGCCGCCCACCGTGGCGGCGTGGAACAGCATGGCGGTGGAGACGTTCTTCTGGTCGCGCGAGGCGATGCGGGCGAAGGTGCCGGCCTTGCGGATCTCCTCCAGCATGTTGTGCGGCGTGGTGTCGGTGCCCAGGCCCATGTTGACGCCGGCGCGTACGTAATCGCCGAAGCTTTCCAGGATGTGGCCATAGCGCGCGAACGGCGTCGGGCAATGCGCCACCGAGCAGCCGCTGTCGGCCAGGATCGCGAGGTCGTCCTTGGTCCACCAGCGGATCCAGGAATGCGTGTCGAGGAACAGCGCATGGCCGAGAATGGTGTCCGGCCCCAGGATGCCGATGTCCTTGGCATGGCGGATCGGCGTCGTGCCGTGGCGGCGGATCATCTCGTGCACCTCCATCACGCCCTGCGCGGTGTGCAGCGTGAAGGGGATCTTGCGCTCGCGCGCCGCAGCGTGGCTGTCGCGCAACAGCTGGTCGGTGCAGTTCTCGATCTGCATGGGCGAGACGACGCCCGACAACCGGCCGGACGGATGACCCTTCAGCCCGTCGATGAAGGCCAGCGCCTGATCCAGGCCCTTGCGCCCGCGCGCCTCGTCCCAGTCGAAGCCCAGGCGATGGTCGCTGTCGAGCTTCCAGCGGGCCGAGGCGAAGCCCGGCGCGAGGAAGCCGCGCATGCCGCTTTTGGCGAAGACCTCGACCCAGCCGGGGTAGATGCCCGAGATGTCGCAAAGCGACGTCACGCCGCTTTTCATCAGCTCGCACAACGCGACCTCGAGGCAGGCCTGCTGCAGCTCGGCATCCGACGAGTCGAACGCCTGGCTGCGTTCGTAGAGGCCGCTCATGTACATGTTGGGCACGCCATGCTCTTCGCGGATGCCGCGAAAGGCCGGTTCGTGGCCAGGATGCGAATGGATGTCGACCAGGCCGGGCATGACCATGAGCCCGCGGCCGTCGACCACCGTGTCCGCCGGGCCGGCATAGCCCGGGCCGACATGCGTGATCGCGCCATCGGCAAAGGCCACGTCGGCGTTGCGCCGGTAGGCATGATGCCCGGCTGCCGTATCCCAGGCGACGATCCAGTCGGCGTTCTTGATCAAAGTGGTGGTCATGGCACTCCCCTACGCGTAATTCGGATCTCGCCGAACGTCCTCTCGGCACCGCTTCGATGCTATCGAACGATTGTTCCTTCGCACAGGGAGGAGACCATGGCCCATTTCGACGCCGACATCCGCCGCGCCTTGCAGGACACGAAGGAGGTCAGGATCCGGACCGAGAAGCATCCCGACAGCGCCGTCGTCATCTGGGTGGTCGTGGCGGGCGAGGACGTCTTCGTCCGCTCCTTCCGCGGCGACAAGGGCCGCTGGTATCGCGACCTCGCCGAGGGTGGCGAAGCGACGCTCGAGGTCGGCGGACGCCACCTGCCGGTGCAGGCGACCTCGGCCAAGGATCCGGCGTCGATCGAGCGCGCGAGTGCGGCGTTCCTCGCGAAGTACGGGCCGAGCCCGTACGCCGAGGCGATGGTGAAGCCCGAGGTGCTGGGCACGACGCTGCGCCTCGACCCGCGATGATTCACCGCTGGGAGCGCGCCACTCCGTGGCGCCTCATGCGATCCCACATGAAGAGCGCAACTGGCGTTGCGCGCGCCCAGCGAGGAGTGCCGCGATGCACCGTTACAGTTGCGACGTGTCGCGGTAATATAGCCACATGAACAAATTGTTGATGGACGAGCTCGAGAAGCTGGACCCGGATGACCGCTTGCGCCTGGCGTACGACTTGCTCGAGAGTGTCGCCCAAGCCGAGACGGCGGTCCCGGTCACGGAAGCCCAGCGGGCGGAATTGCGTCGTCGG
>JAFAKN010000195.1 GCA_019235415.1 Alphaproteobacteria bacterium
CTGGTCGAGCGGCCAGGGATGCCGGTGTCGAAGCGGGCGCTGATCGACGCCGCGTGACCTGGCCTCGCCGTCGAGGAAAGCAACCTTACGGTCCAGATTGCGGCCCTGCGCCGGGTGCTGGGCGAGGAGCCCGGCGGCGAGCATTGGATCGAGACCCTGCCGCGGCGCGGCTATCGGTTCGTCGGTCCAGCCCGGAGCGGCGACCGGGCAACGCCGAGAGAGAGCTCCATCGCTGGTGCACCCACTGGTGCGCCCACTGGTGCGCCCACTGGTGCGACCGTCGTCGCAAATGCACCAGCGGCTGCCCATTCGCCGAGCTTGGTGCTTCCGCCCCAGCCGTCCATTGCCGTCCTGCCCTTCCAGAACATGAGCGGCGATCCGGAGCAGGAGTACTTCGCCGACGGCATGGTGGAAGAGATCATCACCGCGCTGTCGCGCTTTCGCTCGCTGTTCGTCATCGCCCGCAACTCCAGCTTCACCTACAAGGGCCGGTCCGTCGACATCAAGCAAGTCGGCCGCGAGCTGGGTGTGCGCTATGTGCTCGAGGGCAGCGTGCGTCGGTCGGCCGAGCGGGTGCGCATCACAGCGCAGCTGATCGATGCGCTCACCGGCGCCCATCTCTGGGCGGACCGGTTTGACGGTGCGCTCGAGGACCTCTTCGATTTGCAGGACCGCGTCGCCGCGCGCGTCGTCAACGAGATCGAGCCGCGCCTCGCTCAAGTCGAGCTCGAGCGGGGGCGGCACAAGCCGACCGCGAACCTCGGCGCCTACGACTATTTCCTGCGCGCGGCGGCGATCAGCTATCCAATGACCAAGGAACGAAGCGAGGAGGTGCTTCGTCTCGCCTACAAGGCCGTCGAGCTCGACCCTGGCTTCGCCGCGGCCTGCGGGTTTGCCTCGTGGCTGCACGCCTGGCGCGGACAAAACCAGTGGACAGACGATGTCGTGCAGGAGCGCGCGGAGGCCCTGCGGATGGCCCGGCGGGCGGCGGAAGTCGGAAAAGAGGACGCGGTTGCCCTCGCCTGGGCGGCCTACACGCTTGCCTATGTCGGCCGGGAAAGCGAGCACGCCGCACCGCTTGCCGACCGGGCGATCGAGCTCAACCTGAACCTCGCCCTCGCCTGGGGCATCAGCGGATGGGCAAGACTCAATCTCGGCCAGCTGGATATCGCCATCGAGCACCTCGCCCGAGGGATGCGATTGAGCCCATTCGATCCGGGCGTGCGTGCATGGCTGACCGCAACCGGCGTCGCCCATCTTCTGGCCGGCCGTTATGACGAATCTTTGTCATGGACACGACGGACGATGCAGGCCTATCCGGATTTTCCCGCCGCCTGGCGCGTGGCGGCGACCTGCCATGCGCTGGCCGGGCAGATCGAAGAAGCGAAGGCGATGTGCGCGCGTCTGCGCGAGCTCGAGCCGCAGCTGCGCGTCCGCAATATCCGCGACTTGTTCGCACCCTACCGGTCCGCCGATCTGGCGAAATTCGAAGAGGGTCTACGGATCGCAGGATTGCCCGAATAGCTGGGTTAAACTCGGCCAATGGCTGCGACCTACACCCTCGGTCCATTTCGTCTCGACGGTGAGGCGGAAATGCTGTTTCGCCGCGAAGAGCCCGTCGCCTTGGGTAAGCGCGCCGTCGCAGTGCTGCGTGCCCTGGTCGAGCGCCAAGGCGTCGTGGTGTCCAAGCAGGCGCTGATCGACGCCGCGTGGCCGAACCTTGTCGTCGAGGACAGCAACCTCGTGGTCCAGATCGCCTCCCTGCGCCGGGTGCTGGGCGAGGAGTCCGGCGGCGAGCGTTGGATCGAGACCTTGCCGCGGCGCGGCTATCGCTTCGTCGGTCCGGCCGAGATCGGAATCGGAGACCAGGGAAGCGGAGAGCAGGGAATCGGAGAGCAGGGCCGCATCTCTGACGCGCCACGCGCCGCAGAGCCGCCGCTGGCTGCCGATGCCACGACCTTGACGCTCCCGGCCCAGCCGTCCATCGCGGTGCTGCCATTCCAGAACATGAGCGGCGATCCGGAGCAGGAGCACTTCGCCGACGGCATGGTCGAGGAGCTCATCACCGCTCTGTCGCGCTTTCGCTCGTTGTTCGTGATCGCCCGCAACTCGAGCTTCACCTACAAGGGCCGGTCGGTCGACATCAAGCAGGTCGGCCGCGAGCTGGGCGTACGCTACGTGCTCGAAGGCAGCGTGCGCCGGTCGGCGGATCGCGTGCGCACCACCGCCCAGCTGATCGATGCGCTGAGCGGCGCGCACCTCTGGGCCGAGCGTTTCGACGGTGCGCTAGAGGACGTGCTCGATCTGCAGGATCGCATCGCGGCGCGCGTCGTGGGCGAGATCGAACCGCGCCTGGCGCAAGTCGAGCTCGAACGCGGCAGGCGCAAATCGACCGCGAACCTCGGTGCCTACGACTACTATGTCCGCGCCGTCGCCAACTGCTATCCGACGACAAAGGAGCAGAGCGACGAGCTGCTGGCTCTCGCCTACGAGGCCATCGAGCTCGATCCCGCCTTCGCCTCGGCCTACGGCATCGCCGCCTGGTACCACACGCGGCGCGCGGTGAATCAATGGACCGCCGATGGCGCGCAGGAACGGGCATCGGCTCTGCAGCTCGCGCGGCAGGCGGCGGAGCTCGGCAAGGAGGATGCCTTCGCGCTGGCCTGGGCGGGGTACGTGTTCGCCTTTGTCAGCCGCGACGTCGAGCGGGGCGCAGCCCTCGCCGAGCGCGCGATCGAGCTCAATCCCAACCTCGCGCTGGCCTGGGGCATCAGTGGGTGGATGGCGCTCGTGCTCGGACAGCCGGAGGTCGCCATCGATCGCACGGCGCGCGCCATGCGGCTGAGCCCGCTCGATCCGTTCATGCGCGGCTGGCAGAACTCGATGGCCATCGCCCATTTCCTGGCCAGCCGCTACGACGAGGCCCTGGCGTGGACGGCGCAGGCGTTGCGCTCTGATGCGGATTTCGCCACGCCGTGGCGCATTGCTGTCGCAAGCCACGCGCTCGCAGGGCGAATCGAGGAAGCGAAGTCAGCCTGTGCACGCCTGCGGCAGCTCGAGCCGCAGTTGCGCGCCGGCAATTTCCGCGACCTGATGGGACCCTTGCGGCCCGCCGATCTCGCGAAATGGGAAGAGGGGCTTCGGATCGCGGGGTTGCCGGAGTAGCAACTCCTCCCCAACGAAGTTGGGGAGGTGTCGCCCGTCTTACGGCGACGGAGGGGTCATGCGTCTCATGAATCATGACCCCTCCGTCCGCGATGACGCGGACACCTCCCCAACTGCGTTGGGGAGGAGCTACTCCGGCAGTCCCGCGCGCCGCAGGCCTTCTTCAAATCTGGCGAGATCGGCCGGCCGGTAGGGGGCAATGACGTCGCGGAGATTGCTGACGCGCAGCAGCGGCTCGAGCTCGCGCAGGCGTGCACAGGCTGCGCGCGCCTCCGCCACGTTTCCGGCGAGCCCATGCATGGCAGCAGTCATGCGCCACGCCGGGGCAAAGTTCGGATCGGGCTGCAACACCTTTGCCGCCCACGACAGTGCCTCGGCATACCGGCCGGACATGAGGTTGGCGACGGCCATCGTCATGTGCGGTCCACGCATGAAGGGATCGAGCGGACTGAGCCGCATCGCCCGCGCCGCGCGATCGATGGCGGTATCGTGCTCGCCGAGCATGATGCTCACCCATCCGCGCACACCCCACGCCAGGGCCAGGTTGGGATTGAGCTCGATCGCGCGGTCGGCAAGGGCTGCACCATACTCGGGTTCCCGGCCGACAAGGGCGAACGCGAATCCGGCGAAGGCCAGGGAAAACGCATCCTCCTTGCCGAGCTCGGCCGCCCGCCGCGCCATCCGCAAGGCATCGGCGCGCTCCTGCACGGCATCGGTTGTCCACTGGCTCGACGTACGCCGAGTGTGAAACCAGGCGGCGATCCCGTAGGCCGAGGCGAAGCCAGGGTCGAGCTCGATGGCCTTGCAGGCGAACCGAAGTCCCTCCTCGCCCTGTTCCCGTGTCGTTGGATAACAGTTCGCAAGCGCCCGAAGATAGTAGTCGTAGGCCCCGAGGTTCGCCGTCGGCTTGCGCCGGGCGCGCTCGCGCTCGACCTGTGCCAGGCGCGGCTCGATCTCGCTGGCAACGCGCGCGGCGACGCGATCCTCCAGGTCGAAAACATCCTCGAGCGCACCGTCGAAGCGGTCTGCCCACAGGTGAGCGCCGCTCAGGGCATCGATGAGCTGCGGGGTAATGCGCACCTGGTTCATCGACCGGCGCACGCTGCCCTCG
>JAFAKN010000014.1 GCA_019235415.1 Alphaproteobacteria bacterium
GCACGTCGTCGATGATGCGCATCAGCGATTGCGCCGACTGCCGCATGGTCGCCACGGTCCGCTTCTGGCCTTGGTTGAGGCCGCTGTGCTCGAGAACGTCCATCATGCCCAGCACGCCGTTCATGGGCGTGCGGATCTCGTGGCTCATGGTGGCGAGGAAAGTCGACTTCGCTTGATTGGCGGACTGGGCTTCGTCGCGCGCCGTCCGCGCCGCGTCGCGCTCCCGTTGCAGATCGATCTGTTGCCGCCGGAGCGGCGCCATGTCGGCAAATCGCGTCACGACGCCACCTGTCGCGGTAGGCGAGACCTGACAGTGCAACCACCCCTTCTCTCCGACCGTGTACTCCACCGGTGGCCCTCTCTTGCGATGCTGGTCGAGCAGCCGGCCGATCAGCATTTCCTCCTGCGGACCCACGACAAGACCCATCGAGGTGGCGGCAAAGGTGATCGCGGTTCGCACTGCCTGCTCCAACGAGACGCCCGGCGTCATGGCCTTGGGGTTTTGCCGGACCAACGCTCGATAGGCGCTGTTGCACTTCATGAGCCGGTCGTCGGCGTCCCAGATCACCACCGCATCGGACATCCCTTCCAGGGCATCGTCGAGCAGGCGTTGTGCGGCCTCGAGATCGGCTCGAGGGCGCTTGAATTCGCTCACATCGGTGAACCCGATGATCCGCCGCGCGCCGGCGCCGGGGATGGTATAGAAGCGCAGCCATCGCCCGCCTCGTTCCACGAGGTCGAGATGGCCGGCCGGCCGCGCGAGGGAGCCCTCCCACACGGCGACGAATTGCTCGGCGTTCTTCGCGTCGTATCCGATGAAGCGCCCAGTTCTGGCCGTTTCGCGCAACGCATCGGCAAGTCGTCGTCCGACGATGCTATCGATTGCGCCGGGCAGGGCTGCGGTGAATGCCGGGTTGGCCGCAAGCACGCTCCCGTCGGAGGCGAGGACCGCGAGACCGTCGGCCATGCTCTCGACTGCCTCGAGCAATGCGTCGCGACCGGCGCCGGGTGACGCAGAAAGAGTGGCGTGGTCAGGACGAACAGGCACGGATCCGGTTCTGCCGCTGAGGGTCAAATCCCCCAAGGCTTACCATGTCTTTACCGCGGTGCCGCATGTTCTATCGTACCCCTTTGTATCTTTGGCCTCCTGGGGATGGATCGGTGCGGGAGAGCGCCGCGAGGCAGACGATACAATTTTGGAGGCAGGCGATACGCCCACGGGCTTTGGCGACGTTCTGCCGATACGCAGCATTGCTAGCTTCTTCCCATCGGCGGACGGCAATCCCGCCCCGCCCTTCAAGGAGAATGCCATGCTGAAGACCCTCGTCGCCGCGGGCCTGATCGCCGTCGCCGTGGCCGCCCCGGTGCAGGCCGGCAGCACGCTCAACGGTCAGAAGACCAATGGTCAGAAGACCAACGGCCTCGCGTTGAACGGCCAGGGGTGGAATGGACAAGGTTGGAACGGCCAGGGCTGGAACGGCACCTCGTCCGCCAAGCGGCCGTTCGTCCTCGAGAACATCGAGCTGCCGGTGCGGACGCAGTAGAGCCGGGACCGCGCGAACCAGGGCCCGGCCATGGGCCACCTCACCGACTTCTATCTTCTCTCCGGCCTCCGAGCATTTGCGGCTCGGCCGGCGGATGGCGAGGGGACAGCAGGCGTCAGGGCGGCTCTCTTCCGCCCGCTCGCCGGGCGCTGGCTGATCGTGGCTCTGGCGAGCCTGACCTTGACCCTGGCCGCAACCGCCTCTTCGGCTGTTTCCGGCGATGTCTGGGGCCATATCGAATGGTGGGGTGGGATCGCCATTCCCGCGATCGCTCTTTCGGCCGAGTTCCTCCTGATGGGATGGAAGGTCAGCTCACTGAGACGCCTTTGCGTTTCACCTTCCGTATCGGCGCGCTCTGACCTGCTTTATCAGGCCCTTGTCCTGATGGGGGGCATGGAGATGCTCGTCCGCCTTTCGGCGTGTGGGCTTTTGGCTGTGGTGGAGGGAATGTCTCCCGGCGCTGTCGGCTGGATTTCCCTAGCCGACCTGCCGATCTGGCTGCGTTTGCCGCTGTTGCTCCTTGCCGGCAACTTCGTGGGCTATTGGGAGCATCGGGCCATGCACTCGCGTTGGCTCTGGCCGCTGCACAAAGCCCATCATTCGGCGAAGGAGTTCACTATCGTCAACGCATTCCGCGGCCATCCGCTGGAGTTTGGGCTGCAGGCGATCACCTCGACCGCATTTCTCGCCCTGCTGGGGTTTTCGGCCGACGACATTGCGCTCTACGTCGTCGTCGGCAGCTACGCCGCCGCCTTCGTACACAGCAACCTCACCCGATTGGATTGGCTGCAGCATCTCGGCGTCATGACCGCCGGCGGCCATCGCATGCACCACGCTGTGGATCCGGCGTGCCATGGGCGCAACTTTGGCGACATGCTGAACATCTGGGACCGGCTGTTCGGCACGTACCTCGCGACGCGGCCCGGCGTTACCGAAGTCGAGATCGGCGTCGAAGAGCAAGCGGGGCGGCACAACACCGGCAATCCGCTGGCCGAGATCGCCTTTCAAACCAAGGACTGGTTGGCGGTGTTGTTGCGGGAGGCAACCCGCCGCGCGGCGTCGATCAGCCAGTAGCTCGCACCATGTCTCCCGTCGCCGGTTTCGTCCTGCTGCTCGCCGTCTTGCTGCTCGGCGTGCCGGCGCGCGGCGAGTCTCCCGATGTCTCGTCGATCGCGGTCGAAGGCACCGAGTTCGTCGTGGCCTTGAGCGACGGAAGCAGCCTGCGCAGCAAGGATCTCGTCGGCGCGGTTGTCAACGTGCGCTTCGAAGGCCAGCCGGCCAGGGTGCGGATCGCCGCCGTCGAGCGCGATCCCGACGACAGATCCGGTAGCGTCTGGCTGCACACCCTGGAGCAACAAGATGACGATGGTACGTGGACCAACCTCTGCACCGCCGGCCCGGACCAGCGCCGCCAAGGCTTTCCGCTCAGGGTGGACGGAGTGCTCGAGTTCAGCTGCTCTTCGGGCGCTCTCGCGAAGTGCGTGCGCTTCGGCTACCGGCCATGGGCGATGGCCACGGACGGTTCGTCGCTCGCGCCCCTGCATGCGGCATGCGTGCGCATGGTGCGCGGCGACTACGGTGGCGACGGCCTGTCATGGACAAATGACGGCATGCGGATCGATGTCTACGATCCCGTCGGGATACAGACGCCGGACATGAACCCGACCCAGACCTTCGAAGCCGGTTGGTCGCCCGAGGGCGCGGTCTGCGTGCACCATGTGCGGGTCAAGGAGAACGTCACCCTGTCGGACCTCGAGGCGCGATATCCCCGCCTGAAGGACAGGACGGGCGTCGTTTGCACGGAAGAGTTTGCGCGCACGCGCGGCGCGACCGTATTCAATCGGTCATCGGACTGAGCATTCGAAACTCAGGGCCGCGGGCGAGCCGGCTGGCCACGGAACAGCCGAGACGGTACACAAAGAGCCGAGCTCGTCGCGGCATCCTGCTGTCCAATGTTCCTGCGTATCCTTTCCTTCCTGATCTGCCTGTGGGTCGCGCCATCGTTCGCCCAGCAGGCGGTGCGAGTGCCGCTTCCGGCAGCGCACGGCACGCTGCAGCTCACCGCCTCTCTCTATCGACCGTTGGCAGCGGGCCGCGCACCGGCCGTGGCGATCTTTCATGGCTGCGGCGGCGTGGGCATGAACAACACCCGCATGGCGCAGCTGCTGCAAGGCTGGGGCTATGCGGCCCTCGTGGTCGACAGCTTCAGCGCTCGCGGGCTCAAGGACGTGTGCGGCCGCAACTGGCCGACCCAGGCCGACGCCGAGCGTCGGGCCAACGACATCGACGCTGCGCTCGCCTGGCTCGGTACGCAGTCGTTCGTCGATCCGGCAAAGCTCGCCTTCATGGGCTACTCCTACGGCGGCGGCGTGGCGGCGCTGCGGGCGCTCACGCCGGCCGACACGCCCGCTAAAACCCCGGCGCGGGCCGCGATCCTCGTCTATCCCGATTGCGCCCTGGCTGACGCGCTCGGCCCGAAGCTCGCCGTCCGCCAGCCGACCCTGATCGCCATGGGCGCGCTGGACGACTGGACGCCGGTCTCGCAATGCAAGGCGGTGATCGATCGGGTGATCGAAGGCCATGACCTGATCGAAGCGCACATCTACGAGGGCGCGCATCACAGCTTTGACGCGCTCGGGCTGCCGGTGCGCTACCTCGCCGACGTCGGCAACCGCAGCAAACCCGGCGGCTGCTGCGGCGCCCACTACGGCGCCAACGAAGCGGCATGGAAAGCCTTCGTGGTCGACGTGAAGGCGTTCCTGGCGAAGGTGTTTGGCCGCTGACTTCATAGCTGGGAGCGCGCCACTCCGTGGCGCTCATGCGGTGTGGATAGCGAAGAGAAAAGGCGCTACCGGCGTGGCGCACTCCCAGCGATGAGCGTTAACCCTTCGCTCTTGGATGGGCGGCGCGGTAGACCGCCATCAGGCGAGCCGCGTCGACGTCGGTGTAGCGCTGGGTCGTCGACAGCGAGGCGTGGCCCAAAAGCTCCTGGATGGTGCGCAGGTCGCCGCCGGCGCCCAGCAGGTGCGTGGCGAAGGAATGGCGCAGCGCGTGCGGCGTCACGCCTTCAGGCAGGTTGAGGCTGCGGCGGATCTCGCGTACGCGCTTTTGCACGATTGCCGGATCGAGAGGTCCGCCGCGGGCGCCCAGGAAGAAACTGTCCCGCGGACCGAGTGCACCCAGGAAGGGACAGGCGTCGCGATAGGCTTTCAGGGCGTCGACCGCTTGCGGCAGCAGGGGAACCA
>JAFAKN010000317.1 GCA_019235415.1 Alphaproteobacteria bacterium
ATGGTCAACGCGCCTTGCTGGCGGCGGCCGCTGGCCAGGATGCCGCGCGTCAGCTCCTGCGCGAACAGGGGCACGCCGTCGGAGCGGGCGACGATCCGGTCGACGACCGTCGCCGGCAACCCTTCCGTGCCGGCGATGCTGTGCACGAGCCGCCGCACCTCGGCGGTCGGCAGGCGGTCGAGGCGCAGCACGGTGACCTGCGGTTCGTCCTCCCAGGCAGCCGCGAACTGCGGCCGCGCCGTGGCGACGAGCAACGCCGGGATGCGGGGCATCAAGCCGACCAGCATGCCGAGGAACTCGGCGGTCGACGGGTCGGCCCAATGGACATCCTCGACCACCAGCACGGCGGTGCGCAGCATGGCGGCCTCGGCGAGGTCGAGCAGCGTCCTGAGGCGCCGGGCGCGCGGGTCGACCAGCGCCGCCGCCGGTTGCGCGGCGGCGAGCTCGGCATCGACGCGCAGCAGGTCGAGCACGACCGCGAGCCGTTCGGGCGAATGGATGGCGTTGCGCTTGAGCAGCTCCTCCAGCTTGTTGCGTCGGATCAACGGCGCATCTTCGACGGCGATGCCGGCCGCGACCTCGAGATAGTGGATCACCGGATAGAAAGGCGTCTGCTCCTGATCCGGCGAGCATTGCAGCACCAGCTGGCCGCCTTCACTAGTGTCTCCACTAGTGCCTCCGCTGGCGGCGATGCGGTGGACCTCCCCGACCAGGCGCGACTTGCCGAAGCCGGGCTCGCTCATCACCAGCACCACCTGGCCGGCGCCCGATTTGGCCTTGGCCAACCGGTCGCTCAGCCGGGCGAGCTCGCTTTCGCGGCCGATCAGGCCGCTACTGCCGCGGGCGGCGCGCAGCGCCTGGTAGCGGCTGGCAACCACGCGTTCCCCGGTCACCCGCCAGGCGGGCACCGGCTCGGGCAGGCCTTTGAGCTCCAGGCGCCCGATCTCGCTGCCATCGAACAGATCGCCGACCAGAGCGTGCGTGCCGGGCGCGATCACCATCTCGTTGGGGCCGGCAAGCGCCTGCAGGCGCGCGGCGAGATTGGGGGTCTCGCCGCTGATGTCGACCTTCTCCGCCGAACCGCCGGCCGCAACATTGGCGACGACGACGAGGCCGGTCGCCACGCCGATGCGCACGCGCGGGACCGCTCCGGCGATGGGCGTCATGGCGGCCACGGCACGAATGATGGCCAGCCCCGCCCGCAGAGCACGCTCGGCATCCTGCTCCTGCACGTGCGGATAGCCGAAATAGATGAAGACGCCGTCGCCGACATAGTGGGCGAGGAAGCCCCTGTGGCGCTGCACCGCTTCGACGACACAGGCGCGATAGGTGGCCAGCAGGTCGTGCAGATCCTCGGGGTCGAGCTGCGTCGAAAGCTCGGTCGAGCCGACCAGATCGCAGAACATGACGGTGATCTGGCGCCGTTCGGCAACGGGAACGCGGGCAGGCGCAGGGGCCGCATTGGCAGGCTGTGGGGCAGGCCGAACGGCCGGTCGGACGGCAGGTGCGGGAGGATCGCTCGGCTCCTCCTTGAGGTCGGCGATGGCCGCCAGCATGCGCCGGCGATGCCCTACCGACGCGACGCCGATCTGCTGCAGATCTTCCGCCGTCAGCAGTCGCAAGGTCTCGAAGTCGACGTCATTGGCGCGGAAAGCCTCGCGATAGGCCGAGAGCCCCAGGCTGTCGAGCCAGCCGTCGACGTCGCTCATCGCCGCCATCGCGCGAGATCGTCTCGCGCCCGCTCGACCAGCAGAGCGGCACCCTGCCGCTCGGCGATCGCCATCGCTTCTTCGAAGTCGCCGTCGATGCTGGCGGTCCGGCTGCCCCGCGCAGCGCCCAGCTTGGCGCGCAGCCGGTGGAACTCCGCGGCAACCCAGCGCTCGCCTTTTTCGATGCGAAGCTCGGCCACCGGCAGGAGTGCCGCCGCCTCCTCGATCCGCCCGCAGGCGTCACAGGCGTCGGCGAACAGCACGATCCAGCTGCTGAGCGCATAGGCGTTCATGGCAACCAGCGCATCGATGCCCCGCCGGGCGAGGGCGAAGGCGTCCGCATTGGATCCACGATGGATCCGCGCCAGGCCGATCATCAGGTTGGCATGGGGTTGCCAGGGCGTGAGGTCGTGCCGCTGCACGAGGCGGCCGAGTTCCTCGGCGTAAGGCGCGAATTCCTCGAAGTTGCGCACCGTCGCGGAGATCCAGCAGCCGCCGAACGTCAAGGTCGGACAGAGGCTCGGCACGTGGTTGCGTTCCCGCGCATGAGCGAACAGGGCGTTGCGCCACTTGTCGCGTTCCGCCGGCCGGTCCATGAGCGTGAAGCACTCGGAAAGCCCGAGCAAAGATGCTCCCGCATGGCTGGTCGCCCCCGCCTTGGCGAGCGCCGCATCGTGGCCGGCGGGATCGTAGATTTCCAGGAAAGCCTCGAACTCCCGGACCGCGGCCTCGAGGTCGCCGCGGAACAGCAGCGTGGTCCCCATGGTGCGGCGCGCGAGCAGGCGGTCGACCTCGGTTCCCTCCGCCGCCTTTTCGGAAATCAGGCGGGCGGTGCCGTACAGCGCCTCGTTGTCGCTGCCGCCGAGCTGGGCCAGCCACTTCAGGGTGAGCGGCGGCACGATGGACTGCCTGGAATCGAGGCGGCGGTGCAGCTCCAGGGCCTGTTCGACGGCGTCTGCCACGTCGCGCGAGCCGTGGCCACGCACTGCGATCAGCGGACCGATCATGCCGAGCCTCAGGGCGAGCTCGCGTTCCTCGCGTTCGCCCGCTGCCGGCAAGGTCGCCAGCAGCTCGAGGGCCTTTTCGTAGTCCGCGATCGCCTCGACCGGCGAGGAACGGGCGGCAGCGTCGGCGCCGGCGCGCTCCCAGTACTCGATGGCCTTGCCGCGGTTGCCTGCCTCGGTGAAGTGGTGGGCGACGAGCTGCGGCATGGCCGTCGCCATCTCGGGAAACTGCCGCTCGAGCGACTGGGCGACCTGGTCGTGCAACCGGCCCCGGTCGCGGCGCAGCAGAAGATTGTAGGCCGCATCGCGCAGCAGCATGTGAGAGAAGCCGGCCGCCTCGCCGAACGAGCTGTGGCGCCGCACGAATATGCCGCTCTCAAGCAGGCGACGGACGCCCGCGCGCGTCGCCTCTGCTTCTTCGGCCGAGATCGACATCAGGAGCGCGACAGGGAATTCGCGGCCGATCACCGCGGCTAGTTGCGCGGTTTCTCGGCCGTGCTGCAGCCTATCGAGCCGTGCCAGCAGCGATTCGGTCAGGCTGGAGGGGATGGCGAGGGCGCCACCCTGCCGGTGTCCGCTGGCGAGGATGCCGCGCGCCAGCTCGAGGGCGAACAGCGGAACGCCGTCGGAGCGCGCCACGATCTGGTCGACGACAAAGGGCGGGAGCTCATCGCCTTTCGCGAGACCCAGCACCAGGCGTCGCAGCTCGGCCGGCGGGAGCCGGTCGAGGCGCAGCACGGTGACATGCGGCTGGTCCTCCCAGGTTGCTACGAATTCGGGACGCGCCGTCGCCACTACCAGCGCAGAAACGTTGCGCACCATGGCAACGACCCGGTCGAGCAGCTCGACGGTCGAGGGATCGGCCCAATGCAGATCCTCGACGACCATGACCGAGGCCGCGTCGAGAGCGGCTTCGGTGATCTCTAGCAGGGCCTTCATGGTCCGCGCTCTGGTCATGCCGATCTTGACGGCGTGCGATGCCGGCGCCGCCTCGAGCTCGACGCGCAGAAGGTCGAGGACGACGGCGAGGCGGTCGGCGGAATAGCCGCCGATGCGCTTCAGCAGGGCCTCGAGCTTGTCGCGACGCTCGAGGGCTGCGTCTTCGGTGCCGATGCCCGCGGCATATTCCAACTGATGGATGATCGGATAGAACGGCGTCTGCTCCTGGTCGGGCGAGCACTGCAACACGAACCGGCCGCGCGCCTCCGCCGCGGCGATGCGGTGCACCTCCTCGACCAGGCGCGACTTGCCAAAACCCGGCTGGCTCACCACGAGGACGACCTGTCCCGACCCGGCACGGGCGGCGGCCAGGCGATCCTCGATGCGTGCCAGCTCGCTCTCGCGCCCGACCAAGTCGGTGCCGCCGCGCGCCGACTGGATCGCATCGTAGCGGCTCATGAAGGCGCGCTCGCCGGTCACCCGCCAGGCCGGCACCGGGTCGGGTATGCCCTTCACCTCGAAGCGGCCAAGCTCCATGCAGTCGAAGAGGTTGCCGACCAACGCGCGCGTGCTCTCGGCAATCACCAGCTCGTTGGCCCGGGCCAGGGCCTGGATGCGGGCCGCGAGATTGGGCGTCTCGCCCGTGACGTCGACCTTAGCAGCCGCGCCGCCTTCGGCGACGTTGCCGACCACGACGAGACCGGTCGCCACACCGATGCGCACCTGCGGCACGGCGCCGGCGATCGGCGCGAGCCGGCCGAGCTTGCGGATGATGGCAAGGCCGGTGCGCAGCGCGCGCTCCGCATCCTGCTCGTGCGCCTGGGGGTAGCCGAAATAGATGAACACGCCGTCGCCGACATAGTGGGCGATGAAGCCGCGATGGCCCTGCACCGTCTCGGCGATGCAGGCCCGGTAGGCGGTCAGCAGCTCGTGCAGGTCCTCGGGGTCGAGCCGCACCGAGAGCGCCGTCGAATCCACCAGGTCGCAGAACATCACCGTGATCTGCCGTCGCTCGGGCCCCGAGGTGCGGGCGGGGACCTGCTTCGGCGGCGGAGCCGGTGCGGCCGACTTCGCCGCCTCCTGAGGCGTGGCAGGCTCGCCGCCGAGTGCTGCGATCGCTTCGAGCATGCGACGCCGGTGGCCGACGGACTTGACGCCGATCTGCTGCAGATCCTCGGCGGTCAGGAGGCGCAGCGTCGCGAGGTCGATGTCGTTGCCGGCGAACGCCTCGCGATAGGCTGAGAGGCCCAACGACTCGAGCCAGCGGTCGATGTCCGTCGCCATCGACCGGCCCCTCCTATCGGCGAACTCGCTGTGGCCCGCTGCGTTCGATCGGCTTTTTGAGCGCCTCGGCGAGCTTCGGCGGCCAGATGGCGCCTGTCGCCCTGCCGTCCGGGTACGGCGAGATCATCTGCGGAAAGGCGAAGAAGTTTTGCGGGTCGTATTTCTGCTTCGCCGCCAGGAGGCCGCTGAAGGCCTGCCCCCAGTAGCTGGTGCGGTAGTCGGGCACGTTCAGGCTGGGATAGTTCTGGTAGATCTCGCCGTTGGCAAAATTGTTCATGAAGCTGCACCAGGAGTCGAGGAACGCTTCGGCGAGCGGCTGCTGCTCATTGCCGTACCAGAAGACGTCCATGAAGGCGCTGAAGGCGCTCGTGCGGTGGATGAAGGCGCTGTCCTCGATCGGATAGCTGTTCATCGCCCCGCCATAGAGCTCGAGGCAGATGTAGGAATACTGGTTCGGCTGGTTGGGCGCGGTGATGTAGAAGTCGAGCAGCGATTGCCACTGCGGCTGCGTGAGACTCATCGAGACGTAGCGCGCCTGCTTGTCCTCCGGCGGCCATATCTCGGTCGGCAGCTGCGGGATTTCGTTCGGCGATTCGAGCAGCGTCTTGTTGACGACGGTGAAGCCGTCGACCAGGTCGTACTGCATCTCGGCCCCGGCAAGCGCGCCGAACGCCTGGTAGACCGCCTCGCCGACCGCCTTGCCGCGCGTGTCGAGGCCGCGGATCATCAGGTAGGGGACGAAAGGCGAGCCGGGGCCGGTCTCGCTCTGGTAGCAGATCATGACTTGCGGATTGAGCTCCGGCGGCGCCGTCAGCATGTATTGCTGTTGCAGCATGTAGAGGGCCGCGGCGGCATTGGCACGATCGCTCTCCTCAGTCAGCGGCCAGCGCACCGCCCAGCCATAGACCTGCCCGAGCGGACGCAATTGGACCTCTTCCGTGAGCAGGACGCCGAAATTTCCGCCCGTCCCGCCGCGCACGGCCCACCACAGATCGTAGTTCTGCTGAGCGTTGGCGGTGACGATCGAGCCGTCCGCCAGCATGACGCGCACCTCGATGACGTTGTCGCAGTGCATGCCGAACGTGCGGCTGGTGAAGCCCTGGCCGCCGCCCTGCATGTAGCCGCCGACGCAAACCTCGTCGCACTCGCCGCCGGGCACGTGCAGTCCGTATTCGTCGAGCGCGGCGTAGAGCGTCGCGAAGTTGCAGCCGGTACCGATGACGGCCGTCATGCTCGTCGGATCGACCGTCACCGAATTGAGCTTGCTGACGTCGATCAGGATGCCGTCCGTCGCCGAGAATCCCGCCGTGCAGTGTCCGCCGGAAAGCACGGTGAAGGGCACCGTCGCAGGACCACCCCCCGCCATGTTGAGCGCGATGCGGACGTCGTTCTCGACTTCGCACATGAAGATGACGGAGGGCTGCGGATCGAAGCGGGCATTGGACAGCAGCGTGCCGGGGCTGTAGCCGGGTTCGCCGGGGAACAGGATCGAGCCTCGAAAGCCCCACTGCGCCTTTTCCAGAGCATCGCGCGAGATGCCAATTCGCTTGAACAGGCCGTCATCGTAAGTGCGCCAGCGCGCGATTGCCGCGCGGTCGCGGTGGCGCTTTCTGGTATGACGATGTGACATCGGCTTGCCTTCCCGACGGGTCTACACGCGTGGTTTGTGTACACTGTGGCGATCTTCCCCGCCACCTGCAAGAATTGGTCCATCGCCACGAGGCGGTGAAGTTGCCGGGAGAGCTTGCCATTTTGGCATTGCACGAAGGGCGTCCATCGTCTGCACGGAACAGTTGTAGACAGCGAGCTGCCGAGAGGGCCTTGATGACGATGGGCCAGGCGCAGCGGTCACCCTCGCCAGCCAGTTCCGTGGCTTCCAGCGACCGGCAGGGTAGGGCAGGAAAGCCGGCGACGAATGCCGGCACCTCGGCCCGCACGAGCGTTGACCGCCTTCCGCGCATCGGCTTTATTCGCGGCGCACCAGAGCGTGCCCCCGTGGCGGAATTGGTAGACGCGCCTGACTCAAAATCAGGTTTCCTCACGGAAGTGTTGGTTCGAGTCCGACCGGGGGCACCATCCTGCTTCGCGCTTGCGCGCTTCGCAGGATTTCCCCCTAGGTGCAGCTCTCCATGTCCAAGCGCAGATATGCGCAGGATTGTTCGCAGTGATGCCACTTAACCGCCGACCTGCAACTTTGCCCAGGTGTCCCGCAGCTCGATCGTGCGGTTGAACACGAGAGCCTTCGGCCCGCTCGTCAGGTCCGGGCAAAAATAGCCCTGCCGTTCGAATTGGACTGCTTCCCCCACCGCCGTCTCGGCCAAGGAGGGCTCGAGCAGCGCGCCCGACAGGACTTCGAGCGAGCCCGGATTCAAGTCGGCGTCGAGATCGCCACCGGTTCCCGGGTCGGGCCGGTTGAAAAGCGTGCTGTACAATCGGATTTCGGCGGGGAGCGCGTGCCGGGCGGACACCCAGTGCAGGGTGGCCTTCACCTTTCGACCGTCTGGCGCGTTGCCGCCGCGGCTGGCTGGATCGTAGGTGCAACGCAGTTCCACCACGTTGCCATCCGCGTCCTTCACCACCTGGCGGCAGGTGACGAGATAGGCGTAGCGCAACCTCACCTCGCGTCCCACCGCCAGCCGGAAGAATTTGTTCGGCGGGTTCTCCATGAAGTCGTCACGCTCGATGAAAACCTCTCTGCCAAAGCGCAGGGCGCGCGTGCCGGCGGCAGGGTCCCCCGGATGATTGACCGCCTCCAGCTCTTCGACCTGGTCTTCGGGAAAATTCTCGATTACGAGCTTGAGTGGCCGCAGGACCGCCATGCGCCGCTGGGCCGTCTGATTGAGACGGTCGCGGATCGCGTGATCGAACATGGCGAGATCGACGACGCTGTTGGCTTTGGACATGCCGATGCGCCGAACGAAGTCGCGGATCGCCTCCGGAGGCACGCCGCGGCGGCGCAGGCCGGCAAGGGTCGGCATGCGCGGATCGTCCCAGCCACTCACGATGCCGCGCCGTACCAGATCCGTCAGGGTGCGCTTGGAAAGGACGGTGTAGCCGATATTGAGGCGGGCGAATTCGGTCTGGCGTGGGCGCGCCGGGACCGGCAAGTGGTCGAGGAACCAGTCGTAGAGAGGACGATGGTCCTCGAACTCCAGGGTGCAGAGCGAGTGCGTGACATGTTCAATGGCGTCGGACTGGCCATGCGCGAAATCGTAGGTCGGGTATATGCACCACTGCGTGCCGGTGCGCGGGTGAGGCGCGTGCAGGATGCGATACAGGACGGGATCGCGCAGGTTCATGTTGCCGGACGCAAGGTCGATCTTCGCGCGCAGCACGCAGGCGCCGTTGGGAAACTTGCCGGCGCGCATCTCGCGAAACAGGCTGAGATTGGTTTCCACCGAGCGGTCGCGATCGGCCGAAGCACGGCCCGGTTCGGTCAGCGTGCCGCGCATCGCCCGCATCTCGTCGGGCGGCGTGTCGTCGACGTAGGCAAGGCCGGCGCGAATGAGGTGCTCGGCCCAGTCGTACAACGTCTGGAAATAGTCCGACGCATGGTACAGATGCTCGCCCCAGTCGAAGCCGAGCCAGTGCACGTCCCGCTTGATGGCGTCGATATATTCCTGCTCCTCCTTCACGGGGTTGGTGTCATCGAAGCGAAGGTGGCAGCGGCCGCCGTATTCGGCCGCAAGTCCGAAATTCAGGCAGATCGACTTGGCGTGGCCGAGATGCAGATAGCCGTTCGGCTCCGGGGGAAAGCGCGTAACGATGTCCCGCACCTTGCCGCTGGCGAGATCGGCCTGGACCAGGTCGCGAATGAAATCGCGGGCCTCTTCGCTCGCGGTGGCCTCCAGCATCGGCTTCCTGTCATCCATGTTTCTGTCAACCTCCACAGCGGCGCGTCGGCGGACAAGCCAATTGTAGCACTACCGGCGCGCTCGGCTAAAGTTTGCGGCGCAGGGAGTCGATTGGGCGCAAGTCGTGCAGCTTGTTATGTCTATGCTGAAAAGTGGTCGCCACGGGCACTCAGCGCAAAATGCTTGTACTGCACTCAGTCACCATTGCAACGAACTCTACCTCGAACGGGAGGAGTGTGCGGGACTCACGTCGGAAACGATAAATGGCCGGCAGAGCGAGGGCATCTGGCGGCTTTCGCCCTCAGGAGGAGAACGTCATGCAGATCGGCTTCAACGCGCCCACCACCGGTCCGCTGATCGAGCCGGATAGCCTGGTCCGGATCGTCACGGAAGGCGAGGCGCTGGGCTTCGACTACGTCACGATCAGCGACCACATCATGGTGCCACGTAGTCTGCAGTCGAAGTATCCCTATACCGGGACCGGCGAGTTCCCGGCCGGCGCCTCGGCGGCGTGGCTCGAACAGCTGACGACCGCGGCCTTTGTCGCCGGGCTGACCAAGAAGCTTCGCTTCGTCCTGTCGGTAATGGTGGTGCCCCACCGCCCGGCCGTGCTCACCGCCAAGGTGCTGTCCACCATCGACCACCTCTCCAGGGGCCGCCTGACTTTGGGCATCGGGGTCGGCTGGTGCCGCGAAGAGTTCGAGGCGATCGGCGCCGCGCCGTTCGACGATCGCGGCAACGTGACCGACGAATGGATGGCTGCGTGCCAGGAGCTGTGGTCCGCCGAGGCGCCGAAATTCGCCGGCAAGTATGTGCGCTTCGACGATGTGGTCTTCACGCCCAAACCGGTGCAGAAGCCCGTTCCGATCTGGGTCGGCGGGGGAAAGTGCGCCGGCGCTCCGTCGCACCATCCGCTATGCCCACGGCTGGTATCCGGTCGGCACCAACCCGCAGCATCCGATGAACACGGTCTCGACCTTCAAGCAGGGGCTGGAACGCTTCCGCGGTTTCTGCGAGCGCGGCGGCCGCGATCCGAAGGAGATCACGCTCGCCTTTCGGGTCCTCTCCGGCCCAGGCGTGCGCCCCCGTGGGAGCCTCTCAGGCGAGGCCGAGCTGTTCACCGGCGGCGATGCCGACTGGGTCGGTGATATCCGGCGGCTGCAGGAGCTCGGCGTCGCCGCGGTCGATGTGCGGCTGTTCGGTTATGGCGGGGCGCAGCCCCTGCAGGGCACGATCGACAACATGCATCGCTTCCGCGACGGCGTGCTGTCGAAGCTCGCCTGAAGGCCGGCGTGACCCTTTCTCGGAGGCTGGTCCGAGTGACGCTTCCGCTGGCCGCGGCAAACGCCCTGAACCAGTCGGCGCGCACGGTGATGGCGATCGTCGGTCCCGTGCTTGCCGTCGAGCTGGGCCTGTCGGCAAGCGAGCCGGGCGTGCTGGCGGCCTGCCTGTTCGCTGCCTATGCGGCGGCGCAGCTGTCGCTCGGCGTCGCGCTCGATGCGTTCGGTGCGCGCCGCGTGCAGGCCGTGCTGATGGTGTTCGCGGCGATCGGCTTCGCGATGTTCGCGCTGTCGCCGGGCTTCGCCGGGCTTGCGGCGGCGCGGATCGTGCTCGGCATCGGGGTTTCGGGCGGCCTGATGGCGGTGATCAAGGCGCACGCCGATTGGTTCGAACGCGGCCGGGTCGCCTTCGTGACCGGCATCGCCACCGCGATCGGCGCACTCGGCACCGCGCTCACCACGTCGCCGCCGGCGCGAGCAGGCGTGCTGTTCCTCTACACATTCGCGATGGCAACGTGCTTACCGGCAGCGCCGCCAGCCGGGCGAATGCGGTCGGCTTGCCGCCTTTTCTCGTTCCGATCGTGTCGCTTGCCGGCCTGGTGCTGCTGCAGGCCGGCCTCATGCTGCAGCCGAGTCAACCCTTGGTCGTGCTCGTGCTTTGGCTGGCGATCGCGGTGCTCGGTGCGTCCGGACCAGTGGGCTACGTTGCGATATGCCAGATGTTTTCTCCCGAGCAGACCGGGCGGGTCTTCGACGGCCGCGAACACGCTGACGCTTGGCGCTGCGTTCCTCGTCCAGGCGGGGATCGGCTGGATCCTCGACCTCTGGTCGCGCACCG
Source organism: Alphaproteobacteria bacterium (assembly GCA_019235415.1). Classification (GTDB taxonomy): domain Bacteria; phylum Pseudomonadota; class Alphaproteobacteria; order Reyranellales; family Reyranellaceae; genus Reyranella. The sequence goes on from JAFAKN010000317.1 coordinate 10,909, forward strand.
CCTCGGGCGGCTGGGATCCGGACGGCTACAGCTGGGCACTGGCGTTGACCGCGGCGTTCCAGGCGCTCGCAGCACTCGTGATGGCGACTGCCCAGCGACGCCGGCATGCCATTTCAGTGTGATGCCCCGAGCGCGGAAGCGGCCTGGGGCAACACCATCGGCAAAAGGCGAGTTGGTGCCTGCATTTGTTGCCCTCTCTCGATCTTGGCTATCCTGCCAGCGGAAACGTGAAACTGACCACAAGGGCAAGGGCAACCTGGATGAGGCGGCTCGGCGCGATCATCGCATTCGCTTTCATTCTCGGGGTCGGGGGGGACGCTTCGGCCCAGGCGCCGATGCCGGCTTGCACTTTGGAGGGGCGACATCCGCCGGCAGCAGACATCACCAAGCTCAGGACAGCGGTCGAAGGTGGCTTCCTGTTCCAGACGTTGCAACACCGCGTCGGCGCGCCGCTCTCGTGTCGCGTCGTGGACCTGGAGCCGCCCAATGTTTCGATCGTCTGGTCGTTCGCCAAGGAGGCGGCGTTTACCGTCGACTCATCGCCCGGAGCTGGGATGGTCAGGCACACCGCGGTGATGCCAGGTCTTTCAAATGGCGAGGCGCTCGGATTGCTGAAGGCCGGCGAGAAGCGGTTTGCCTCGCCGGACGGCTGTGGCATCGACTGGAGCACGCCCGTGCGTGAAACCAAGAGCGCCTGGATCGCCGGCGGCACGAACGACGTCGTCTACCTGGGCAAATTCTGCAATTGCCAGGCGCGCATCACCTATCGCGGGCAGAACGTGATCGGCCTGACGATGGGCCTCGCCTGCTGAGGGCCTCATCTGCTGAGGGAACGAGAATCGATCATGATGACCATCAAGGGCGAACGGAGCGAAGCACCCGGAGCGGTCACGCTGATCGACGCTCACCACCACCTTTGGGACCTGAAGGCGAACCGCTATCCCTTCCTCTCCGACCAGCCCGAGCCGCACTTCTTCCTGGGTTCCTACGACGCGATCAAGCGCGACTACCTCCCCGAGGACTACCTGCGGGATTCGAGCGCCCACAACGTTTTGACGACGGTGCATTGCGAGGCCGAGATGGATCGCGCCGGGCAGGTCGCCGAAACGCGGTGGCTGACCGAGATAAACACGCGCTACGGCTTTCCTGGCGCCATCGTCGCCCACGCCTGGTTTCATACCGACAATGCCGAGGAGATCCTTGCCGCTCAAGCGCAGTTCCCGCTCGTGCGCGGCATTCGGTCGAAACCGGTGACGTCCCTCCGCCCTGGCGCCGCAACGCCGGGAGCACCTGGCACGATGCAGGACGACAAGTGGCTGCAGGGCTTCGCCCTCCTCGAGAAGTACGGATTTTCGTGGGATCTTCGCGTGCCGTACTGGCACCTCGCCGAAGCGGCGGAAGTGGCACGGCAATTTCCGCGCACCGCGATCGTGCTGAACCACACCGGCTTCCCGTGGGATCGCAGCGAAGAGGGGCTTGCCGCCTGGCGCCAGGGCATGGCGACACTGGCGCGCGAGCCGAACGTCCACGTCAAGGTCTCCGAGTTCGGCTTGAAGGACAGCGCCTGGGACTACGAGTCGAACCGACGCATCGTCATGGAGGCGATTGCGATTTTCGGCATGGAACGATGCCTCTTCGCCAGCAATTTCCCGGTCGCCGGCCTGAGGATCGACTACGACACGCTCGTCCGCTCCCTCGATCGCATGCTCGCGGGCCATTCCCAGGCCGATCGAGACCGCTTCTTCTGGAAGAATGCCGCGCGGTTCTACCGTCTTGCGTTCGGCTGAGCGCTCCGTCATCCGGAGCCGAGGCTCCGGTCGGGATGACGGGACTCAATCCCGCCTGAGGTTGTCCAACCAGAGCCAGGTGATCATGCCGCTGGTGCCGACGAACTCTTCATGCTCGGTGTGGCCGGTTTGCCGGTTGGTCGGCGTCGGACCTGGCTGGATACCCTCCTGCCGCCGCAGGCGCGCCAGGACCGGATCGATGGTTTCGACGATGCGTTGGGTGACCTGCGGCAGACCGGCGTAGACCGTGATGAATTTTCCCGCCAACGGACCCGACGCATAATTGCCGTAGAAGCCGGGCAGGATCACCTTGTGGTGCGCATGAAGCACGCGCAGCGTCGGCAGGATGACGCCGGCCAACTGTTTATGGTGCTGCAACGACACCGTGATGTGCAACTTATGGCCGCTGCGGTGCGGGGTCTTCACCAGCGTTTCGGCGAACGGCAGAAAGACTTCGTATTCGTTGTCCGGTTGCCCGTAGAGATGGGTCGTCGTCGGCGCTCTCGCCATCAGTGCCTCGCCTGCAAGTGAGTCCAACGCTCAGGCACCTCGATCGTCGCGCCACGTGCCGTGCAAATCTGTGCGCAAGGCCACATAGTCGGCTGTCGATAGGGACGAGCCTAATCGAGCAGCGCGAGGTCGATGGCGTCGCCCATCTTGCAGTAGCCGCTGTCGCTCGGGTGCAGGCCGTCGCCGCAATCGTCGGCCGCGCGCATCTGGGTCGGGATCTCGGGATCGCGCAAGGCGGCGTCGAAATCGGCGACACCGTCGAAGGCGCCGCTTTGGCGTATCCAGGCATTCACCGCGACCCGGTGCTTTTCGCGCGTCGGGTTCCAGGCGTTGGCCATGAAGGTCTCGTTGCCGAACGGGGTCAATGTCGCGCCGATCAGTTTTATGCCGGCGCTGTGGGCGCGGACCGCCATCTGCTGCAGCCCGGCGATCATCTGCTCGGCAGTGACCTCCTCTTCGGGCTTGGCCCAGCGGTTGCGCAGATCGTTGGTGCCCAACATGACGATGGCGTGCGTCACGCCGGGCTGGGCCAGCACGTCGCGGTCGAAGCGCCGCAGGCCGCTGTCGCCGCGAATGTCGTGCAGGATCCGGTTGCCGCCCAGTCCGTTGTTGACGACGCCGATCGGGCGTCCGCCGCGGGCGACGAGGCGGCGGGCCAGCTGGTCGGGCCATCGGCAGTAGGCGTCGATGGTCGAGATGTTGCCGTCGGTCAGCGAGTCCCCGAGCGCCACCACGCCGCGCGCCTCGCTCGAGGCGAGGACATCGACGCCGCACAGGAAGAACCACTGGTCGGTGAGATTGCCGACCGGCATCACCCTGTCGGCAACGAAGTTGCCGGGTGGCGAGACGTAGTTGGTCTGCCTGGCATAGCGGCCGGTGATCGCAAAATTCGCTAAAACTTCGCCCGGCAGATGGAAGCTGACCGCAAGATCGGCGAGCGACGGAACGGAAAGCTCGACCGGGTCGCTGAACAGCACCGCACCGGCCGCGATGACCGCCGACTCACGGCCGCCGAAGCTCACCTTGCGGCCGGTGTCCGCGACGATCGCCGGCCCCTTGTCGTGTAACGCGAGATGCGCCGCGCCGATGGCGAGCGGCCGATTGCCGTAGGCGTTCGAGATCCGCACCCGCAGCCGGTCGCCGCCGAGGCTGATGCGCGGGTGCAGGCGCAGCGTGTGGTTGTTGAACCCGATCACACCTTCGGCCGGGGCCGGCGCCGCCGCCCAGGTCCCGACCCAACGTCTGTCGCTTGGCACGGCCGTCCTCCAGGCTTCCCGGCCTAATTCATCAGGCCATAGAACTTGCCGGCGTTCTCGCAGGTGATCTTGTGGGTGACGTCGGCCGGCAGGTGGCCGAACTGCTTGGCGATGTAGTCCGACGAGTCCGGCCAGATGCCATCGGGATGCGGGTAGTCCGAACCCCACATCAGGGTCTCGACGCCCATATCCTCGATCAGCTTGGTGCCGATGCGGTCGTACTGGAACGTGGCGCGGCATTGGCGGCGCCAGTATTCGCTCGGCAAGAGCTTCATCTTGATATCGCGGTATTGATCCAGGTACTCGTTGTCCATGCGGTCGATCAGGTAGGGAAGCCAGCCGATCCCGCTCTCGCCGAACACCACCCGGAACCGCGGGAAGCGCTCGAACACCGCCGCCCCCATCAGCGCCGTCAGGATGTTGCCGAGCGTCATCTGGAACATGCAGATGCTGCTGAAGCGCATGGCGAGACCGGCATCGCCGGTGGTCTCGGCGCGGAGCTTCGGATCGACCGACGGGAAGGTGTGGAAATGCAGCGGCAACTGCGTCTCGTCGATCGCCGCCCACAGCGGATCCCACATCGGATGCCACATCGGCGTCATGTTCCACGAGCAGCTGAGCTCGACGCCCTTGACGCCGAGCCTGGCGACACGATGCACTTCCTTCACCGCGGCGGGGATGTCGCCGAACGGCAGGCAGGCCAAGCCGATCATGCGCTGCGGGTAGTGGCGGCAGAAGCCGATGATGAAGTCGTTGTAGATGCGCAGCATTTCCGCCGAGGCGCTGGCGTCCTCGAGCTTCGCCGCGGCCGCGAGCACGCCGTAGATCACCTCGGCGTCGACGCCGTCGCGGTCGAGCTCCTTGGCGCGCAGGTCCGGGTCGCCGGGACGGCGGATGCCCTTGTGGCCGGCCTCGTACAGCCCGGTCTCGGCCATGCGGTCGGCGCGATGCTGCTTGCCGGGCTCGTATTTCCGGCCGGCCGAGCCGACGCCGGCGACCAGCCCGAAGGAGGCGCCGTTGCGCGCGACCCATTCCTTGCCGTTGGCTCCTTCGCTGACGAACGGCATCCGCTCCTTGAGCTCGCGCGGCGCCTCCGAGGTGAACAGATCCGGCGGCAACCAGATCATGTCGAGATGGCAATCGGCCGAGATTCGCTTGTATTGCATTGTTTCAGCTCCTCCCTACGGCGGATGAGATAATAAGCCATCGAAAGCTCTTGCCAATGGATTGCAAGCGCCAACGCGCACGTGTGGGATGCAGGCCAGCAATGTCCTGAAGGTCAAGGTGGAGGAACCAATGCGACGGGTGATCGATCTGGAATGCGTGCTGCCACCGGACGAAACCGGCGCCCCACGGCAATATTTCGGCGCCGCCGGGCATCGCATCGGCGAGGGCGATCCGGAGCTGCTGCCGCCGCTGCCCGGCTACGGCTTCGAGAATTACCGCAACATCTTCACGCGACGTGAGGGCGGCGCGCGCCAGCCGGAAACCGCCAAGGACGCCGCCAAGCCGGCTGGCAAGTCGCTGGCTGAGATCGTTGCGGAGATGGATCGCGACGGCGTGCAGACCTCGGTGATCCACCGCATGCCGAACGAGCTTTTGGCGAAGATCGTGCAGGCCTATCCGACGCGTTTCTTCGGCCTCGCCACTATAAGCCCGTTCGACGGCATGCGCGGCGTGCGCGAGCTGGAGAGGCTGGTGCGCGAGGAGAAAGTGCAGGGCATGCGCGTCGGCGCGCTGTACAACGGGCTCGCCGCCAGCGACCGGCGCTACTATCCGCTCTATGCCAAATGCGTCGAGCTCGACATCCCGGTGCGCATCTACACCTCGATGAACTACGCCAACGACCGGCCCTACGATCTCGGCCATCCGCGCCACCTGGACCAGGTCGCAATCGACTTCCCGGAGCTCAGGATCGTCGCCGGGCTGGGCGGCTGGCCGTGGATCAACGACATGGTCGGCCTGCTTCGCCGGCATCCGAACCTCGCTTGCGACACCGCCTCGCACCACCCGCGCTACTTCGGCACCAAGGGATCGGGCTGGGAGATGCTGCTGCAGTTCGGCAACACGCTACTGCAGGACAAGGTGATGGTCGGCTTTTCCGCCGAGCAGTTCGGCCTGTCGATCCCGGAGATGGTTGCGCTGTACGAGGCGCTGCCGCTGAAGGAATCCGTGGTCGAGAAGTGGCTGTACTGCAACGCCAAGCGGTTTCTTCGGCTCGATTGATGTTCTTCAGCGTGGCGAGGCCAAATTCGTTCGTCATCCCGACCGGAGCCGACGGAATTAGAGGTCCGCAAGCCTTGGCAGGATCTCCTTGGCGAACAGGGTGCGGTTGTCGGCCGTGTCGAGCCCCTGACATCGACTGTTTCCATTTTCGATCGCCCTCGCAGACCGTATCTCCGCCGGAAGATGGCCTCGAGCCAAGGACTTCCTGCCTTTGATGGCCAAGGTCATGGCCAACGTTTTACTGTCGGCACATGATTTCTCGGCGGAACGTCCTCTCAGGCTTGGCGGCTTCGACCGCGGCAGCATGCAGCTCCAGCCGTGTGCCAACCTCGGCGCCCTATCAGTATCCGATCGCGCCGCCGCCGCCGGATCGTGCGTCGCTGGGATTGGACGCAGTGATCGACATCAGTCGAAGCGTGACCGTCACCAGCTTCCGAGAGGTCCGTCAGAGCAACATCCTCGGCGTCATCCACAAGGCGACCGAGGGCGGCGACCATGCCGACCCGGCGTGCGCTGCGAGACGTCCCCAGGCCGAGGCGGCAGGATTGCTGTGGGGCACCTATCATTTCGGCACGGGACAATATTCCGGTGCGCAGCAGGCCGCGCTCTTCCTGTCCGTTTCGCGGCCCGGACCCAAGACCCTCCTTGCCCTCGATCTCGAGGCCAACGACAACAATCCCTCGAACTCCATGAGGCTCGACCAGGCCGAGGACTTCGTCCGGGCAGTGGCCGAGGCGATGGGCCGGCTGCCGGTGGTCTACGTGCATCCGACCTGGGCCAATGGTGATCCGCTGCCGGGCTCCGGCCTAAGCTTTGGTGCCCGGATCACGCCCGATTCGATCCTCGCGCGCTGCGGCCTGTGGGTCGCCGACTACCACGATTCGACCGAGATACCGCTCGCCTGGGCGGCGAAGGGCTGGCGGCTCTGGCAGTATGCGGGCGACGAGAGTGCGAGCCGCCCCGCCTACGGCCAGACCAGCATCGTGCAAGGCGTCAGTCACTGCGATCGCAACTTGTTCAACGGCGACGCGACCGGGCTCGATCGATTCTGGATCGCGGCAGACTGAGTAAAGTCATCGTCGTCTCGACCGAGGGCCAGAGGCCCGAGCGGAGAGACGGCCTCGCTGCGATCAGCGGCTTGTTGTTGAGAGAAGGTCTCTCCGCGCGGCCCCCGCCTTCGAGACGACGGCAACGTCGTTCACATCGCGACCGAGCGCCTGTGGAGTTGAACGTGGCGCTGAGCGGTCAGCCTAAGTGAGCTTGTATTGCCTCTGAAAAAACGCCGAATGCAGCCCGCCGTCGGGCGGCCTGGCGGCGATATGTTGCGTGATTTGAGAGTTTTCCGAGCTGTTTCCCGCGACCATCAGCATGACGTGATTCACCGGAATGGTCTTGAGAGTCTCCCGTTTCAACAGCTCATCGAAAATATCTTCCGGCTCGCCTTCGGGAACCGCAATCCAATGCCTCAAAGCCTTGAGCATGCTGTGTGTTCTGGAATCATACGCCTTGTAATCGCCGGCGACATAGTGCGTCCCCAGGGTTTCAATCCTCGCTATGCATATCGGTTCTCCCTCGCTACCCGGATCCTCGGCACTGTGGTCGGTATGCAGGCCATGCGGTTCGGGCACGGTAAACCTGCCGTACGCATAATGCTCTTTGCGATAGCGCGCTGAAGGAACGAGCACGGCCATCATTGCATCGACATCGTCATTATACAGACGTACGTATTTCGCCATCGCGTCGGGCGTCCCATTGACAAATCGTTCCAAGAACCAGTTGTCATCGACATTTACCGTTTCGACATCGTCGAATTGCTTCGCGTATTCATAAATCTCTTTGCTGGCAGCCTCGCGAAAGCAAGCAATTGGCACGGGCAGCTGAACATGAGCTTCGCGATCTTTGAAATTCGCGCGCAGGCGTTCGACAACCGACCAGTCGCTAGAAGAGAACCGCACCGGGTCCAATATTTTCAGCCTGGACGGTAAGGCGGCCCATGCCAGACGAAGCGATGTCATGGTCTTTTCAAGGGTGACACGTCAGGCTTCCCACGAGACGCCGGCGAGCGACTCGCGGTACTCCTGCGGCGAGGGCACGAAGCCCGTGAGGCCCTTGTTGTAGACCTGCACGTTGTTGGTGTTGCAGTGGTAGATGATGGGGCATTCCTCGAGCGTGAGGTCGACGATGCGATGGTACAGGGCCTCGCGCTTCGACTGGTCGAGCTCGGCGCGAGCGCCGTCGAGCAGGGCGTCCATCGCGGGATTGCTGTAGCCGCTGACCGAGCCCTTGCTGTGCAGGAACCACCATGACGTCGCGTCCGGATCGGGCGCCACCAAGGTGATGTCCTCCATGTTCACGTCGTAGCGCCGGTTGAGCCACAAGTTGTTGAAGCCGCCCATGTCCATGTTCTTGATCCGGAAGGTGATGCCGATCTGGCTCGCCATGGCCGTCACGAGCTCGAGCTCCTTGCGCAGCCAGTCCTTGTCCGAGGTGATGACCTCGACCTCGTAGCCCTTGGCGCCGGCCTGGGCGATCAGGTCCTGCGCCTTCTTGAGGTCGCCGTTCTTGGGATATTTCAGCAGCGGCCCGCGATAGCCCATGTAACCGGCCGGGATCTGGTTGTCGGTCGGCTGGGCCTCGCCGTAGTAGATCTCCTTGACGATCGCCTCGCGGTCGAGCGCATAGGAGATGGCCTGGCGCACCAGCTTGTTGGTGTGCGGGAAGTTTCTGTCGATCAGGTTGAACTGGGTGTAGTCCCATTCCCAGCCGGGCGTCGACTTCACCACGAAGTTGGCGTTCTTGCGCATCGCGGGAAGCTCGCGCGGATCGGGATGGGTGGCGAAGTCGAGCTCGTTCTTGGCCAGCGCCTGCAGGCGCGTCGTCGAATCGGGGATGGCGCGATAGGTCACGCGATCGAGCTTGGGAAAGCCCGTGCGCCAGTAGGTCGGGTTGCGCACCAGCACCATCTCCGAGCCGCGCTTGCTCTCGATCTGGAAGGCGCCGCTGCCGACCGGCGTGGCGCTGTAGGCGTCGTTGCCCATCTCCTTGTGCGCCTTGGCACACACCATCAGTCCGCCGTAGCCCATGGTGACACCGGGAAAGGCACCGAACGGCTGCCTGGTCTTGGCCTCGACCACGTACTTGCCGTCAGCCTTCACGGTGTCGAGCGGGAACAGCGCCGTGCCGACCTGGAAGCTCTTGGTCTGCAGGTGATAGTTCCAGGTGTAGACGAGATCCTCGGCCGTGATCTCGCCGTAGCCCTTCTGCCATTGCACGCCCTCGCGCAGCTTGATGCGCCAGGTGAGCGGATCGCTGTTGGTCCACGCCTCGGCGAGCAGCGGCACGATGCTGCGCTTGTCGAAATCGATGTCCACCAGCCCGTCGAAGATGTTGTAGGCGATGATGCCGCCCTGGATATCCCAGCGCAGCACCGGGCTGAGATTGCCGAAGTCGCCGCCGAACAGGCCGACGCGAATGTCGCGCCGGCCTTGCGCCAGCGCCGGGGCGCGGCTGCTGCCGAGCACAAGACTGGTACCCAAGGCTGCTTTGCCGAACGTTCGCCGTCCGATCATGTTGCTCGCTCCTTCCCATGACTCCCCGTTACACTCCGCGATCTTTCCGCTGCAGCAGGAGCTGGGCAAGTGGCGAACGACGGGCACGACATATCGCTGGACGAATTCCGGATACGCGCGGCGCACACCGGGCTGAAGCTCACCGAGGAGGACATCGTGCTGCTGCATGAGGGATATCTCGGCATGCTGCGCCTGATGGCACGCATTCCGGCCGACCTTGCGTCGGAAGCCGAAGCCGCGCATGTCTTCAAGCCGCTTGCGAGGCCGGCCCGATGAGCGAGCTCGCCAGCCTCACGATCGCCGAGGCGAGCCGGCGCCTGGCGAGGGGGGCTCTGCGCGCGATCGACCTCGTCGAAGCCTGCCTGGCTCGAATCGAGCAGCACGATGCAAAGCTCAACACCTTCACGACGCTCACGCCGGAGCTCGCCCGGGCGGCGGCCCGCCAAGCCGACCGCGAGCTGTCGGCCGGGCATCGCCGCGGCGCGCTGCACGGCATTCCGGTCGGCATCAAGGACATCTACGAGACCGCCGGCGTGCGGACAGCGGCGCATTCGCACCTCAAGATCGACCACGTCCCCACCGTCGACGCCGAGACCGTGGCGCGGCTGCGCGCGGCG